>DASSRJ010000163.1:0-17385 GCA_035701845.1 Pseudolabrys sp. | reverse complement strand
GTCGCTGAAAATCTTGCGATGGGGGCCTTGGTGCCGCGTGCGCATGCCGGGCGCGAACGAAATCTCGATCGTGTCTATGCAATGTTTCCGGTGCTGTTGGAGCGCCGGAATCAGGCCGCCGGGACGCTTTCGGGCGGCGAGCAGCAGATGCTCGCGATCGGACGTTGCCTGATGAGTGAGCCGGAGCTCATCATGTTCGACGAGCCCTCGCTCGGACTTGCGCCGGCGGTCGTGCAAAGCGTGCTCACCACTGTGCGCGATCTCAACCGTGCCGGACTTACCTGCGTGCTGGTCGAGCAGAACGTCGCGGTCTCGCTGAAGCTCGCGAGCCACGCCTACGTGCTGGAGAACGGACGTATCACGCTCGCAGGCTCCGGCGAGCAACTGCTGCGCGATGACCGCGTAAGGCAGGCGTATCTGGGACTCTAGATTGTCATTTCGGGGCGCGGGCGTCAGCCCGCGAACCCGGAATCCATAGCTCGCAGCGCTGCAGAGTGTGGATTGCGGGCCCACGCGCGGAGTTTATCATCGGGCCGCCCGGAGCTTGTCATCGGGCCGCGCTCCGCGCGGACCCGTTGGGCCGGGCCCGTTGGCGCGTGTCCCGGAATGACTGCATTGTTATTTCAGCGGCGGTCCGATGGTGACCGAGAGCTTGCCGACGCCTTCGACCTCGCACTCGATCCTGTCGCCGGCAACTGTCGCGGCAACGCCGGAGGGCGTTCCGGTCATGATCACATCGCCGGCTTCAAGCGCCACCATTTCCGACAGCTTCGAGATCGTCTCCGGCACGTTCCAGATCATCTGGTTGAGGTCGCCGTCCTGGCGGACCTGGCCGTTGACCTTGAGGACGATCTTGCCCTTGGTCGGATGGCCGATCTTGCTGGCCGGCATCAACGGTCCGCACGGCGCCGAGCTGTCGAAGGCCTTGCCGACTTCCCACGGCCGCTTCACGTCGCGCGAGGCGATCTGCAGATCGCGGCGGGTGAGATCGATGCCGACCGCGTAGCCATAGATGCAGTCGTTGGCTTTGGCGACGGGGATATTCCGGCCGCCGCTTTTCAGCGCGACCACCAGTTCGACTTCGTGATGCATGTCTTTTGTCAGCGACGGATAGGGAACGGTGCCCCCGTCGGGAACGATCGCATCGGCAGGCTTTGCGAAGAAAAACGGCGGTGCGCGCTCGTCCTGGCCCATCTCGCGGATGTGTTCGATGTAGTTGCGCCCGACGCACCAGATGCGGCGAACCGGAAAGACTTTATCGGTCCCAGCGACCGCAATTGTGGCCTGGGGCGGTGGCGAAATGACGTAGCGGCTGTCGGACATGTCTGTTGCCGTTGGATTTTCTTGGCTGTGGTGGATGCCCGCGCGAGGCGGCTGCCGGGCGAAAGACGGCTGTGCGTATCAGGTGAGGTGCGCCGCCGTCAACCGCGCCAAGTTACGCCAAGTTACGCCAAGTTACTCCAAGTTACTCCAAGTTACGACGACGCAACGGCGACGACCGGGCTGTCCGGCTCCTGCGCCTCGAGCTGCAGCCTGTAGAAGGATGCATAGCGGCCGCCCTTGCGGAGCAATTCGTCATGGCGGCCGGACTCGACCGCACGCCCGTCCTCCACGACATAGATCCTGTCGGCATGCGATACCGTATGCAGCCGGTGCGCGATGGCGAGTGTCGTGCGGCCCTGGCAGAGATGTTCCATGGCCTCGCGCACCTGCAGCTCGGATTCCGAGTCGAGCGCCGCCGTCGCCTCATCGAGCAAGATGATTGGTGCATTCTTGATGAGCGCGCGCGCAATGGCGACCCGTTGCCGCTGCCCGCCGGACAGTTGCAGGCCGTGCTCGCCGACCGGGGTATCGTAGCCGCGCGGAAATGACAGGATGAAATCGTGCGCATAGGCCGCCCTGGCGGCGGCGACGATCTCGTCTTCGCTGGCACCCGGTTTTCCGAAAGCGATGTTTTCCCGGATCGTGCCGCGGAACAAAAACACCTCCTGGCCGACATAGGCAATGTGCTGGCGCAGCGAGCGGCGTGAAACCTTCGAAATGTCCTGGCCGTCGATGGTGATCGGCCCGCGTTCGTTCTCGTAGAATCTCAGAAGCAGATTGAACACGGTCGATTTTCCGCCGCCCGAGGGGCCGACCAGCGCCGTGAGCTTGCCGGCCTCGGCCACGAAGGACATGCCGCGCAGGACCGCCTCTTCGGCACGATAGGCGAAGTGCACGTCCTTGAATTCAAGCCGCGCGGTCGTGGTTCGCAGGTCGGGCCTGTCGCCGTCGGGCGCCTCGCTTGGCGGGCTGTCAATGACCTCGAACAGTACGCGCACACCGACCAATGCGCTGTTGAGCTCTATATTGAGCCGGGCAAGCCGCTTTGCCGGCTCATAGGCCAGCAAGAACGCTGTAATGAAGGAGAAAAACTGGCCCGGCGTGGCGCCTGTCTCGATCACCCGGTAGCCGCCATAGGTGATGGCAATCGCAATGGCGCATCCACCGAGAGTTTCCATCAAAGGGCTGGCGCGATTGGACACGCGGGCCATCTTGTTTGCCTCGTGCTCGACCGCCGCGACATTCCGGTCGAACCGCTCGCGCATGATGTCTTCGAGCGTAAAGGCTTTCACGATGCGAATACCTTGCAGCGTCTCCTGCAAGGTCTCGATGATGCGCGTCCCGCCCTGAAACTGGGTGCGCGCGATCGAATAGATGCGCCGGATCAATTTGCGCAGTACGAAGAATGCGGGAGGAGCCACGACAAAGCTGAAGAACGACAGAATGGGATCCTGCACCACCATCACCGTGATCAGCCCGATCAGCGAGAGCAGGTCGCGTCCGACCGAGGTGATGAGCAGATTGATGACCTGCGTCGCAGCTGCAGCGCCGGTCGAAAGACGGGCGATGAACTCGGTTGAATGGCGGTCCGAGAAGAAGCCCAGTCCTTCGTTGAGCAGCTTCGAAAAAACCGCGCGTTGATTGTCGGCAACAATGCGGTTGCCGATCCGCGACAGCATCACGCTGTGGCCATAGGTAGCGAGTCCCTTCATCGAAAACAGAACGACGGTGATTGCGCCAAGAACAATGATCCCCGGCAAGTTTCGATTGACGTAAGCCTGGTTGATCACGTCGCCGATCAGGTAAGCGCTGAATGCGGTGCAGCCGGCCGCCACCGCCATCAAGGCGAACGCGATTGCATATTTGCGCCAATGCACCAGGCCCTGTTCCGTGAGCAAACGCCGGATCAGGGTTGAGGCGCTGTAGCGCTCCTCGGCAATGGGCAGGCTGTGTTCGTTCATCCGCCCTCTGTCGGGCTGTTAATAGGACACGTCGGGCAGGGATGAGCGCTTCCTTGCCTGTCAGCAAAGAATTTTTCAAGCCAAAACTCGGCAAATGGGCTGAAAACGCCTGCGCGGGCCCTTAATCAGGCCACCGCACTCTTTCTCCGGGCGGCAAGCTGCTTTTCCCACGCGAGCGCATGGGCAACGATCGTATCGAGGTTCTGGAATTGCGGACGCCATGACAAAGCGGAACGGATGCGGTCCACGTTGGCAACAAGCGAGGGCGGATCACCGGGACGGCGACCTGAAATCTCCACGGGAAAATCCCGGCCGCTTGCACGCCGCACCGCTGCGATCACCTCGAGAACGGAAGAACCGTGTCCGTACCCGCAATTGAACGTCGTGCTTGCGCCACCATTGCGCAGATAAGCGAGCGCCGCCGAGTGCGCCCTGGTAAGATCGCTGACATGAATGTAGTCGCGGATGCAGGTGCCGTCCGGCGTGGGATAGTCGGCCCCGAAGACGCTCATCTTCGGGCGCCGGCCGATCGCAGTCTCGCACGCAATCTTGATCAGATGCGTTGCGGCCGGCGTCGCCTGCCCGGTGCGCAATTTGGGATCGGCGCCGGCGACATTGAAATAGCGGAGCGCGACGAAACGAAGACCATGCGCCCTGGCGGCGTCGTGAAGCATGATCTCCGACATCAGCTTTGACGTGCCGTAAGGCGAAATCGGGACGGTCCGGGCATCCTCGCGTACGGGCGCGTCACTCGCATTGCCGTACACGGCGGCGGTCGAGGAAAAGATGAATTCGCGGATACCGGCCTTGATGGCAACGTCCAGCAGGGCGCAGGTATTCATTGTGTTGTTGCTGTAGTACCCGAGAGGGTCGGTGACCGATTCAGGGACCACGATCGACGCGGCAAAGTGGATGATCGCGCTGACGCGGTGGTGCGCGATGACTTCGCCGACCAGCGGCCGATCGCCCGTGCTGCCTGCAACGAAGGGAACGGAGGTCGGGATCAGGAACCGGAAACCGGTCGACAGGTTGTCGAGCACGACGACGGACTCGCCCGCGTCGGCGAGTTCATGCACCATGTGGCTGCCGATATAGCCGGCGCCTCCCGTCACCAGAATCGTCATGCCCTTGCCCCTCGCACATGCGGCAATATACCGGTCGACAGTAAAAACTGCGCCTTGATTGCACCACGCAATGGCATGGTTATGGCGGCCATCCTTAATGACCGGTATATGGGTGCCCCAAGCGCACCATGCCCGACGTCCTTTTCATCAAGACATCATCGCTCGGCGATGTGATTCATCACATGCCGGCCGTTGTTGATGCGCGCCAGGCTCATCCGCAAACGGCCTTTGCCTGGCTCGTCGAGGAAGCCTTTGCGCCGCTCGTGCGACTCCACCCCGCAGTCAGCCACGTCATCCCGGTCGCATGGCGGCGCTGGCGAAAGTCTCTGTACGCGCCGCCGACCATGAGCGAGATTGCGGCCAGCCTGCGCGCAATCCGTGACCGGCATTTCGATGACATCGTCGATACGCAGGGGCTTCTGCGTTCCGCCCTGATCGCGCGCGCGGCGCGGGGGCGGCGTCACGGCTACGACGCGTCGAGCATCCGCGAGCCGCTGGCTTCGGCATTTTATGATGAACGGTATCGTGTCAGCCGCGACTTGCACGCCGTAGAGCGTAACCGGATTCTGAGCGGGCTTGCGCTCGATTATTCGCCGCGGGGCGAACCGGATTTTGGCCTCGATCGCAAGCGATTTTGCAATGCAGGCTCACGCTATGGACTGCTGCTCCACGCCACCGCGCGGCCGGAGAAACTCTGGCCTGAGGAGCACTGGGTCACCCTTGGGAAAAGACTGAACCGAAATGCCGAGCTGCGATTGCTATGGGGCACCGATGCGGAGCGCACGCGCAGTGAACGCATTGCCGCCGCGGTTCCCGGCGCGCGCGTTGAGGAGCGCCGGCCGCTCGACCAGGTCGCGGCACTGATAGCTGGCGCGCAATTTGTGGTCGGCGTGGATACAGGACTGTTGCACCTTGCAGCCGCCCTAGGCGTTCCGCTGGTTGCAATCTTCACCGGCAGCCAGCCTGATCTCACCGGGCCGGTCGGCAGTGGACCCATCGCCATTCTCGGCGCTGACGGATCATCGCCGGCGGTCGATGCCGTGATCGAGGCGGTTGAGACAATCGCGCGCTAACAGTGATTATTACGCTGCGCCTGTACGAAGGAGATCGTGTACGTGGATGATTCCGACCGGCTTTCCGGCCTCGACGGCGAACAGGGCGGTCACCTTCATTGAATTGAGGATGTCCAGCGTCTCGCTCAGGAGCTGGTCGGGCCGAACGGTCTTCGGGCTGCGGGTCATAACGTCGTCGACACGCGCGTCGAGGAGATCGTTGCGCATGTGCCGCCGCAGGTCGCCGTCGGTGATGATGCCGACCAGCAGGCCGCGCCCGTCCACGATTCCAACGCAGCCGAATCCCTTGGTGGTCATCTCCAGAATGGCGTCGGACATGCGGGTGCCGAGCGGCCTGAGCGGCATGGTTGCGCCGCCATGCATGATATCGCGCACGGTTTTCAGCAGCGTGCCGAGCTTTCCGCCGGGATGCAGAAGACCAAAATCGACCGCGGTGAAACCATGACTTTCAAGAAGCGCGATCGCCAGCGCATCGCCAAGGGCAAGCTGCATGAGCGATGATGTGGTCGGCGCCAGATTGTGCGGGCAGGCTTCGCGCGCCTGCGGCAACACAAGAACCACGTCGGCGACCTTGGCGAGCGCGCTGTCGGCGATGGCCGTCATCGCAATTAGCTTGATGCCGTAGCGCTTCGAATAGTCGGTAATATTCTTCAGTTCAGCTGTCTCTCCCGACCATGACAGTGCCAGGATCACGTCATAGTTGGCGATCATTCCCAGATCGCCGTGACTTGCCTCGCTGGGGTGCACGAAGAAAGCAGGGGTGCCGGTCGATGCCAATGTCGACGCAATCTTGCGCGCGACGTGACCGGATTTGCCCATGCCTGTGACGATCACCCGGCCTTCCGCACCGCGGATGGTATCGACGGCAACAGCGAAGGTCCGGCCAAGCCCGTCGCGCAGCGCAGCTTTGAGGGCATCGACGCCGCTGCCTTCGGCTTCGAGCGTGCGCAAAGCCGATGCGATGGCATCCTGTGCGCGGTCAGTCGTTGCTTGGGCGGGTTTCGGTGTCGCCATATCGCTCTGATAGCACGGAAAGGACGTTTCGTCAGGTTTGCGGCAGCCAATTTCGTTAGCGTGCATGCGTTTGACGGATTATTTTACGTCGCTTTTCTCTGCGGCAAGGACCTGTTTCACGGTCGCAAGCACGTCGCCGACAGCAACGTCGTCGGTACGCCGGTGGCGCACCGCGCTATTACCGTCGATGCGCGCGCGCTCCCGCGCTTCATCATCGCCCGGCGGTTCCAGAATAGCGGCAACCGGATTGAGCGGCTGCCAGTGCCAGGGACTGGTCGGCCCGAAGATTGCCACCGTCGGAGTGCCGATCGCCGCCGCGACATGCATCAGCCCGGAATCGTTTGTCACCGAAATGTCGGCCGCCGCCAGCGCCAGAATTGCGTTGCGCAAGTCGGATCCGGTGAGGTCACGCACCCGCTCTCCGGCCGCTGCGGTAATTTTCTTGGCCAGCGGCGTCTCCGACGGGCCCCCGAGAATCCAGACCGATGCGCCGTCCATCGCGAGTGCCTTGGCCAATTCGGCGTAGTGAGCAACCGGCCATGCCTTTCCTGCACCGACTGCACCGGGGGACAGCGTCACGATCGACCGGCTTTCTCCGGCGAGCCGTTGGCGCGCGAGCCAGGTTTGCACGTCGTGAGGCGGCACTTTCAGCTCGGGCAACGGCCATTTGGCCGGCAGCGGGGCGTCTTTCGGCAGTGCCAACGCACCCATCTGGTCGATCATGCGCGGCAGCCTGCGTTCGCCGAAACGGATGTCGTTGAGGAGGCCAAAGCGGAACTCTCCGGCAAAACCGGTCCGTAGCGGGATCCCGGCAAGCCACGGTGCGAGCGCCGCCTTCCATTTGCGCGACATGACCAGCGCCTGTCCGTAGTGTCCTTCGCCCAGCCGGTCTGCGAGCTGGCGTTGCTGCGCGACACCAAGACGGCGGCGCGGCAAATTGGCGATGATTATGCGGCGAACGCCTGGCATGTAGTCGGCGAGCGGGGCGCATAAGGTGCTGCTGACAATGTCAACGGGCCGCTCGGGGCTCTGCATGCGCAGCAGCCTGACGACCGAGTGGCAGCGCACGAAGTCGCCGATCCACACAAAGGGGACGATCACCACCGGAGCGGCGGCTTGATTGAACTCGTGGCTCATGGATTTTGCGACGCGTTCCCCCGTGCCGCCCCAATGTCAGGGCGGACAAGGCAGGCGTTACCCTGCGTACCAGCGAGATGTCCAGTCGCGATTTTTACCCTGTTGTGAGCGTTTTGCAGGCCCAAACGGCATATGATTGCGCCCGGCCGCTGACTGGGGCAAAGGTTGCCGCAAAGTTAAATCGCCGCCGAGGGGTAGAATGTTTCTGGTGACCGGGGGAGCCGGATTCATTGGGTCAAACATTGTTGCCAGCCTCAATGAGGCGGGCTCGACCGACGTCGTGGTCAGTGACCTGCTCGGCCGCGACGACGCCAAATGGCGCAACCTTGCCAAGCATCAGGTCGTGGATCTTGTGCCGCCGGCCGAACTCGCAGGCTGGCTTGAAAAGCGCAAGCTCGATGCCGTCATCCACATGGGCGCGATCTCCGACACCACCGCGACAGACGGTGACCTGGTGATGGAGAACAATTTCCGTCTCTCACTGAGGCTCCTTGACTGGTGCACGCTGACACGCACGCCGTTCATCTATGCGTCTTCGGCCGCGACCTATGGAGACGGCAGTCACGGCTTCGACGACGATTGGTCGCTCGACGCGTTACGCACCCTCAAACCGATGAATCTCTACGGCTGGAGCAAGCACCTGTTCGACCTTGCAGTCGTCGATCGTTACATGAAAAAAGTAAAAATGCCGCCGCATTGGGTCGGGCTGAAGTTCTTCAACGTCTACGGTCCGAACGAATATCATAAAGGGCACATGACGAGCGTCCTTGCCAAGGTCTTCGACCTGGCAAAGTCAGGCCAGCCGGTGAAGCTGTTCAAGTCGCACCGTGACGGTGTCGCCGATGGTGACCAGCGCCGCGACTTCATTTATGTAGATGACGCGGTTTCAGTGCTGCGGTGGCTGCTGGAGACAACAGGCATCAATGGAATTTTCAACGTCGGCACCGGAAAGGCGGAGAGTTTCCGCGACATGATCAGTGCCATGTTCAAGGCGCTGCGGATGCCGGCGAATATCGAATACATCGATATGCCTCAGGCGATCCGTGGACAGTATCAATACTTCACCGAGGCGCGGGTCGAGCGGTTGCGCCGCGCCGGTTATAATGCCGGATTTACGCCGCTCGAAGTTGCCGTTGGCCAATACGTCACCGGTTATCTCAACCGCGCAGACCGCTACCGGTAGGATCAATGTACGATTTCGACAAGCATCTTTCGGCGCTCGGCAGGCAGACAATTCTCTGCGTCGGCGACCTGATGCTGGATGAATTTGTTTATGGCGAGGTATCGCGCATCTCGCCGGAAGCGCCGACGCCGGTGATCGCGGTCAAGCGCACCGAGCTGATGATCGGCGGCGCCGGTAACGTCGCGCGTAACCTCGTGGCGCTCGGCGCGCGCTGCATATTTGTCGGGGCGGTCGGCGACGATGAGGCCGGCAGCGCGCTGACCAAGGCGCTCGGCACTCACCCCCTGATCGAATTCCATCTGGTGATCGATGGCAAGCGGCAGACGACCCGAAAAGTCCGTTTTGTCTCCGAGCACCATTCGACCCACCTTTTGCGCGCCGACTGGGAAACGCCGACCGCAGTCGATGCCGGCAGCGAGGATGCGCTCATCGGTCATGTCATCAAGGCGATGCCGCGCGTGGGGGCGGTTATCTTGTCGGACTATGCCAAGGGAGCGCTGACGCCGCGCGTCATTCGTGCGGTGATCGATGCCGCCAACGAGCGCGGAAAGCCGGTCGTGGTCGATCCGAAGGGCCGCGATTACGGCATCTATCGCGGTGCGACTTTGATCACGCCGAACCGGCAGGAGCTTGCCGATGCGACACGCAGGATTGCAGGCACCGATGACGAGATAGCGGCAGCCGCAGGCGAACTGCGCGATACTCTTGGAACGCAGGCCGTTCTTGTAACACGCAGCGAAGCCGGCATGAGCCTTGTCGGGAAGGGTGCGCCCGTGCACGTTCCGGCCTATCCGGTGCGCGTGCGGGACGTTTCGGGTGCCGGCGACACGGTCGTGGCCGTCGTTTCGGCCATGCTGGCGATGAAAGCCGATTTCGAAGCCGCCATGCGCGCGGCCAATGCGGCCGCCGCCGTGGTGGTCGGAAAGCGCGGCACAGCGACGGCGTCGGTTGCCGAACTGCGCTCGCGGATCCTGCCGGCGGCGACACTGGCGCCCGAAGAGAAGATCGTGTTCGACTGGAACGTTCTCGACGACCACTTGTCCGACTGGCGCAAGCAAGGGCTTCGGGTCGGTTTCACGAACGGTTGCTTCGATCTGTTGCACCCTGGGCATGTCAAATTGCTGGCGGGGGCGCGCGCCACATGCGACCGGCTTGTTGTCGGCCTCAACGGCGACGGCTCGGTGACCAGGCTTAAGGGCGCCGGCCGCCCGGTTCAGCCGGTGCAGGCGCGTGCCGAAGTGCTGGCCGCGCTCGAGGCCGTCGATCTCGTCGCCGTGTTCGAGGAAGATACGCCGGAGAAGCTGATCGCGCGCGTCAAGCCGACCGTGCTCGTCAAGGGCGCCGACTATACCCGCGAGCAGGTGGTCGGCCGCGAGATCGTCGAAGCGCTGGGCGGCGAGATCATCCTGATCGATCTGGTGCCCGGCCACTCGACCAGCTCGATGGTGGAGCGCACGCGCGCACCGAAATCGCGCTCCGGCTGAAGGTTTCGACCTTGGCGCGCTTTTCGTCCGACCAGGAAACGCGGCTGGTGGCCGCTTTCTTCGGAAACATTAAAGGTTATTACGTCGAGGTCGGCGCCAACGATCCGCGTGAGCGCTCGCAGACCTGGCACTTGGAGCAACTGGGCTGGACTGGCGTTCTGATCGAGCCGCAGCCGGATCTTGCCGATCAGCTCCGCGCCCAGCGCAATGCCAAGGTTTTCGCCGCCGCCTGCTCGTCGCCCGCGAAGGCCGGCCAGGAGCTGCCGCTGCACGTCGCGGGACCGCTATCGTCGCTCGACCGGCGCAGCATGGCGCCGGGGGCAATCCCTGAAAAAATCATCCGAGTACCTGTCCGTACTCTCGACAGCATCCTCGAAGAGGCGGGTACTCCGGCCGCGTTCGATTTCCTGTCGATCGATGTCGAGGGGCACGAGATCGAGGTGTTGCAAGGATTCGACATTGCGCGCTGGCGCCCGCGCCTCATCATGATCGAGGATCACGTCGCCGATCTGTCGAAGCACCGGTATCTGGTTTCGTCCGGGTATCGCATCATCCGGCGATACGAGAACAACGGCTGGTACGTGCCCTGTGATTCTGCGGTTACTTGCCACTGGGCCGATCGCTGGGAAATCCTGCGCAAATATTATCTGGCGTTGCCGTTTCGAATGCTACGCAATCTTTCGCGGCAGGTGCGTAAGCCGGTCAGGGACTAACCTCGCGCCGGATCGCCTGGCTTGCGGGAGGCTTCCAGCCTTGCACCTGCTCGTAGCGCTTGGCGTAGCGGTAGAACGTGCCTTCGAAATTCCCCAACGCGATCACGAATCCTGCCCAGCCGTCGATAAAGCCGAGCTTGAATATGTAGTGCTTGAGGAACGACCAGATGCCATGACCGAGAGCGCTTGCCATCGACACCCGTTTGTGCGCGAGCTTGGGCACGCCGAGTGTCGAGTAGCGGTTCATCTTGTTGATGACTTCCTCGAGATTGCGGAACGGAAACTGCCAGACCGCATTTTTCAGCCTGCCGACCGACCGCTTGCCAATGACTTCGTACCCTTCGTGCACGGGCTCAAGCGTGTAGCCGAGGCTGCCTTTGCGGAAGAGCTGCGGCTGGCGGAAATTCGGATACCACCCCGAGCCCTTGATCCAGCGGCCCATCATGTAACTGCGCCTGGGTACCATATAGATGTCGTGCGGGGGTGAAGCTGACAGCAACGTCAGAATCTCGTCGCGCACGGCTTCAGTGCAGCGCTCGTCGGCATCAAGACTGAAAATCCATTCGAACTGACAGGCTTCGATCGCACGGTTGCGCAGATCGCCGAAACCCTTGAACGGCACATCCACGACACGGGCGCCGAGCGCGCGCGCGATCTGGGCGGTACGATCGACGCTGAAGGAATCGACCACGACGACTTCGTCGGCCCACAAGACGCTCGACACGGCCGCTTCGATCTTTTCCGCCTCATTATAAGTGAGGATATAGGCTGATATCTTTTGCATAATTGCTTGCCCGCAAAGGCTCTGGAGTCGGTGCCAAGGTAACATCGCGGCGTGCACGGACCCTAGGGGTTTGTCGGCACGAGCGACTTCGGCTAAAGCCGGAAGGAGAGGGCGCCTGTGGCTGAACTGATTTCCGTCATCGTCACGACATTCAACCGCGAGGACGCGCTCGATGCGGTACTGCGGTCGCTTTCCATACAACGCGACGGCGATTTCGAGGTCATCGTGGCGGACGACGGATCGGAAGCGGCCACCGCCAGGCTGATCGATGCCTGGAAACCGAGATTTGCGGGCCGCCTGAAGCATGTCTGGCACGCCGATCATGGCTTCCGCGCGGCGGAGATCCGCAATCGCGCAATTCTCACCGCGCACGGCAGCTACTGCATTTTTCTGGACGGTGACTGCATCGTGCGTCCCGATTTTGTCGCGACGCATCGGCGGCTGGCGGAGCCTGGCTGGTTCGTGACCGGCAACCGCGTTTTGCTGTCACCAGCGCTGACAACGAGCGTGTTGCGGGAGAACAGGGCCCCTGAAACCTGGGGCGCCGGCCGCTGGCTCGGCGAGCGCTCGCGCGGCGGCGTCAACCGGTTGTCAGCCCTTCTCACTTTGCCGCTCGGCGTGCTTCGGCGAATCCGGAAAAACGCCTGGCAGGGCGCGCGCTCCTGCAATCTTGCCATCTGGCGGTCCGATCTCGATCGTGTCGACGGCTTCGACGCGGACTATCGGGGCTGGGGAAAAGAAGACTCGGACATTATCGCCCGGCTTCTTCACGCCGGCGTCCGCCGCAAGGATGGCATTTTTGCCACCGGCGTGATTCATCTCTGGCATCCCGAGGCGGAACGGTCGCAACTGGCGCAGAACGAAACCAGGCTTGCCGATGTGCTGGCGGGTGATCGCGTGCGCGCGCTTCGCGGGCTGTCGTCGTTGCAAGGCGCTTCTTCCGTGCGGGCAAGCTGAACCATGGCGGCGCTTTTGACTGCGGAAAGCCAAAAGAAGCTCGCAACAGGGGCGGATATTCTTGCCGTTGCAATTGCAATGTCGCTTCCGTGGTCGACATCGGCCACCGCCATTCTCGTCGGCCTCTGGTTCGTCACACTGGTTCCGGTCCTTCGCTGGGATGACGTTCGCCGGGCACTCTTGACGCCGGCCGGGGGGCTGCCGGTCTTGCTCGTGCTGCTGGGCATTGCCGGAATGCTATGGGCGGATGTGACATTGTTCGAGCGCTGGAAAGGGCTCGATTCGTTTCTCAAGCTGCTGGCCATCCCGCTGCTGCTGGTGCAATTTCAACATTCCCGGCGCGGGAGCTGGGTGTTCGCCGGTTATCTCTTGTCATGCATTACGCTGTTGGCCGTCACGAGCATTGTCATTGCTGTGCCGCAACTGGCGGCGGCGTTCCTGCGCTTCGACAATGTCATCGTAAAGAACGCCGCGACCCAGAGCGGCGAATTTGTCATCTGTGTCTTCGGTCTGCTGTACCTGATGGTCGGTAGCGCCGAACGGAAGCACCGGTCATTGGTTCTCGCATGCGCGGCAGTGATCGTCGCCATGCTCGCGAATATCTTTTACTTCTCGACCGGCCGCACCGCGCTTGTCACGATCTTTGTCCTGTTCATCCTGCTCGCGATCAAGGTCCGTGACGTTAAGACGATTGCAGGCCTGCTCGCCGCAGCGATCGTTCTTGGCGTCATCGTCTGGGTATCTTCGCCGTATTTGCGCGAGCGTACCGAGGCGCTGCAGACCGAAGCGCAGAAATACGAAAAGACGAACGAAAGAACGTCAACGGGCGAGCGGCTGGAGTTCTGGAAGAAATCGGCCGAGTTCGTACGGCAGGCGCCGGTGATCGGCCACGGGACCGGCTCGATCCGGGCGCTGTTTGAAAAAGCTGCCGCAGGCCAGACCGGCGCGGCGGGCGTTGCTGCTGCCAATCCGCACAATCAGACTCTTGCCGTCGGAATACAACTCGGTGTCCTCGGCATTGCTGTGCTGTGGGCCATGTGGCTGGCCCATCTCGCCTTGTGCCGCGGCAACACCCTTGCGGCATGGGTTGGTCTTGTCATCGTCGCCCAGAACATCACCGGCTCGCTGTTCAATTCGCACATTTTCGATTTTGTGCAGGGTTGGACTTATGTCATCGGGTTCGGAGTGGCGGGAGGAATGATACTGCGGCATCGAGCGGCGGCGCCCGGCTGAGCCGCGATTTGGAGTCTCGACATATTGCCTGCACCGGTGCAAATTCCGCTCCGGGGCGAAGACACGCGATGCATATGTTGAGTAGCGGGCTGCCGCCGGCGCATTCACACGCAAAGCGCCGGTACATCAAGCATCTGGAGCTTCACGTTACGCATGCCTGCAACCTGGCATGTGAAAGCTGCTCGCATTATTCCAACCACAATCATCACGGTCACATGCGCGTATCGGACGCCGATCATTGGATGGGTGCCTGGAGTTCGCGTACGTCCGTAAATGAATTTCATCTTCTGGGCGGTGAGCCCACGATTCATCCGGATTTGACGGATTTCGCCCGTCTCGCGCGGCGGCATTGGCCTGAAGCGATCATACGCGTCCGCACCAATGGCTTTTTTCTGCATCGGCATCCCGACCTGCCGGAACTTCTTGCGGCCGACAAACGGGTGATTATCAGCCTGGCCGTCCATCACGACTCGGCCGAGTATCGAGAAAGGCTGCGGACGACCTTCGATCTGATCGCGCGCTGGAAGACAGAATTAGGGGTCGTTGTGGAAGTGGATCAATCGTTCAGGAACTGGACTCAGCGATACAAAGGGTACGGCGCGGACATGCAGCCGTTCGAGGATGGCGCACCGCGCGCAAGCTGGGAGATCTGCCCGGCGCGTGAATGCATGCAGCTCTTCGAAGGAAAAATCTGGAAGTGCGCCCCGTTGACCTATCTGTCGATGCAGAAGGCCAAATACGGACTTTCTTCAAAATGGAACTTTTATCTCGGCTACAGGCCTCTTGAGCCGTCCTGCAGCGACAGCGAGCTCGATGCATTTCTGGCCAGGGAGGAAGAACCGTATTGTGGCATGTGTTCCGGCCGGCGCAGGCCGTTGGATCTTCCAAATCCGATTCGCCGGCTTCGGGCTCACGCATCGCAAAACGGCTAACACGGCCACGCGTCGCTGACCGAACATGATAACCACCGAGGTCAAAGCCATCCGGTTCGCCGACGCCGATCTGGCGGAAGAAAAATGGCGTCCCTATCCGTTGTTCTCCGGTCAGACGCGCACACACGACGACATGGCGTGTCATTACTCGCTGCTCAGTTCCGGCCACTCCCCGCATCCGCCGCACGCGCACCTCGAAGAAGAAATCCTGATTATTCTCAAGGGAGAGGCCGACATCCTGATTGCAGACGGTCCGCAACCGGATGGTGCGCGCGTGGAACGCCTGCGCCCCGGATCGTTCGTCTACTATCCGGCCTACCAGCACCATACGATCCGGAATTCCCCGGAGGCGCCGGTTGCTTACCTGATGTTCAAGTGGCGGACGGCGTCCAAACCGCCGCAGAACGTTCTCGGCCCCACCTTCTACCACTTTGATGAAGCACGCCCCTCAGAAAACGCCAAAGGCTTCGCGCCGCGGCTGCTGTTCGAAGGTCCGACCGCTCATCTCGGAAAGCTGCACGCGCATATAACCGAGCTGCAGCCCGGTGCAGGTTATCCGCCACATGCGGACGCTTACGATGTCGCCATCGTCGTTTTGTCGGGTCAGGTTGAAACTTTGGGGCAAAAAGTTGAGCCCTTCAGCGCCGTCTACTACGCGGCGGGCGAAATGCACGGCATGAGGAACGTGGGTCATGCCGTTGCGCGCTACCTGGTTTTCGAATTCCACGGCCGTCCGGTCGAGCAGGTGCCGATGGAAGATACGGCTCCACAGGCAGATGCGGTTGCGGGCGGCGGACGCCTGCGCCGTGGCATGCGTGCCGTGCGCCGGCGCGTTTCTGAATTGCTGTCCTAAACTAACGCGCGCGCCGGACGGCCGTAGCCTGGAAATTCCGGAGAACGATGCCGACGCCGGCGCATCCAAAAGCCAGCAGCATCACTTGATAAGCGGCGGACGGATTCAGGATTGAGATGACTGCCAGCAGCACAAGAACGAGATTGACCGCGAAGACCGAGCCGACAATCCGATAAATTCCGCAACCGCCGTCAGCGGCACGCTGATAGAAGTGGTCGCGATGGGCCTCTGCAAGCGGCGCCCCGCGTTTGAACCGGTGCAGCAGCGTGATTGTTGCATCCGCAAGATAATAGAGCGGTAGCAGGATTGCCGCGGCGAAATGGCCTTTCGCGGCGAGCAGCATAAGCATCCACGCGAGCAGCAGTCCGATCGGCAGGCTGCCGACATCCCCGAGAAAAAGACGTGCGACCGGACGGTTGAATGGCGCAAAGCCAAGGATGGCGCCGAAGAGGCCGGCGGCGACCGCAGTCGCATCGCGCGGGAGCTCGCCCATCAGGCCGAAAATAATCAGGCCGCCCGTAAGCGGCACAATTTCGGCGACGCTCATCCAGTCGATGCCGTCCATGAAATTCACCAGATTGACGAGCCAGACCGTGCCCAGCAGCATGAGCACGCGCTCCAGCCAGAATGGCAGCCACTGCACGATCCGCAGTTCGGGCGGAATGGCGGCAACGACAAGAATGGCGGCTGCGATCTGCAGCACCAGCCGCGGCGCGGCGCCCAGGGGCCTGACATCGTCAGCCGCGCCGACCGCGCCCAGCAGGATGACGGCGCACAACACCATGGCCAGCCGATATGTGTCGTTCAGATCCACGCCGGCGAGAAAGCCGCCGCCGATCACGACAAGGGTTGCCCCAATGACGGCGATGCCGCCGCCTTGCGGTGTCGGCTGCTTGTGCGACGAACGGGCGTTGGGCTGCGCCAATGCATACCTGGCGAGCGAGGCGCCCAGGATGACGATAAGGCCATAACTAACAACGCCGGCGGCAGCAGCAATCAATGCAAGCTGGCCGGCCACAAGCCAGAAATCGGACATGCGGGTATTATAACGCGAGCGACGGCTGTCGTGCGAGTTCCGGGTGCCTGCCGCCCGGGCGGGGCGTCTGCGCCAGCTCAAGAATGTTATGAAAACCGCCGAACCGGAATGGCGTCTCGTCGCGAAGCATGAATCCGGTTTGCGCCAGCTCGTAGGCCCGCCGCGGATTGCTGCACACGAATTCGAGGTGCTCGCGCAACGCGTCGTCCCGATAGTTGAAAAGCAACGCGTTCTTCCCGTCCGTCAGAACGGACCGGTTCACAGTGTTGTCTTCGACGATGTTGACGCAGCCCGCGTTCACGCCGTTCTGAATCCGATTGTGAAGCTCGTCATTGACCCGGCTTACGCTCAACACAGCACGGGCCGATTTCATTCGCGCGAATGTGGTCCGCATGCTGACGTTGGTTTCGAACCTCGCCTTTCCGCCGGAGGCGAATGGCGCGGCAGATTCGTCGGATTGGATCAAGACCGGAAACGCGCGGGCGATCTCGAAAATCCTTCGGCGCCGCCTGATCTGGACGACGTCCTCGACGATCTGGAACGCGTCGTTGAAGAGACTGTTGTTCACAGCAAGGCCG
>DASSRJ010000162.1:0-8555 GCA_035701845.1 Pseudolabrys sp. | reverse complement strand
CATCAATTTCTGTGACAGCTACCGTTCCTTTGTCGTTCGGCCAACTCGGGCGTCCGAAAAGATCGGGCATGTTATTGGTCACGCGATAGGCAGCAATCCAGGCCTCACCATCAAAGACACTTGACGTTGACCGCTGAGACTGACTGCCGGGAGGTTGGAGCGGCGGACCTAAGTTACCGCCAATTCCCGTTCGCAACTGATTTAAATAGCTTTCAGCTTGTTGTGCTCTGGCTTCTGCGTTCCGAATTGCACCTTCAATGCTTCCAGGCGTGGTTAAACTTTGGGTGCTTGGCTTCCATGTGGGATCATATGGGCGGATCTGCCGAAGGGCATTTTCGGTCCTGGCTATCTCGAGATCGAGGCGAACCTGTTGACCATATGTCGCCCCAGGAAAGCTGGCACCGTATCGACTGCGGCTCCCGAGCCGCGATGAGTTGCCAGCGGCAGTTCGGATCCACCGTCCGCCATCGGAATTGCCGCGTGGCACGCGCGGTTGGTCGGGATTGAACCCATACTTGAGCGCAAGATCATGACGATGCAGCGTAGTTTTGAAACGCGAGGCGGCGGCAAGCCACTTTAAACGTAGAACATCGGTGGTGGCGCCCGCCGCCGCATGGCGACGGTCGCTCACCAAGTCAATTTTTTGCATGAATGTCGTCTAAATGTCAGTCTGCCGCGTCATCCGATCGATGGAGACCGGATTGCTGAGCTGAATCTGTTGTGGTGGACACTCGGTTCGTGGCCCGGCTCGTCCCGGCCATGTCTCTCTGAATAAGCACGCGGCAACTTTCAAGGATCCGCGCAAGCACTTAGGAAAATATCTTGCGTCGCTAGCCTGTGCTGCCGATTATTCTATCGAAGCGGGAAGACTTCGCGTGGCAACAAACCCTGTCGAAAGAATTTGCATCCATAAGTATCGTGTGACTTTCGAAGCATTGCGTCATGCGGTTGAATGAGAACGTCCAGACAGCCGCTGCCAGACGACAATTGCCCACTGCGGAATTGCCGCCTTAATTTTTTTTGCAGGACGCGGAACGCAGGTAAGGCAGCGGCGTTGTCTGAGCGACCGCGCACCCCCCTTACCCCCCGAATTGCGCGGTCAATCGAGGACGGCGCAATTGTCGCGTTGTCCTCGCTTTTTTTGCGAATTGTTTCCAGTCGGCTTGCGGATGAGGATCGGTGAATTGCGCGCGCCGTCCGCAGCCTGCGCCAGCCAGGCCGTCTTGCAAAAGACGAAATTGTAGAGCGTGCGCGTACACTAGCCGGGCAGCGTCACGCTGTCAAGGAGTATTTTCCTAACATCAGAAAACTTTTCCGAGGTTGCAACGGCCAACGTCACAACGGGCGCAATGCACTCTAAACTTTTTTGATATTGGCACGCACCCAGTCGGCCAATTCGTTTTCGGTCGTTTTTCCCTCTCCTACAGCTACCCAAATTGGGAGACGAGCGGCTTCGTCTGCTGTGAAATCATATCCGTTTAGAAGAAGGAATATTCCCGTAACAACGGATGAGGTACGCTTGTTTCCATCCAGGAAAGCGCGATTCCTGACGATCCCGAAGGCGTAAGCGGCGGCCAGATCCGCAACGTCTGGAGCACCATAGGCTGCCGGATTTTCGGAACGCGCGAGTGCCGATTCTAAGAGACTGAAATCGCGAATTCCGCTGAGGCCGCCGTGCTCTGCAATTTGTTGATCGTGGATTGCAAGCATAACGGCCGGAGTGACCCATTCAGTCACTTCGTCGCCAATTCGCGCAACAGATTGCGATCACGCTTCATCACCTTCTGGGCGACTTTCATCTGTCGCTTAAACGCCGGGTCGTACGGAGTGACGCGGTATCCGTCAGGTGACTGCGTGAAAAAAATTGTATCGCCCTCGCCGACATGCAGGGCCGCCAACACTTCCTGAGGCAGGATAACTCCAGTGGAATTACCGACCTTCCGCAGCTTCAGAGCGACCATGGCCCCATGTCTCTGTTATAACTTCCGTTATAACACCTAACACCAGCCGGGTGCGCCTACAAGGGACCCCAAATCCCTTATTTTCATGGGTTCAATGTTCCCCTGCCGTTTAGGGCTGGCCTGGGGTGGCGCTGGTTTAAAGAATCACGAGTTTGCTCAATGTCATTGAGCAAACTCGGCCTTTTGCAAACCGGTGGGGTGACCTGAAGTACGGCGCGCAACTATCGCGTTGTCCTCAATTTTTCCCGCCCGCGTCCGCGACTACCGCCGCCCCTCATGCAGCGCGATCAGCGCCTGCTGGCAGCGCGGCGACAGGTTGTTCCGGTTGTAATGCAGGCAGGCCGCGATGCGGCCGAGACCGGGGCGCAGGCCGCCGCAGTACCTGGCGTAGTCGTCGCCGCAGGCGCTGCGGATGATGAACCGCTCCTCGCGCGGGGTCACCAGCAGCGGCGCCGGCTCCACCGGCGGCGGCGCGGCGATGCGCGCCGGCGCGGCAGCCGGGGCAGGCGCGGCGGGGGCGGCCGGCGCCGCCGCAACGGCGGGGGCGGCCACCAGCGCCTGCAGGCAGTCGCGCGACAATGTCCGCACGTTGCGCTTCAGGCAGGCGACCGAGGCCGAGCCTCCGGGCGGAATGCCGGCGCAATGCACGCGGTAATCGGCGCGGCAGGCCCGGCTGATCGCCTTGACCTCGGCCTGGCGCTGCGCCGGGCTCGGCTTGCGCGCGGCGGCAGCGCCCGAGGCGGCGGGCGCGGCCTGCATCACCGGTGGTGGCGCGGGTTGCGTCGTTTGCGGCGGCGGAGTTGCAGCGGCCGCAGGTGCAGTTGCAGGAGCAGTTGCAGGTGCGGCAGCGGCGGCCGGCGCAGGAGCCGGGCTGATCGCGTTCACCGCGCTCTGGCAGCCGGACGAGAGCGCCGACATGTGCTGCTTGAGACAGTTCAGCGCCGGCGCGCCGCCGGTCGGCACCGACGAGCAATGCGCCATGTAGTCGCTGCGGCAGGACGAGCGCAGCGCATTGAGTTGCGCCTGGCTCGGCTGCTGCGCCGGCGCGTCGGCTGCAACGCCGATCGTTGCCGCCGTCAGCACGACGCACCACGCAGTGTTCAATCGGAAAGCTCTGAATGCCACGGCCATTGCACGCCCCTTCTCGTTCCATGACGGTCTTTCGGCACGGCATGTTAGCCGCTCGACCAGCGCGCAGTAAGGGGCGGCCTGAACGTCAAGGTGGTGCCCGCCGGGTTGCCCGGACCACTGCAATAGTGGCGCAAGCCTTCCGAACGCGGCCGGAAACGAAGTCCGTTCTTTGCCGTTATAGGACAATGGATCCCGGCAAGCGGCAATTGCTGCAAAAGGCGCTCGAAAAAGCAACCGAGCACAACTTGCACATTGCCGTCAGCACGCCGTCGGGCAAGCGCATACTGCTGCGTCCTGACTTCACCTGTTATGAAACTTATGTTGAAGGAACGGATGCCGATGGACAGTTGCTGACGCTGACTTACGGGCAGATCGCGTCCGTCGACGTGGAATAGATTTTATTTACTGGCGCACGACATCCGATCCCTGGGGCGCCCGGCCCGCCGTCGCACCGCTGTCTTTTTTGTCCTTGCCGTTCTTGCTCTGCTCTTTCCCGTCCTGGACTTTTGCGTCCCGCTTTGCCGTGCCGCTGTCCGGCTCCTTGACTTCGGGTTTTTTCGCGTCCTCTTCTTTCACATCCTGTTTCAGGTCCTGCGTTTTCGCGTCCTGCTTCGTTTCCGGCTTTTTCACGCCGTTCTGTTTGGCGTCCGCTTTCGCATCCTGTTTCGCCTCTTGTGCCGCCTCCTGCTTTTTCGTGACGGCCGCTTTCGCATTCTTCTTTGCCTTCGCGGCTTCGCGCGCCGCCACCGCGGCGGCCTTCGCCTCCACGACGCGCGGGCTCGGCACCGGCATCGGGATCTCGTCGGGCCCGTCCCACGCCAGCAGGCCGGCGGCGTCCTGGCAGGGCGCGCCTTGCTGCAGCTTCACGGCCGGGCCGCCCGCCATTGGCGCCGTCCAGGTCTCGACCGGAAAGCCGGTGATCACCCTGACGTAATCCTGCGTCTCCTGCGGCAGCGGGCCCTTCTTCGCGCGCCAGTCATCGACGCGCCGCGGGCCGGCGTTATAGGCGGCGGCGGCGAGGCCGAGATTGCCGTAGCGGCGGTAGTGATCGCGCAGCAGCCGCGCCGAGGCCGGGATCGCCTGCGCCGGGTCGAACGGATTGTCGAGCCGCCGGTGCGCGGCCGTCTCCGGCATGAACTGCGCGATGCCGAGCGCGCCGGCCGAGCTGATGGCGGCCGGTCTGAAGGTGCTTTCCTGGTACAGCAGCCGGATGAAAAACGGCACCGGCAGGTCGTTGTTCTGCGCCGCACGTACCAGCGTGTCGCAGATCTCCTCGCGCGAGCGGAAGACCACCGGCTTGAGCAGCGGCTTGAGCGGCGCCAGCGGAAAAACGACCGGCTCGTAGTTCGGAATATTGATGTCGACGCTGACTTTCTCCGGCGGCTTGCCGGCCGGCGTGGTCAGTGAAAACGGAACGAGATCGCGCCACGCGGCCATGAGCCATGCCGCGGCGAACACGCCGGCAACGCCAACGGCGATATCGCCGGCCAGCCGGATGCCCCTGCGCTCGGCAATCGTGCCGGGCAGCAGGCCGGCGATGATGCCGACCAGCACGATGAGTGCGATTTCCTGGAGCGTGAAATCCATCGGGGCAATCCGCCGCGCGCAACCCTCGCATTCGAGCGTGACAAATCTGCGGCAGGCGGATTGGGCGGCGCGGTCAGAAATCGCTCTCGCTGTAAGCGCGCTGCTCGACTTTCAGCCGGAAGTCGCCGAGCACAAGCAGGCAGTCCCTGTACGCCTCAGTCCCCTCTTTCATGTTCAGCTTCTTGCAATAGAGCGCATTCTCGGCGGAAATCTCCTGCGTGCGCGCACGCTGATATTTCTCCCTGAGCGCCGGCAGTGCCGGAACGACGAACACAGCCATGAAAATGACGAAGGCGAGGAGAACGGCCCATAGGGCAATTTCCACGTTGTCGTAAAGGCGGCCGGCAAATTCCCGAAGTCGGTAAAATATCATCGCCTATCCCCAGGTTGGCGATTACCGTAGCGTAGCAGAGAACCTGCGAAGGTGAAGCACCTCACACTGCAAAAGGCAGACGGCCGCCCGCTGCGCGGGTGTGCTTTATTGACCGGCGAGCCCGGCGGCCGGCGTGGCCGGCCCCCCAGTTGGCGTGGCCGGCGCCGCAGTTATTTGACCCGGCTGCTGGGCAAGAGGGTCGGCCGGAGCGGGTTCTGGCAGCGTGTGCCGGCGCGAAGCGCGCCGTTTGGCGACGCCACGCACATCGCGATGTTTTGGTACGGCATTGGCTGAGGGTTCTTGCGGTTGCTGGCGCGCCTCACCGCCGGGCGGCGGCGCGGGCGCGGCATCGACCGGCGCGGCAAATGGCCTTTCGGCAGGCTCGGGCGCAATGGCTGTTGTCTTCCCGTTGATCGTGCTCGTCGTCAGATCGATCAGACCGGGCGCATTTTGCTCCAGCCTGTCCTGCTGCTGCTTCAACGTCGTGGGTGCAAATTCCGCCTGGACCTGCTTCTCGTCCATCGACTGAACAACACGCTCGACCTGCCGATGCAATTCCTCAAAGGTCGCCTGCTTGCGTCCGATCAGGTAGGCGAAATAGTTGCTCGTCCCGAGCACAGACACTGCCGCAACGGCCAGCAGGATTGACCTGACAATGGTGAGAACAGTTTCGCCGCGCGGAAGCCGATTGCTTTCCGCCTGGGATGGACGACGTGGCTGTCGAGTGCGTACCCGGGAAGAAGTCGACATGCAGCGCTCCGTGCCGGTTCGACATATCGTCGGCCAGATTCGCTGTGTCGTGTCAAAACAAAGATTGCCGCCTCTTATGCGGATACCTGGGACAGTGGCCGCTTTGGCTCAGGAGCGGGCATTTGCACTGCAACAGGCCATGTCGACTTTACCGCCGAATGTGTTGCAAAACTATTTTGAGGGGGCCGCGCGCGCAACATTGATTCAAGATCAGACGAAGACAGCAACGTTGATTCGCCACACAGCCCATTCGGATTCGATTATGCGCTATCGCAACGCGGCAAAGAGTTTTGCAACACATTCGCAGTCCAATAACGGACATTGGACTGTTAGCGATCTTAATGGGGCTTCACGCCCGTCACGATAATGGACTGGCAGGGTACCTCAAGGTCAGCGCCCGTTTCATACGGTCGGAACGCCTTGACCAGTTCTTCCATAATCCGCTCGCGTACTTCCGGTTTTTGAAACTGGATAATTAGAGAAGTTCGAACGGTTCCGTGCTTTATGAATTCTACAATGTCCTCCGCGCGACGAGTCCGCCACGCCGAACCTATTGGTTTCCGTTGAACGTCAGCGAAGCCAGCATCATCCATCAATGCTTCGATTTTTCCAGGTTCCGATAATTCGAACATCGGCGGTGCCTTTGGCAGATCGACGTTCATATCCCCGACTGAGGAAACGGTTTGCAGGATTACTTTGAACAGTTCGCCACCGCGTTCCGGCCCACACCAAAGCGTGACCGAATAGCGCCCGCCAGGCTTCAGCACGCGATAAGCTTCACGCACGCCCTGCGCTGCGTCGGGCAAGTGCAGCAACCCGAAGCAGCAAGCTACCGCGTCAAAACTGAAATCGTCATACGGGAGACTCTCCGCATCTGCTTCCATAAAATTTATGCCCCTGAAGCGAAACTTGGCTTCTCGAACCATCGCGTCGGAAAAGTCGATCGCGTCCACTAACGCACCGCGCGACGCAGCCTCGCCTGCCAAGTGACCAGGCCCTGTGCACACGTCGAGAAACTTCTTGCCTCCCAGATCACTAAAGGACGTAAGGATCGGTTCGAAGCCTTGGCGCGTGAGGGGAAGTATCAATCGCTCGTATTGAGAAGCTTTGCTGTTCCAGCCCTCGAGTTCATACTCTTTGAATGACTTGGTCATGCATACACCCCTCTGGTCTATTTGCGCGGTGATACCCGCGGCACGCTTGTCGGCGTCGGACCGCGCGCGTGTACGAGGTGCAATTGCGAGTGAATTTGGATTCCGCACGATATTGGAAATCAATCAGTGGCGCTGACCCACACCCACCGCCACTACCGCCGTACCTTCCCCGCATCGAATGGGCCGACTTGTTCAGCGCCTGCGAAGTAGCGGATAAGTTTCCATTATTTATTCGTCTTGGAGGATTTTTGCCGTTCCGATCGGCGGTTCAATTTCCGTAGTATTATTCCGATCGCGATAATCACAAACCGCAACGGGAGGCATCCATGATCAGATTAGTTACACGTGGGCGGTTCACCCAGGACTATGCCAAGGGATTAATTGCTGCGCCGGAGGACCGGGAACCGATTGTGCGCAAGCTGGTCGAGGGAGCCGGCGGCAAACTTGTAAACTTCTACTTCACGACCGGCGACGCCGACTTCCTGCTCATCACGGAAACTAACGAGGCTGAGTCAGCTATCGCTGCGTTGTTGGCAACAGCGGCGGCGGGCACTATTTCCGACGTAACGACTTCAAGAGCCTGGACTGGTGCCGAATTCAAAGCCGTCGCGGATAAAGCTTCCAAAGTAGCGAGCTTGTACAGGCCTCCTGGAAAGAACTAGTTGCGAGCCACCGCAAGCGGACATCCGAGGATGTCGCACCGGACGTCCGCTTTGTGTGGTGGATTCAACCGGCACCCCTAAAGTGGACAGATGCAGCGCAAAACGAAATGTCGGCTGTTGGGCCAAGAGCGGACTCTCTTGCCGACATTGGTAAAACGCAAGGTTGTCCACCGTTGGCCGGCTGGTGCTCGCTGATCCTACGGCAATTCTGATACGAGCTTCTGAAATTCCTCCATTGGCCAAGCGCGAGCAGTTCGGGTATGGACGTTGCCTTGCATGCCAAGTGCCAAGGCGAACTTCGCCATGTTGTCGCCGTTCGGCGTTTCGACCATGACAACGAGGTCGGAATCGCCAGAAGTCAAATAGACCTGTTTGATCTCAACGCCAACTTTCTTCGCGAGGTCGCGCGCCGCTTGCGCACGCTTGGGGGCGTCTTTGATTCCGCGGATTCCCTGATCGGTAAAGTTAAGTGACAAAATAAACATCATGGATCATCTCCTAAATTGCCGTGGCGCCCCCGCTGTAATCATCAAGCCGTGTTAGGGCTCGGGCAAGGAGGAAACTCAAAAAGTGATCAGTCCGTGCGACGTCCTGTCCCCGAATGTGTTGCAAAACTCTTTGCCGCATTGCGATAGCTCAATAATCGAATTCGATTGGATTGTGCGGCAAATCAACGTTGCTCATCTTCGTCTGATCTTGAATCAATGTTGCGCGCGCTGCCCCTCAAAATAGTTTTGCAACAGATTCGGCCCACCTGCGGACATGCAGCCTTTCACACGATCACCTCGGGCCAGGTCCGATCGGCATAGGGGCGCGGAGGTAGAGCCTCCGCGTCCCCTGCCACACCACCCGGCATGCGGGTCCGCACCGGGCGGTTCGAAGGGTTGAGGTCAGCTGGCAAGTTTGGGAACTCCCAGCCGTTTGAAGAGATCGTTCG
>DASSRJ010000161.1:0-2896 GCA_035701845.1 Pseudolabrys sp. | reverse complement strand
GCAGCTGCTCGGCGCCATGCTGCGCGATTTCGGCGTCGGGAAGGGCGACCGCGTCATCATCTATATGCCGATGGTGCCGGAAGCAGTGTTTGCAATGCTGGCCTGCGCGCGCATCGGCGCCATCCATTCGGTGGTGTTCGGAGGCTTCGCCGCCAAGGAGCTCGCCACCCGTATCGACGACGCCAAGCCGAAGGTCATTCTCTCCGCCAGCTGCGGCATCGAGGGCGCGCGTGTCGTGCCTTACAAACCCTTGCTGGACGAGGCGATCAACCTTGCGAAGCACAAGCCGCCGGCCTGCATGATCCTGCAGCGCCCGCAATGCGAGGCGCCGCTCACGCCCGGCCGCGACCATGACTGGCGCAAGGTCTGGGAGAACGCGGTCAACTACGCCAAGACCAGCGAGTGCGTGCCGGTCGCCGCCACCGACCCGCTCTACATTCTCTACACGTCGGGCACCACCGGAATTCCGAAAGGCGTCGTGCGCGACAATGGCGGCCACATGGTCGCGCTCAAATGGTCGATGCAGAATCTCTACGGCATTTCCCCGGGAGAGGTCTGGTGGTCGGGATCCGACATCGGCTGGGTCGTCGGTCACTCCTACATCGTCTACGCGCCGCTCTTTCACGGCTGTACGTCGATCCTCTACGAGGGCAAGCCGGTCGGCACGCCCGATGCCGGCGCCTTCTGGCGCCTGATTGCGCAGCACGGCGTGGTGTCGCTGTTCACCGCGCCCACCGCCTTCCGCGCCATCAAGAAGGAAGATCCGAAAGGCGACTTCATCAGGAAATACGACCTGTCGAAATTCCGCACATTGTTCCTCGCCGGCGAGCGCGCCGACCCGCCGACCATCCAGTGGGCCGAGGAAGTGCTCAACGTGCCGGTGCTCGATCACTGGTGGCAGACCGAGACCGGCTGGTGCATCGCCGGCAACCCGGTCGGGCTCGGCCAGCTTCCGGTGCGCTACGGCTCGGCCTGCGTGCCGATGCCCGGCTACGCCATCGACATCGTCGACGAGGCGAACAAGGTGCAGCCCGCGAACAAGATCGGTTCGATCGTCGTGAAGCTGCCGCTGCCGCCCGCCTGCTTCCCGACTCTGTGGCAGCAGGACGAGCGCTTCAAGGAGAGCTATCTCGCGGAGTTTCCCGGCTACTACAAGACGGCGGATGCCGGCTACAAGGACGACGACGGTTACGTCTACGTGATGAGCCGCACCGACGACATCATCAACGTCGCCGGCCACAGGCTTTCCACCGGCGGCATGGAGGAGGTGCTCGCCGCGCACCAGGATGTTGCCGAGTGCGCCGTGCTCGGCATCAAGGATGACCTCAAGGGCGAGGTGCCCTGCGGCTTCATCGTGCTGAAGGCCGGCGTCAACCGCCCGCCGGAGGAGATCGAGAAGGAGATCGTCGCGCTGGTGCGCGAAAAGATCGGCCCGGTGGCGGCGTTCAAGCTGGCGATCACGGTGGCGCGGCTGCCGAAGACGCGCTCCGGCAAGATCCTGCGCGGCACCATCAAGAAGATCGCCGACGGCGAGCCCTGGACGATGCCGGCGACGATCGACGATCCGGCGATTCTGGACGAGATCGGCAGTGCGATGAAGGAGCGGGGGGTGGGGGGTTAGGTCATTTCGATCGGATATGGTGTCGGCTCCCATAGCCTGTCCAGCTTCAGACCTCTCGCTGAATCGGCTTCCCAGCCGTGCAATAATCGGGCGAGCCCGGGCCCGTCTTTGGCCGCTACGAGCGGGCAAAGGATTTTCGTGATCCGGTCGATCCTGGATGAGATTGTGAATCGGATGAAGAGGTACGGGATGGGTTAAAGCAGCTCGATCGGAAACGGTGTCGGCTCCCACAGCTTGTTGAGCTTCAGACCTTTGGCCGAGCCTGCTTCAAAGTCGTGCAATAATTGGGCGAGGCCGGGCCGGTCATTGGCTGCTACGAGCGGACAGAGCGTTTTTGTGATCCGGTCGTATTCTTCCTGCATGAAAGGCAAATACCGTCTCCTGGCGCGGTCCGTTGCGAAATACGCGCAGATCGTTCGGGCCGCTTCAATGTCACCTCGGGCAACGTCGACGAAGATTTTGCGGTGCTCGTATAGATCGAGGTAGGTATCTCTAAACCGATGCTCAGAAGTGAACCCAACGAAATCATCAATGGTCTGAATTGGTCGCAACAACGGGAGTACCCGCTGGATTTCCTCGGACATCGCTGCGGAGGTCGTTGGGTTGCTGATGTCCCACGCGCCGGGCCCAGGTAGTGGCCTGTAAAGTCTCCGGCCCCAATTGTACGAAAAGCCCTGGCAAGGCTCGAATAAGAAGATAACAGCCCAAGTCGGCATGAAGAGCAGCGGGTCAGAACTGCGATCGATATAGATTCCACGGAGGATATGATGCACTGGCTTGACGACGACCAGCCTGCCAACAAGCGCGAGATCGGAATTTTGCTGCAACAGCGGCCGCACCACCTGCTTGACTTGCGCAACCGTTGTCATCCCCTGGGCCTGATTTCGCTGACGATGATGCGCCGAGTACGCGGAAAAGCTCCAAATACATTCGTTGCAATCTCCTTTATTCGCGGGATGCTCAGTCCGCGTCGGCCAGTCTTGATGTCGTACACGCAGGCGGTTCCGTCGCCGACATTCTCGAGCACGTCGATACGGATCGAATCTTTTTTGCCGTAGCCGTCTTCTAGACTTTTAAGATACGATACTTCGGCCCGGAAATCGGGGTCACGCAGGTCGCTTATCTGCTGCTTAAGATTGGTGTGCACTGCTGTTCCAAATTTTGCAGGCGGCAAATATCGTCCGCTCTGTCTGACCGTCTCAACCGCGAGATCGGTCCGGTCTTGCACCTCGCCCAGACGTGGGCAGGCAGCATCGACCTTGTCACGGTCGAGCA
>DASSRJ010000160.1:0-26369 GCA_035701845.1 Pseudolabrys sp. | reverse complement strand
CTAGGTTTCTCCGAGCAGCTCGCGCCGCTGGCGCTCCGAGGCGTCCGAGTAGCGGCGCAAGGCATGCGCCTCGCTCAGCTGGCCGGTCACCTGCCGGCGCTGCAGCGAGTCGACCACCGCCAAGGCTTCCGCTTCGTAGCGATCGAAGGCCGCGATCGCCTCCCGCGCCGTCATCTGCGGGACCAGCATGTGGTCGGCATGGTGCAGGATTTTCCGCACGGAAACGGCCGCGCCGAGCTCGGCCGCATGCGCTTCCGCAACGATGACCATGCCGGCATAGCGGCCGTCTTCGTCCACCGCGATGACCTGGTTGGTCGAGCCCAGCGGAAAGGTCTCGCGAAACGCCGCGACAGGCTGATCTGCCGGCGCGGTGCGCACGTCGGCGCGCATCATCTGACCCACCGTCAGATCGCGAATCCAGCCGACATCGGCGCCGCCACGGATCGATTCACCGCGCAGATGAAAGCGCCAGGTGGCAAATGAATAGCCGAAGAACTCGCGCGTCATCTGCATCGCAATAATCGCGGCGATCAAGACCGCCGTGGTGAGCCACAGGTCGCCGGTGGTCTCGAGCGCGATGAACGTCATTGTCAGCGGTCCGCCGATCACCGAGACCGAAAGGGCACACATACCGATGATCGCATAGGAGTCGGGATCAATGTGCAGGCCGGGCAGGATTGCGCCAAGACCGAGCGCGAACAATTGTCCGCCAAGCGCACCGAGCAATAACGAAGCAAAGAAAAGCCCGCCGCGGAATCCGGCACCGAGCGAGATCATCGATGCGACAGCCTTCAGCACGAACATCAGCGCGATCGTGGCGAGCGGCAACTTGAAGATGCCGGTCAAATGGAGCGCTCCGTGACCCGATGACATCACTTGCGGTGACAGAATTGCGAGCAGACCGACCAACGCGCCGCCGATCATCGGGCGCAGCGCCGGTTTGACCTTCAGCCGCGTGAACAGCTTCTCGCAGGCAGCAACGCCGCGCATGATGACGATACCGAAGACCGCGGCAAGTACACCGACAAACGCTGCGATCACCACATCATGGACCGCAAGGCTCGACATCGCCCCCGTTTCAATGCCGAGACGGTCGGGCGTAAAGACGCGTGCGGTCAGATAGCCGACGAGTGATGCCATGCCGACCGGTGCAAGCGAGGCGATCGAATAGCTGCCAATGATCAACTCGAAGCCGTAAAACGCGCCGCCGAGCGGCGCGCCGAAGGCGCCCGCGATCGCAGCCGCTGCGCCGCAGCCGACCAGGACACGCATGTCGCCTCTGCGCAGGCGGAATAAACGTCCGATCGCCGAGGCGATGCCGCTCGCGATCTGGGTGTAGCCCGCTTCCAGGCCGACCGAAGCGCCGACACCGCTCGACCAGACCGTCTGGGCGGCAACGATCAGGCTGCCGCGCATGGACATGCGGCCGCCATGTAGTGCGTTTGCCTCGATCGGATCGACTTCAGTGCCGCGCCGCCGCGTGACGAAGGCCGTGATGAGGCCAAACAGCAATCCGCCAAGGCTCGGCACGATGAACGCGCGCAGCGGGTCGAGCGTAACGCGGCCCGACAGCCGCTCCCCCGGATCGAGACCGAAGAAAAGCTGGTGCATGAGCCCGACCAATTCGCCCATGACGGTGACGGCAAGGCCGGCGATGACGCCGATGATCACGGCCAGGACGATGATGCTCGATTCACGCGCGCGCACGATCGCGCGCAGTCGGTGCGGCACTTCGAGCGGACGGCTGATCAGATGCATCGGGAGCAGATTCAAACGGGCGGGCCGCGTTACCGGCTTAAATTCCATGACGCGCTCCCTTGCAAGCGCTTCAAACCAGCGCATGGGGGCGACAGTTGGGCCGCGTTCGAATGCGATTTTTCAGCGTCTCCGAATCGCAAACCGGAGCCAAAAAACGGGTGAAAAAAGTGGGGATTTTTGCACCCTCGCCTCTTTAAAAAGTGTTGCTAAATCAACATATTAAGCCGAATGACTTTGCTCTGTACGGGACCCTGTTTTCGTGTCACACAAATCGCTCATTCCGACTCATTTTTCTGACCGTTCAAAGGGTGCCGTCGATGGCTGAACCGGCCCGCAAAAACCCATCCGACTATGGCGCCGAATCGATCAAGGTCCTCAAGGGCCTCGACGCGGTCCGCAAGCGGCCGGGCATGTATATCGGCGACACCGACGACGGCTCCGGCCTCCACCACATGGTGTACGAGGTGGTGGACAACGCCATCGACGAGGCACTCGCCGGATTTGCCACCGAAGTGGCGGTGACGCTTAACCCCGACGGCTCGTGCACGGTGCGCGACAACGGTCGCGGCATACCGACCGACATCCACAAGGGTGAAGGCGTCTCGGCGGCCGAAGTCATCATGACCCAGCTGCACGCCGGGGGAAAATTTGACCAGAACGCCTACAAGGTTTCCGGCGGCTTGCACGGTGTCGGCGTCTCGGTGGTGAATGCGCTCTCGAGCTGGCTCAAGCTTACCATCTGGCGCGACGGCAAAGAGCATTTCATGGAGTTCCGCGACGGCGTCGTGAAGGCTCCGCTCAAGGCTGTTGGCGATGCGAAGAGCAAGCGCGGCACCGAGGTCACCTTCCTGCCGAGCCCGAAGACCTTCACCATGGTCGAGTTCGACTTCGCCACACTGGAGCACCGGCTGCGCGAACTGGCGTTCCTGAACTCGGGCGTCGCCATCGTACTGGCCGACCAGCGTCATGCCGTCGAAAAGCGCGAGGATATGAAATATGAGGGCGGCGTCGAAGCCTTCGTGAAGTTCCTCGACCGCAACAAGACCTCGCTCATTCCAGCCCCGATCATGATCAAGGCCGAGCGCGAAGGTATTACGGTCGAATGCGCCCTGTGGTGGAACGACGGTTACCACGAGAGCGTTCTTTGCTTCACCAACAACATCCCGCAGCACGACGGCGGCACGCATCTTGCCGGCTTCCGCGGCGCGCTTACCCGCCAGATCACGCAATATGCCGACACGCTCGGCACGTCGAAGAAGGAAAAGGTCGTGCTCACCGGCGATGATTGCCGCGAAGGCCTGACAGCCGTGCTCTCGTGCAAGGTGCCCGATCCGAAGTTCTCGTCGCAGACCAAAGACAAGCTGGTGTCGTCGGAAGTCCGCCCGGTGGTCGAGAACGTGATCAACCAGGCCCTTCAGGACTGGTTCGAAATTCATCCCTCCGAAGCCAAGGTCATCGTCGGCAAAGTGGTGGAAGCGGCCGCCGCGCGTGAAGCAGCCCGCAAGGCGCGCGAACTCACCCGCCGCAAGGGCGCGCTCGATGTTTCATCGCTTCCGGGCAAACTCGCCGACTGCCAGGAACGCGATCCGGCAAAGTCCGAATTGTTCATCGTTGAGGGCGACAGCGCCGGCGGCTCTGCCAAGCAGGGCCGCAACCGCGAATTTCAGGCGGTGCTGCCGCTGCGCGGGAAGATTCTCAATGTGGAACGGGCGCGTTTCGACAAGATGCTGTCGAGCCAGGAAATCGGCACCTTGATCACGGCGCTCGGCACCGGCATCGGCCGCGACGAGTTCAACCCCGACAAGCTGCGCTACCACAAGATCATCATCATGACCGACGCGGACGTCGACGGCTCGCACATCCGCACGCTGCTGCTGACGTTCTTTTTCCGGCAGATGGAGGAATTGATCAAGCGCGGCCACATCTTCATCGCGCAACCGCCGCTATACAAGGTCACGCGGGCCAAGTCCGAGCAGTATCTCAAGGACGAGCGCGCGCTCGAAGACTATCTCATCACCGCGGGGCTCGAGGACGCGGTGTTGCGGCTTGCTTCCGGCGAAGAGCGTGCCGGCGCCGATTTGCGCAAACTCACCGAGGACGCGCGATTGATTCGCGGCATCCTGGCGGGCCTGCACAGCCGTTATAACCGCAAGGTGATCGAGCAGGCTGCGATCGCCGGAGTGCTCAATCAAAGCGTGGCCGGAGACGCAAAGAAGGGCGGCGCCGCCGCCAACTACATCGCCAAGCGGCTCGACGCGCTGGAAGAAGAAACCGAGCGGGGCTGGAAGGGCACGTTCGACGAGAACGGCTTCCATTTCGAGCGAACGGTGCGCGGCGTCAAGGAAGTTGCGGTCATCGACCAGGCGCTGCTCGGCTCAGCGGACGCCCGCAAGCTCGATGAGTTCGCGCCCTCGCTGCAGCAGATCTTCCCGCGCCCGACGCCGCCGGCGATGCTACGTCGCAAGGACGAGACGACCGCCATCCATGGGCCGGTCGGCCTGTTCGAGGCCCTGACGACAGCCGGCCGCAAAGGTCTTTCACTGCAGCGCTACAAGGGTCTTGGCGAGATGAACCCCGGACAGCTGTGGGAAACCACGCTCGACGTGGACGCGCGTTCGCTGCTGCAGGTCCGCATCAAGGAAGTCGACGAGGCCAATGTGCTGTTCGACCAATTGATGGGCGATCTGGTCGAGCCGCGGCGGCAATTCATCCAGGACAACGCCCTCGCTGCCAGCGTGGACGTCTGAGCTTCAGGCGCGGCCGGATCGGGCCTAGGTGCAGCCCAGGCCCCAAAAGACGCAGGATCGCATAACCGGGTAATAGACCCCGCAGGCGCTGACCGAGCAGCTCTCCTGCCAGTACGGAAAGTTGATGAAGCGCATCCGTACGACATTGGCGGAATGGGTCCGGCCGAAGGGCGCCTCGCAATTCCCGCAATAGGGCACCTGTTCGACGACACGCAGGCGCTGATCGAAGGTGCCGACGCCGCGTACGTCTGTGCGCTTATGGTCGAGCCGCATGTCGGCGGCGTAAGACGTGCATCCGAGCAGCACAGTCAGGCCCGCCACCAGGGTAATGAACATCGTTCGCATGAGTCCCACTCCACCGGATTTCCGGGCACCATAGCCATCAAAACCAAAAGGCCTTTTTCCGGGCCGGCGTTATTTGCGAACGCGGTTAAATTTCTGCGAATTTCACAATCCGCGGTTGCTGCAGGGCTCGGCGCCGGTCACGCAGCCGGCGGCCCGGGCGAGCGGGTGCGCGGATCGCGCGGAAGCCAGCTTTTCCCGTCAACGCGCGAGAGGAAATCACCGACGGCCTGGTTGAACTGATCGGGCTCTTCCAGGTTCACGGCATGCCCGGTCCTGGGCAAGATCATGAGACCCGACGCCGGAATGGTCTCTTTCAGGAACAGTCCCGGCTCGATGCAGCGTTCATCTTCGTCGCCCACCACGATCAGAGCCGGCATTGCAAGCCGGCGAATGTCACTTTCAAAGTCGTACAGCGAGGGACGCTCGCCCTGGAACCCGCGCGACATGTACGCCGATCCTTGCGGATCGTGCTCGGCAAGCTGTCGCGAAAATTCGGCAAAGCCGCGAGGATCCTTGATCTCCAATTGAAGACGGCTCGCACCGCGCCCGTAGGTCTGCGCCACGGCGGCAGAGCCCTCGTGCTCGAATTGCGCGGCGAGATCGCGCGAGCGCTTGTGGAAATCCTTCGTATACCAGCGCTCGCTGCCCGATCCCGCGCCTGCGAGCACCAGCGAGCGCACGCGCTGCGGGTGGTTGAGCGCGACCTGCAGCGCCGTGTAGCCGCCCATCGACAGGCCGATGAGGTGCGCCATGTCGATCTTCAGGTGATCGAGCATGGCCACCGCATCACGCATCACATGCATGTAGCTGTAGGCCCTGGGATCGGCCGGAATATCAGATGGCTTGTATCCGCGCGCGCTGTAGGCGACGCAGCGGTAGCGCTTGCCGAATTCGCGCAACTGGCGCTCCCAGCTGCGGTGATCGCCGGCGAACTCGTGAATAAAGAGGACCGGTATGCCCTGCCCCACTTCCTCGTAGTAAAGTTTCACATTGTCGGGGGTCGTTGCATAAGGCATTGGAAGCTTCTCTCGGCCTGATCCACTCTCCCGTTCTTTCCCGCGACCGGACTGGGGCTAGAACAAATCCAAGTATTCTTTCTGCTCCCAGGGCGTGACATCCGGCTGATCGGTCGCTTCCTTCTGAAAGCGTTCGATCTCGGCCGCCTTGATGTGCGTGTAATAGTCGATGAACCCGCCTCCGAAGCCGGTGCGGAACACTTCGTCGGCGCGCAGCGCGGTCAGGGCCTCGCCGAGATTTTTCGGAAGCAGTGCCGCCGCCGCTTCATAGGGCGTGTCGGCGGAGGGCCCGGGATCGAGCCTGCGCGCAACGCCGTCGAGCCCGGAATAAATCTGCGAAGCGACGTACAGATACGGGTTTGCCGCCGGCTCGCCGACCCGGTTTTCGAGATGGGTCGAGGGATCGCCGGGCTGGCCGAGCACGCGGATCATCACGCCGCGGTTGTCGCGTCCCCAGATGGCGCGATCAGGCGCAAGTGAATAGGCGCGATAGCGCTTGTAGCCATTGATCGTCGGCGTCGTGAAAACCGCCGCTGCGCGCGCATGCGCCAGCAAGCCGCCGAGGTAGTAACGGCCGACAGTGGACAGCACGTCGGCATGATCGAAGGCAAAGGCATTGCGGCCCGACTTTGCCTCGCGCAGCGATTGGTGCAGGTGCCAGCCGCTCGACATCACGTTCGGCAGCGCGGGACGGCACATGAAGCTTGCAAGCATGCCATGGCGGCGGGCGATCTGCTTTGCGGCCGCGCGAAAGAGAACCATGGTGTCGGCGCTGGCCAGACCGGCTTGCGGACGAAAAGTGAACTCGCACTGGCTTGGGCCGAGCTCCGCTTCGACCGAACGAAGCGGCAGGCCCAGTTGCTCGACACCACGGCGGAGAATTTCCAGCGCGGGATCGAGCATGTCGTACCGCGACTCGGTGAGATACTGATAACCCTGCGTCAGCAGGCTCACTTCAGGGGCTTCCGGCGGCCAGGTCGCATCAGCCGGCGCCAGGCGCGGGTTTTCGATCTTGAACAGGTGGAATTCGACCTCCAACCCGGCGAGGAAATCAAAGCCCGCCTTGGCCAGCGTGTTGAGCGCATCGCGGCAGCGCGCGCGGGCGGAGAACGGCACCGGCTTGCCGTTGGAGAAATGGATGTCGCACAGGAGCCAGCCGGTCTTGTTGGCCCAGGGCAGAATGCGGAACGTCGCCGGATCGGCGACCATCACGAAGTCACCGCCCCCCTGCATCTCCTCCATCGCGAACCCGCCGCCCGGCGTGAACACGGGATAGACTGTGCGGTGCGCGGTGTCCTTGGCGAGCAGCGTGGTCGTCATGGTGACGCCGTTGCGCATCGCGCTTGCCGCTTCGGATGCGAGCAGCGTCTTGCCGCGCAGCACGCCGTGTTGGTCGGCGAATGAAAAGCGCACAACCTCGAGCTTTTCTTTCTTGATGATGCGCTCGACCTGTGCGGCGGCTTTTGCCTGCGCCTCGTTCCACAGGCCGTGGCGCTCGACGAAGGTGACCGCCTTACGCGAACGCGGAGGTATTGTCAGCCTTTCAGCCATCATGCGGACGGGCGTTCGTCGCAAGACATATTAGCGCCCATTCACCCAGCTTGCGGCCTTGCGTTTTACTGCCTCGGTCTTTTGCCAATAGCCCTGCCAGTCGTCGGCCGGGCCAATGCCGTCGATCGCCGCCGGCCCGGTGATACTTGCCGCCTTCGCGGGATCGAGCACCATGATCGGCTTTTCGCCTTTGCCCGATTGCTCGATGGCCTGGCGCAACAGCTTGCGATAGGCGCTAATCGCCTTGTCGGACATGCCGAGGTGCTCGTTGGTGCGGTCCTGAATTGCGCCCATCGATTCGCAGGCCCATTGGTCGTGCACGTTGATGTCGGCGCCCATCCCGGTATAGGTCTCGTGCTCCTGCTCGTCCGGATCGAAACCGTAGTCGTTGCTCTTGTTCTTGTTCGGGATGTAATCCGGCAGCTGATAAAGGGCGAGACGCTGGCGACGCATTTCGTCCTTGTTCACAGGCGCACCGAAGCTGGTGAAGATCGCGTACCAGTAGTGCTTCTCGTCGTCGATCGGCACATGCCACTGCGTGATCGTCATCTCGCGGCTCATCGGGATGATGAAGGCGTTCGGAAACATCAGATTGGTCACGCGAACATGCGTGCTCGCCTCGCTGATCTGCCGCAGCGTAACCAGCCGGAAGCCGAATTCGGTCGGCTCGACCTCGATGCGCGGACGCGTGAACTCGCGCATGATGCGCGACATCGGCATGTCTGAATCGCGCGAGGTGTCGCGGAACAGTTTTCCGTAGGCCTGGCTCGGATCCTCGTCCTGGAAGAACCGGTGCAGGAACGATGTATGCACCGGATCGATGCCGACCTCGAGCGACTGCAGCCAGTTGCAGTCGATCATGCCCTTGAACGCGAAGGTGTGGCTTTCGGGCGCAACGAAGCAGTCGAAATGCAAAAATGCCGGCGGTTCGCCCGGTCCGAGATAGGCGAACAGGATGCCATTCTTCTCCGCCACCGGATAGGATTTCTGCCTGATGTTGGCGCAGAGATTGCTGTCGTCGGGTTCGGCCGGCGTCTCAAGACACTCGCCGTTTACGTCGAACAGCCAGCCGTGGAAGGCGCAACGCAGGCCACCATTTTCAAGCCGGCCATATGCGAGATCGGTACCGCGATGAGGACAGCGACGGCCGATCAGGCCATAACGGCCTTTGTCGTCCTTGAAGATCACCAGGTCTTCGCCGAACAGCCTGACGGGCTTCACCGGCCGGTTGCCCGAAAGCTCATCGACCAGCGCCGCCGGCTGCCAGTAGCGCCGCATCAATCCGCCGGCCGGTGTTCCCGCCCCGGTCCGGGTGATGAAATCGTTCTGCTCCGCACTCAACATGGCTGTCCAATCCCTGCTTCGGAGCAACTCTATACGAACTCCGGGAAGGACCGGAAGCGTGCCGGACCAGAAGCGAAACGGCCGGCGCAAGGCCGGCCGCATCTCAAACCCGCTGCAAGAACCGGACCTAGTGGCGCGCGGCCGAGCTCATATCCATGCGGCGGCGCCACGCCGTCTGTCGCAGGCCCATCAGGCGGCTTGCGGCTGTCTTCGCCTCCGCGCGGCTGGCCGCCGCGCAAGTACGGTATTCGAGGTCGGAGACTCGCGACACCAGAGGCTGCTTGCGAAAGAGGCGAGCGAACGTGCCAGCGCCGCCATTCAGTTTCAGGTCGGCAAGTGAATTCGCAACGTTGGCCGAGTGGCCGAAGGCGACAACACGGCCGGTCATGGTGTGACGGACTTCGTAGACTCCAGGGCCGATTGGCGCTTCAACGTGATCGCCGCTTTGCGCATCGGGAAATCGTTTCCACGTGCTCCAAGTCTGAACCATGAAAATAACCTCAGTATCACTTCAAAAAGCCGCATCAAGAACGCGACAACTAACCATTGGTTCCGTCAGGTCAACCGGGCCTGTTGATAAACGAGCAATCGAGGCCGGAATTTGGCGAGCCTTCTGATATTTACGCTAATTGGCGCGGTTAATGGCTGCCGTTAATGGCCGGGAAGCACCAGCACCTTCGGCTTTGTCGGGAGCGTAGCCTTTGACACCACCAGTGATGGTACCTCGGCGACCTCGACATCCCACTCCTGCCGCACGCGTTGCAGGAAACGGTCGAGCGTATAGGCGCTGAAATAGTGCATGGGAATCATCAGCGGCGCCTTCATCGCGTGCAGCACTTCGACCATGCCATCAAGATCAAGCGTGTAGGATCCGTCGACGGGCACCAGCACGACATCGACCCGGCCGATCTCGTTGAGCTGCTGCTGCGTGAGCGTGTGGTGCAGATGGCCAAGATGCGCGATGCACAGGTTCGCGACCTCGAAGATGAAAATCGAATTGCCATGCCGCTCGGTGCCGCCGTCAAAGGTGCGGATATTGGTCGGCACATTGCGCACGCGGACGTCCTTGAACTGGACATCGATGCGCGCCGGCTTCTGATCTTCGGACCAGCCGCGCAACACGTATTTGATCCCCGGATCAGGCGACAGGCTGTAGTGCGTCGTGTGCGCGTGGTTCATCGTCGCAATGTCGGGCAACACGGTCGGCTTGACGTAATCATTGTAGTCGGTAGCGATGCGCACCAGTTGCGGGCTCTCGATCAGGAAGGTCGAGTGGCCGACATAGGTCAGACGTGCCTGGTCGCGCTCAAGCGCGGCAAGGCGAAAAGCGGCGGGCGCCACGAAAGGCGGCCGTGCGGCGACGAGACCGGGACAGCTCTCCAGCATTTCAGGCTTGGCGGGTGCAGGCGCGGCACCTTGCGCCTGCGCCTGGGTCACCGCGGCAAGAATGCCTGCCGTCGCCATGAAGGTTTTGACCGAAGCGCAATGCATGACGTCCACCCGCGCCGATTGAAGGTGCAGGAATCTGCCATGCTTTGACCGCGCTCGCCACCGACCTCACGCGCAAATGAAGAGCGGCGCCGAAGGGCGCCGCCGGACATCGTTCGCGTTGAGCGGTCTAGAACCGCTCGAAATAGCGGCGATCGCGCATCGAGACGATGATGCCCTTCGGCGTGACCACGACCCAACGACCGTCCTGGCGCTTGATCTGCTCGACCGGCCCGATGCCCGGCAAGGCCGCGCCCGGCACGACCTGATAGACGTCGCCGTGACCTTGCACGTAGACGAAACCGTCGCGCGTCTCGCGGATCGTCCAGCCGGTGATGATCGACGGACGACGGGAAATTTCCGCTGCGGGAGCCGGGCGTGCCGGCGGCAATGGTGCCGCGGCCGGCGATGCCGGCGGCACAGTTTGCGGCGGCGTGACGGTGCCGGTGATTTCCGTGTTGTCGCGCGCCAGACGCTCGATGATCCTGGCGAATTGGCTGTGCGCCGATTTGTTTGCCGCCTCAAGGTTCGCCTTCAGGCCGGCGACGTCGTTGGAAAGACGCGAAATCGACTGCTGCGCCGCCTTGCTCTCTGCAAGACCTGCAACATCGACCGGAGCGGGCTTGGACAATCCGCCCGTCATCGCCGCGCCGGTCAGCACGCCGACGGCGGCGGCGATCGCAACCGAAGCGGCAAGCGTGACATAGCGCCTGTGGCGCGGGCGTATGCGGAGCTGCGGCCGTCGTGTCGCCATCGGCGCTGCCTGCGCCATGTTGGTCGGCTCTTCATTATTATTGTTGATGTCCGTCTCGTTGACCGCCGCTGCTGCTTCGGGAATGGCCAACGCCTCCGCCACAGGTTCGCTGGCCGCCTCCGAATCCGCCTCCACTGTCGCCGGCGAGAGCGCAGGGGAATCGATCAACGGCAGTTCGGCCTGCGCTTGCTGCGTTGCGTTGTCCGGATTCGCCACCGGATCGCCGCCGGCACTCCCGAATTGCTTGCGCTTGGCCATGGCACTGGTCCTCGATTGGGCGTTCACCAATCGGTAACCATGTTTGGTTACCAACTGGTTACCAATGGCTTGCTGGCAAGCGGCCGCGCCTCCTATCAACCGAGAGGACCTTGCACCGCGTCCGGATAACGTCGCACCGGGCGTCCTTGGGTCCCGCGTGAGATGCCGGCGCACCCTGGCATCTCACGCTTAATTCGCATCCAAAAATATCGCAGCTAAACCCCGATTCCGTTTTCGGCCGCCCGCGCCTTCAGCGACACGGCCGGCCGCGCACCGATGTGCTGGATGACTTCCGCCGCCGCAATAGCGCCAAGGCGGGCGGAGGTGCGATGATCCTTGCCGCGCGCGAGACCAGCGAGAAATCCGGCGGCAAACAAATCGCCGGCGCCGGTGACGTCCGCCACCTGCGCGACCGGCTCGGCCGGCACCGCGTCGACCGCATCGCGCGAAACAACGACGCAGCCTTTTTCGCTGCGCGTCACCACCGCGAGCGTGGCCTCGCCGCGCAGCACCTCGACGGCGGTATCGAAGTCGGCGGTCTCGTAGAGGCTGTGCAGCTCGCGCTCGTTGGCGAATACGATGTCGACGACCCCTTTGCGGATCAGGTCGAGAAACTCGGCACGATAGCGATCGACGCAAAAGGCGTCCGACAGCGTAAGCGCGACGCGGCGTCCGGCCTTGTGTGCAATGCGCGCAGCCTTGACGAAGGCTTCCTTGGCCCGCGGCGGATCCCACAGATAGCCTTCGAGATAAGTGACCGCAGCGCTCGCCACCTGCCCTTCATCGATATCGGCCGGCTGCAAGTCCTGCGCCGCCCCCAGAAACGTGTTCATCGTGCGCTCGCCGTCGGGCGTCACCATGATGTAGCAGCGCGCCGTAGACGGCCCGCCGGTGGCAGGCCGGGTATCGAAGCCGACAGCTGCGGCGCGGATGTCATGGATAAAGCTGTGACCCAGCTTGTCATCTTTCACTTTGCCGACAAATGCCGCGCGTGCGCCAAAGCTCGCGACGCCAACGATCGTGTTCGCCGCTGATCCGCCCGAACTTTCTGTCGCCGGGCCCATTGCCGCATAGATCGCCTGTGCGCGCGCTTCATCGATGAGCGCCATCGTGCCCTTGTGCATACCCTGCGCCACCAGGAAATCATCTTCGGCGCGGGCGATTACATCGACGATGGCGTTGCCGATGCCGAGCACGTCATAGCGGAGAGCGGTCATGCGTTGTCCTCGCGAATAGCGCGCGCACTATATCGGGGCACTGAGCCGCGGCAAGCGCATCGGGTGGATGACGGGCGCGTGCCCACGGGCCTAAAGTAACCGCGAGGGAATCACCAAAATGTCGCTCGCACGCGATATCACCACCGTCGGCGGCGGCACGCTGATGTCGCGGCTTCTCGCTTACGTACGCGACGCCTGGATCGCGGCATTGTTGGGTGCCGGGCCTTATTCAGAGACTTTGTTCGCCGTTCTCCAGGTGATCAATTTTTTTCGCCGCCTGCTGTCGGAAGGCGCGCTCAACAGCGCCTTCGTGCCGATCTGGACCAGGCTGCGCAGCAACAACGGCACGGCCGGCGCCGACCGCTTCACGTGGCGCGTCCTGCTCGCGATGTTCTGCATAGCCGGCAGCATTGCCCTGCTCACCGTGTTCCTCGGACGCTATGTCATCGCCGGCATCGCACCGGGCTTCGATGACGCACAGCAATCTTTTGCGGCGTTCCTGCTGTTCCTGACCGCGCCGTATATTTTGTTTGCCGGTCTTGTCGCGGTGATAGCGGCGGCCCTCAGCGCTGAAGGCCGCGTCGGTGCGGTCGCAGTTACCATGGTGTTGTTCAATCTGACTATGCTGCTGGCGCTGCTGCTAATGCCGGACGAGCCGCTCGAGCACTATCAAATCACTTTTTGGATTGCACTTGCCGTTACCGCGGCCGGCATCGTCCAGCTTCTGGCCGCAGCCATCGTCTGGCTGGGAACCAGGAGACGATGGCAACGAGTTCGTTCGCCGGTGCGCGATCAGGTTGGAGCGTTCTTCGGACGGGCGCTGCCCGGCCTGATCGCGACAAGCATCCCTCAACTGAAGCTGATCGCCGCGACCGCGATCGTGTCGGCGTCACCCGCCGCAGTGTCGTGGCTCTATTACGCCAATCGCCTCTACGAACTGCCGCTCGGCATCGCGTCAATCGCCGTAGCGGCCGTGATCGTGCCGCGTATTGCCGACAGCGTGCATGCCCGCAACGAGAGCCGAATCGCCTCGGCACAGTCGCGCGCCTATGAAATCGCCATCGGGCTCGCCTTGCCGGCGGCTACCGGCTTTGCGCTGCTGGCAGAGCCGATTGCGCGCGGCCTGTTCGAACGCGGCGCATTCGGCGTCCAGGATACGGCTGCGGTTGCGGCGGCGCTGGTGGCGATTTGTGCGGGGCTTCCAGGACACGTGCTCGAGAAGGTGTTCGGCGCGGTTTCATTTGCGCACGAGGATACGCGTACCCCCATGCTTGCCGCCCTTGCCGGTTTCGCCGCAGCCGTCATCGGCGGCGTGCTGCTGTTTCCACGGTTTGGATATGTCGGTGTTGCTGCGGCAATTGCCGTGTCCGGCTGGGTCGGCGCCGGGCTGCTCGGTACCCTGCTTTTTCGCCGCCGCTGGCTGCGGATCGATGGCGACGCCTGGCGCCGCCTGCCCCGCATCTGCCTCGCCACGATCGCGATGGCCGGCGCGGTCGGTTACGCCGATCATGCGATTGGCGCAGGCGGCACATCATGGACCGCACGGCTGGCGATCCTTGCCGCACTGGTCACACTTGGCGTCGCCGTCTACTTCGCCGCGCTGCGTTTGCTCGGCGTCGTAACGCTCAAAGCGCTGGCCGTCCCGCAACGAAAACCGTAAGGGCCTTGCGCGGCGCGCCTCCGGCATGGCATGGCTCCGGCGCAAGAAGACAAGAAGACATGAGGACGGGCAATGGCGTTCAAGGAACGCGTTTTTTCCGGCGTGCAGCCGACCGGCAATCTGCATCTAGGCAATTATCTCGGGGCCATCACCAAGTTCGTGGCGCTGCAGGATCGCTACGACTGCATCTATTGCGTGGTCGATCTTCACGCCATCACGGTGTGGCAGGATCCGAACGAATTGCCGCGCGCCACCCGCGAGGTGACGGCCGCGTTCCTTGCCTGCGGCATCGATCCGAAGAAGCACATCATCTTCAACCAGAGCCAGGTCGCCGAGCACGCCGAGCTCGCCTGGGTCTTCAATTGCGTCGCTCGCGTCGGCTGGCTCAACCGCATGACGCAGTTCAAGGAGAAGGCCGGCAAGGATCGCGAGAACGCGTCGGTCGGCCTCTACATTTATCCGACCCTGATGGCGGCCGACATCCTCGTCTACCGCGCAACGCACGTTCCCGTCGGTGAGGACCAGAAACAGCACCTCGAGCTGTCGCGCGACATCGCGCAGAAATTCAACAACGACTTCTCGGCGTCGATCCAGGCGCACGGCTTTGGCGATGCCTTCTTTCCGCAACCGGAGCCCATCATCCAGGGTCCGGCAACGCGTGTGATGTCACTGCGGGACGGCTCGAAGAAAATGTCGAAGTCGGAGGCATCCGACTACTCCCGCATCAATCTGACCGACGACGCGGACGCCATCGCGCAGAAAATCCGCAAGGCCAAGACCGACCCGGAACCGCTGCCTAGCGAGGAAAAGGGTCTTGCACCCCGGCCCGAGGCCGACAACCTGGTGGGCATCTACGCGGCGCTGCAAGGCGTTAGCAAAGCCGAAGTACTCGGGCAGTTCGGCGGCGGCCAGTTTTCCACCTTCAAGACCGCACTCGCCGACCTCGCCGTCGCGAAACTCGGGCCGATCGCCGCCGAAATGAAGAAACTCGTGCAGGATCCTGTCTATATCAATTCGATCCTGGCCGATGGCGCGCAGCGCGCGCAGGTGATTGCCGCCGAAACCATGAAGGCCGTCAAGGATATCGTCGGTTTCGTGCGCCGCTAGTTTTGCGGCGCGGGATATCCGCCTTGTCGTCGCGCCGGGCGGCATGCCACCATTGCCCGCTTGTGCATTCGTCACAGCGCATATGATCGGACGGGAGCGTCGCGACCATGAGCAGCAAGCGCCGCAGCTACGAGGCCGGCCACAAGCGAAAATACCTGGTGGTCATCGACGACACCGAGGAATGTGACCGCGCCGTCTACTGGGCGGCGAAGCGCGCCGGACGCACGAAGTCGCAGATCGTGATGCTGCGTGTAATCGAGCCCGGCGACCGCAATCAGCAATGGCTCGGTGTCGCCGACATCATGAAGGCCGAGGCGCAGGAGGCGGCGAACGCCGCACTCGACAAATTCGCCGCCCGCGCAAAGAAGATCGCCAAGATCACGCCCGACCGGGTCATTCGCGAGGGCAACACGTCTGAAGAGATCATCAAGCTGATCGATGAAGACGCCGATATCGGCATCCTGGTCCTGGCAGCCGGCACCGGAAAGGAAGGCCCGGGGCCGCTGGTGTCGAACCTTGCCAAGACCGCGGGCACGTTCCCGATCCCGGTCGCGCTGGTGCCGGGTCATCTGAGCGACGACGACATCGACGCCAGCTCGTAATTTGGGGCGATTTGCAGCGGTTGACCGGGAGCGCCGCAAGCGCCATTTATGAGCCATGACTTGACCGCCCGCGGGCCTTGAACCCGTTGAGGCAAGGAGCGAATTCGATGTTCATCCAGACCGAAACCACGCCCAATCCGGCAACGCTGAAATTCCTGCCGGGGCGACCCGTGCTCGAGACCGGCACGCTTGACATGCCGACGAAGGACGCAGCGGCGCAATCGCCGCTCGCCGCCAAGCTGTTCGATGTCCCCAATGTCGGCGCCGTGTTCTTCGGATCCGACTTCATCGCGGTGACAAAGTCCGGCGGCGAATGGCAGCAGCTCAAGCCGGCGATTCTTGGTGCCATCATGGAGCACTACATGTCCGGTGCGCCGCTGCTTGCCGGCGGCGCAAGCCCGGCCGATGCCGCGTCGGATGAATTCTTTGACGCGAAGGACGCTGAAACAGTCGCCACCATCAAGGACCTGATCGAGACGCGCGTGCGCCCGGCAGTGGCAGGGGACGGCGGCGACATCACCTTCCGCGGCTACAAGGAAGGGATCGTCTATCTCAATATGAAGGGCGCGTGCTCGGGCTGCCCGTCATCGACCGCAACCCTCAAGCACGGCATCCAGAATCTGCTTCGGCACTTCGTTCCCGACGTCGTCGAAGTGAGGCCGATGTAGGCGCAATAGCTGGGCAATTTCGACCTTTTGCCCGGTCTTGGCCGTCCGAAGGACGGGGTGTTTCGCACGCTACGCGCTGGACATCGACGTCCCGGCGTTGCTGTGAAGACGCGGATGGCGCGCTGACAAGCCCGGCCGTGTCGGTGGTAAACTCAGTTCATGCGCGTTCTTGCCATCGATACCGCGCTCGAGGCCTGCTCGGTCGCCGTGCTGGACACCGGGCGCGCGGACTTGCGCGCGCATGAAGCGGTGCCGATGCAGCGCGGTCACGCCGAAGCGTTGATGCCCCTGATCGCACGGGTGCTCGACCGCGTTCAGCTTGATTTCTCCACCATCGATCGTATCGCGGTCACCACCGGACCGGGAAGCTTCACCGGGTTGCGGGTCGGCATTGCGGCCGCGCGCGGCATTGCGCTTGCGGCGGGCAAGCCGGCGATCGGACTGACAACTTTTGCCGCCTTCGCCGCGCCATTCATCGCGGCCGACGATACGCTTCCCGTCGTGGTCGCGATCGATGCGAGGCACGATCATGTCTACCTGCAGGTGTTCGGTCCGGGCGGCCGCACGCTTGTTGCGCCCCGCGTCGCGCCGCTGCGCGAGGCCCTGCGTGTTTCGTCGACCGGCGCGCCGCGCATCACTGGAACCGCCGCTGCAAAACTCGCAGCGTTATGGCCAGGCGGCGAACGTCCGCCGACCAAGGTCGAACAACGCGGCGCAGCTGACATCAATTGGGTCGCGCGACTTGGCGCCGCCGCATCCGATACCGGCACGCCGCCCAAGCCCCTGTACCTTCGTCCGCCGGACGCGCATCCACAGGATGCGGTGCAATTGGCACGGCGATGATGGGTTTCATCAACAATCTGTTCAATCGCGCCGAACCGTCGATCACGGAGGCAAGCGCGCGCGACGCATCGGCGATTGCGGCCCTGCATGGCAAGTCATTTCGCCGCGGCTGGAGCGAACAGGAAGTTGAAGGCCTCTTGCTCGACCGGCACGTGATCACGCACCGTGCAACTGCCGGCGCACAGATCACGGGCTTCATTATGTCGCGGCTGGTCGAAGACGAAGCCGAGATCCTTTCCGTTGCCGTCGCCGAACGGCAGCGCAGCCGCGGGCTCGGACGCCAACTGCTGAACCTTCACATGCGGCGCGTTGCCGGCCTTGGCGCGCGCACCATTTTTCTCGAGGTCGACGAGCACAACATGCCGGCGTTGCGGCTCTACCAGCGCGCCGGATTTCAGGAGGTCTCGCGGCGCCCCGGCTATTATCCGGGAACCGGAGGGACGACCGCCACAGCGCTGATCCTGCGGCGCGACTTGATCTAAGCGTGCGGTGGACACATGCCTGACACGGCCAATATGATACCGGGAACCCCAGAGAATTGCCCGGACTCCGGAGAGATGCCGACGTGACTGCCGCGAGCAAGCGCAATATCGAGAGGAAGAACATCGAAGCGCTTTGCGCCGCGAAGGGCATGCGCATGACCGAGCAGCGGCGCGTCATCGCGCGCGTCCTGGCGGAGTCCGACGATCATCCGGACGTCGAGGAGCTCTTTCGGCGTTGCGCAAAAGTCGACGAGCATATTTCAATTTCGACCGTCTACCGCACCATGCGGCTTTTCGAAGATGCCGGCATCATCGAGCGGCATGACTTCCGCGACGGACGAGCGCGCTACGAAACCAGTCCCGACGCCCATCACGACCACCTGATCAATCTCCGCAATGGCGAAGTGATCGAATTTCAGTCCGAGGAAATCGAGCGGCTGCAGGCCGAGGTCGCGCGCAAGCTCGGATATAAACTCGTCGACCATCGGCTTGAGCTTTATGCCGTGCCGCTGAGCGACGACAAGAAGCGCTAGGCATGCATCGCCGGAACTGGACGCCGATGGCGCGCGCGCTTTTCATCGCGGCATTCTTTTTCACGATGACGCCGCTGCTGATTTCTCTCCAGTGGACGCTCGGTAAACTCAGGCTGCCCGGTTGGGGCTTCATTGCCTCGAATTACTATCGGGTGCTGTGCTCGCTGCTTCGTATACGCGTGCGCGTGAACGGCGCGCCGATGCGTGACCGTGCCGTGCTCTACGTCTCCAATCATGTCTCATGGGCCGACATTCTCGTCATCGGCTCGCTTGCACCCGTCGCCTTTGTCGCCAAGCGTGAAGTGGCAAGCTGGCCGCTGGTCGGCATCACGGCGAAGCTGCAACGGACGGTCTTCGTCGACCGTACGCGCCGGCATCAGACCGGCGAGGCCGTGGCCGACATCGTCAACAGGCTGCAGGACGGCGTGCCAGTGGTGCTGTTTGCCGAAGGCACCTCAAGCGACGGCAACCGCGTTCTGCCATTCCGCTCCGCGCTGCTTGGCGCAGTCGAGGAGGCGTCCGGACATGCCGGCAATATGCTGATTCAGCCGATGTCGATCAGTTACACCGGCCTGCATGGCATCCCCATGGGCCGCCAGCACCGCCCGCTGGTGGCGTGGTACGGCGATCTCAACTTCCTGCCGCACGTCAAGGCATTCATCGAACACGGTGCGGTTGACGCCGTCGTCAGCTACGGTGAAGCGGTTTCCGCAGATGTCGAGACCGACCGCAAGGCCATGACCAGGCGTCTCGAGAGCTCGGTCCGTAACCTGCTGGCCGCGGCCTTGCGCGGACGGCCATTGAGCGCGCAAAACGCGCGTTCAGGCTGAGGATATATTGTCCGGGCGAGCCATTCCGGTCTTAAAATCATTGTAAAATCAAATATATGGTCTCACGGGACAAACCCGCGCACGGCAGGTAGATTGAACACGCTTCGCATTGAAATGGCATGAGCAAAGCCCGCAAGGTCCACGTCAAATCATTCGGCTGCCAGATGAACGTCTACGATTCCCATCGTATGGCGGACACCCTGGCGCCCGCAGGCTACGACGAGACGGCATCGCCCGAGGACGCCGACCTCGTCATCCTCAACACCTGCCACATCCGCGAAAAAGCGGCCGAAAAGGTCTATTCCGAGATCGGCCGCATCCGTGAAATGAAAGAAGCGGCCGCGCGCGACGGCCGCCGCATGCTGATCGCAGTCGCCGGCTGCGTGGCCCAGGCGGAAGGCCGCGAAATCATCCGGCGCGCCCGCGCCGTCGATCTGGTGGTCGGCTCGCAGAACTACCACCGGCTGCCGGACATGGTGGCACGCGCGCATCATGGCGAGAAAGTCATCGATACCGATTTCCCGGTCGAGGACAAATTCGATGCCCTGGCGGCGCCGAAACGCGACGCCATCGCCAAACGCGGGATATCCGCATTCGTCACCGTACAGGAAGGCTGCGACAAGTTCTGCACGTTCTGCGTCGTGCCTTACACGCGCGGCGCGGAAGTGTCGCGCCCGGTCGAAAAGATCGTCGCCGAAGTTGAACGGCTGGTGGGCGGCGGCGTGCGCGAAGTGACGCTGATCGGGCAGAACGTGAATGCCTATCACGGATCAGGTCCGGACGGGACGGCGTCGAGCCTCGGCAGGCTGCTGTATCGTCTTGCCCGGATCCCCGGCATTCTTCGTCTGCGCTACACGACGAGCCATCCGCGCGACTTGGATGACGACCTGGTCGCAGCTCATCGCGAATTGCCGGCGCTGATGCCCTACGTGCATCTGCCGGTGCAATCAGGCACCGACCGCGTTCTTGCGGCGATGAACCGCAAGCATACGCGCAAGGACTACCTCGACGTGATTGCCCGACTCCGCGCCGGCCGCGCCGACCTCGCCTTCACGTCCGATTTCATCGTCGGTTTTCCCGGCGAAACCGAATCGGAGTTCCGCGACACTCTCGCGCTGGTCGACGAGGTCGGCTACGCCGGCGCATTTTCGTTCATGTACTCGCCGCGGCCGGGCACGCCGGCCGCCGAGATGGACGAGCAGATTCCGGCGGACGTGAAGTCCGAGCGCCTGCAGCGGCTGCAGGCCGCCATCACGCGTCAGCAACGCCGTTTCAATGCCGGCTTTGCCGGACGCACCGTCGACGTGCTGCTCGAAAAGGCCGGCAAACTGCCCGGGCAGCTCGTGGGCCGCTCGCCGTATTTGCAGGCGGTGCAGGTCATGGCGCCGGCCGAATGCATCGGTTCGGTGCACCGCGTGATCATCGACGAAGTCGGCAGCAACAGCCTCTTCGGCAGCCTTGCAGACGAAAACCGGAAAATGCGACTGACAGCAGCAGGAGCCTGAACCAGCTTTGCGCACAACGGATCCCGTGATCCCGCCCGCTGCCGCCTCGGAGGAGACGGCCACGACCCAGACCGTGCTTGCCTTCGAAGACAACAAGCTCGCGTCGATGCTGTTCGGCCAATACGGACAAAATCTTGCGCTGATCGAACGCCGCCTTGGTGTGGTTGCCGAGCAGCGAGGCAATCATGTCACGATTGAAGGCTCGCGTGGCGCCTGCGAGCAGGCGCGCCATGTTCTCGAGGGACTTTACGAGCAGCTCAAGCGCGGCCGCGACCTGAGCCAGGGCGACGTCGAAGGCGCAATCCGCCAGGCGATCGCGCAGGGCTCCCTCTTCGACTACGATCCTGCCGCGCCGCGGCCGGCGTTCGAGGAAATCAACCTGCGCAAGCGGCCGGTGCGCGCCCGCACGGCCGCGCAGGATGCCTATATCCGCGCGCTGAAGCGTCACGCTTTGGTCTTCGGAACCGGGCCTGCGGGCACCGGCAAGACCTGGCTTGCCGTTGCGCACGCGATTCAGATGTTCGAGCGCAAAGAGGTCGACCGTATCATCTTGTCGCGCCCTGCCGTCGAGGCCGGTGAGCGTCTCGGCTTTCTTCCCGGCGACATGCGTGAAAAGGTCGATCCTTATCTGCGTCCGATCTACGACGCGCTCTACGATCTGATGGATGCGCGCATCGTCGAGCGGGCGCTGCAAGCCGGCGAAATCGAGATCGCACCGCTCGCTTTCATGCGCGGCCGCACGCTCTCGAACGCCGCCGTTATTCTGGATGAGGCGCAGAACACGACCTCCATGCAGATGAAAATGTTTCTCACGCGGCTGGGCGAAAACAGCCGCATGATCGTCACGGGCGATCCAAGCCAGGTCGACCTGCCGCACGGCCAGGCATCCGGCCTCGCGGAAGCCGTCAAGCTGCTGAAAGGCATCGAAGGCGTCGGCCATGTGGCGTTCACGCATGAAGACGTCATCCGCCACGAGCTGGTAGCCCGCATCGTCGAGGCCTACGACCGCGGCGTCCCCGCGCGCGAGGGAAAAGGATGAAGACGCCGCCGGGGCGGCAGAGGTCGCCGCCGCATATCGAAATCCGGATCGAATCGCCGCTTTGGGATGCGCGGCCTCTGGCCGGGAAAACCGTGCGGAACTCGGTCCTTGCCGCGGCCGCGGCACTCTCAACAGCAGGCGGTGAAGTCAGTATTGTGCTCACCGACGATTCGGCTATCCGCCTGCTCAACCGGGACTGGCGCGGGATCGACAGGCCGACCAACGTTCTGTCGTTTCCGGCCTCGGGTCCCGGCGGCGACGACGCCCGGCTGCTCGGCGATATCGTGATCGCCTTCGAGACCCTCGAAAGGGAATGCGCTGATGAGAACCGTGATTTCCTGCACCATCTTGCCCACCTTGCGGTGCATGGATTTCTCCACCTCAACGGTTATGACCACGAGACCGACGCACAGGCTGAGGCAATGGAGGGGCTCGAAAGCAGAATCATGACGCGTTTGAATATGCCCGACCCCTACCGCGCGCACGATCCTCGCAACGCCTGACCGCCATGCCTGAAAGCGATCCATCTGGTTCGAGGCCCGCCGGCGCGCCGTCATACGAGCCGCGAAACCTGCCGGTGCCCGTGCCGCAGGCGCGCAGCAACGGCGAGAACTGGTTCATCCGCGTATTGCGTGCGCTGTTCGGACGGAAGCCGAATATCGCGCGCGCCGACCTGCAGGACGTCCTTGATGCCGTTGGACCCGGCGAGTCCGGTTTCACTCCGGAAGAAAGCCGGATGCTCAGGAACATCCTCGGCCTGGGCGAGCGCCGCGTCGGCGATGTCATGGTGCCGCGCGCCGACATCATCGCCGTTCAGCAGGACATCAAGCTCGGCGAGTTGATGCGGGTGTTCGAGGGCGCCGGGCATTCGCGGCTTGTCGTCTATAACGACACGCTCGATGACCCGGTTGGGATGGTGCACATCCGCGACCTGATCGCCTTCATGACCGCGCGCGCGGCGGCCAATCCGGAAAAGAACGCCAAGCGCAAGAAGCCGCTGCCCGCCGGTCTCGACCTGAAGGCGATCAATCTTGCGACGCCGCTGTCGGCGACCAGGATCGTCCGCGAGATCCTGTTCGTGCCGCCGTCGATGCGCGTCATCGATCTGCTGGCGCGCATGCAGGCGACGCGAATTCACCTGTCGCTGGTGGTCGATGAATATGGCGGCACCGACGGGCTCGCCTCGATCGAGGATATTGTCGAGCAGATCGTCGGCGACATTGCCGACGAACACGACGAGGATGCCACGCCCGAAATCGCACAGCTGCCTGACGGCTCATTTGTTGCCGATGCGCGCGCGAAGATCGAAGACGTCGTCGCGACCGTCGGCAACGATTTCGACGTTGGCGACGCTATAGACGACGTCGACACGATCGGTGGCTATCTGGTGACCCGCGCGGGACGCCTGCCCGTGCGCGGAGAAATCGTGCCGGGCCCCGACCTTTTCGAGTTCGAAGTGCTCGACGCCGATCCACGCCGCGTCAAGCGTGTCAGGATAATCCGGCTGAAAGAGAGACGCGAGCGGCCGCGCGAGATGCGCAAACGCAACGAGGCCGACGGCATGTTTTCGAGCGTCACAACTTCGCCGGCGGCACCTGACGATAAGGCGCCCCGCAACGACACCGGTCCGGCGGGCGTGCGCCAGCCGTGATCATTACCCGCCTCGCCCACGCCGTCGTGCTCGCCATCGGCTGGCGGCGCGTGAATATTGCATTCGTGGCCGGCGCCGCTTCGGCATTGGCGATGCCGCCCATCAACGCATGGCCCGTCCTGTTCGTAACATTTCCGATTTTGGTCTGGCTCATAGACGGGTCCACCGCCGGACGCTGGAGCGGCGCGGTCACCGCCGCTGTCGCCGGCTGGTGCTTTGGTTTCGGATATTTCCTCGCCGGGCTTTACTGGGTTGGATATGCCTTTCTCGTCGATGCCAAGACCTTCGGCTGGCTTTTGCCGGTCGCCGTTGCGGGTTTGCCCGCATATTTGGCGCTTTACACGGGGCTTGGACTTGCGGTCGCCCGGCTGATCTGGGTCCGCGGACCCGAACGAATCCTGGCCCTCGCCGCCGCGATGACCGCCGCGGAATGGCTGCGCGGCCACCTGCTCAGCGGGTTTCCGTGGAATACGTTTGGCTACGCGCTGACCCAGCCGCTCGTGCTTGCGCAAAGCGTTTCATTGACCGGAATCTGGACCCTTACATTTCTCTGCGTCGCCATTTGCGCGAGTCCCGCGGTCATCGCCGACGATAAGGCCGACACGCGGTATCCGTATCGTCCACTCGTTTTCGGGCTGGTTGTCCTCGCCGGGCTCGCCGCCTACGGCGCCGCAAGGCTGTGGTCGCACCCAACGGAATATGTGACCGGCGTCCGCCTGCGCATCATGCAGCCGAATTTGCAGCAAGACGAAAAATTCAATTACTCGGCAAAAGCGGACGTGATGAGCCGTTACTTGCGTCTATCGAATCGCGCTACAGGCCCCGGTTCGAACGGCATCCGTGACGTGACACATCTCATTTGGCCGGAAGCGGCTTTTCCTTTCTTTTTGACGCGAGAGCCCGACGCGCTTGCGCAAATCGCGGGCCTGATCAGGCCGTCAACGGTGCTGATAACCGGCGCCGTGCGGGCGGCCTCGGATGCCGACCCGCGCGATCAGCGCGCGTACAATTCGATCTATGTGATCGACCCCGACGGATCCATACGCGGCGTATACGACAAGGTGCATCTTGTTCCGTTTGGCGAGTACCTGCCGTTCCAGCGCCTGCTCGAACGGTTGGGGCTGATGCAACTGACGAAAGTGATCGGCGGCTTTCTCTCCGGCGATCGCCGGCGCCCGATGGACGTTTCCGCCGCACCAAAAATGCTGCCGTTAATCTGTTACGAAGCGATCTTTCCCGGTGCCGCAGTGCCGTCCGGCGAGCGGCCCGGCTGGATGGTCAATGTCACGAATGATGGCTGGTTCGGAATCAGCTCCGGTCCGTACCAGCATTTTCAGCAGGCGCGCGTCCTTGCGATCGCCGAAGGACTGCCCCTTGTGCGCGCAGCCAATACCGGCATTTCGGCGGTGGTCGACCCCGTCGGGCGCGTCATCGGTTCATTACCCTTGGGAATAGAAGGCGTGCTGGATGCCCGGCTGCCGGCTGCGATCGAACCGACGCTTTACGTGAAGTACGGCAACTACCTCTTGGTTCTGGTTTTGCTGCTTGGTCTGCTCGTTGTGGGCCGCCGGCGACTTCGCGCGTAGATTGCGCAATTGTTCACAGCATTATGCAAGTTGCTGCATGAAAATCAGGCAGTAAAATCGCCGCCAAACAAAATACCACCGGAATGTAGTGATACAAATTCCACCGACATCTAGAACTAAATTTACGCGCCGTTTCTCGATTACAAGGACTCGCGCATTGCGTTAGCGCCTTGACTTGTGACAACTATGCCCGAAATGGGGGCATAGGAGAAATCTATGGCTAAGAAGGCGCCGAACCCGATCGACAGACATGTCGGTTCACGCGTCCGCATGCGCCGAATGATGCTCAGCATGAGCCAGGAAAAGTTGGGTGACGCTCTTGGCCTCACTTTCCAGCAGGTTCAGAAATACGAAAAAGGAGCCAACCGCATCGGCGCCAGCCGGTTGCAGCAAATCGCACACATACTCCAGGTGCCGGTTTCATTTTTCTTCGAAGGCGCGCCGCATTCGTCGGGGCATGCCGGCGGCGTGAGCGAGGCGCCGTCGCCGTCCTACGTCGCCGACTTCCTTGCCACTTCCGACGGCCTGTCCTTGACCAAGGCCTTTATGCGCATAAAGAGCAGCAAGCTGCGCCGCCGCATCGTTGATCTGGTCGAGCAAATCGCCGGTATCAACTAGCCCATCATTTTGAGGCATCTGCCCAACGCTGCCCGCATCTTGACCTGCATCGCCGCCGCTGCAAGAACCACCCCCGACATGGCATGAGGCGGCAACGTGGCCGCGCCACGGGAGGAGTTGCAGCGGTGGCTCACACGAATTTTCTTTTTACCAGCGAGTCGGTTTCTGAAGGTCATCCGGACAAGGTCTGCGATCAGATTTCTGACGCGGTGCTCGACGCGTTCCTGGAAAATGACATCAAGCTCGGCATTGCCGACGACAGCCAGGTGAATACGCGGCTTGGCTGCGAGACACTCGCAACGACCAACAAGATCGTCATCGCAGGCGAAGGGCGCGGCCAGGCGCCGTTGTTCCGCAAGCATGGCGCCAAGGCCGTGGTCGATCGCGAGCTCATTACGAAGATCGCGCGCGATGTCGTGAGGGATATCGGCTACGACCAGGACGGGTTCTCTTATTACGGTGCGGACGTCGAGGTGTTGCTGCACGGCCAGTCGCCCGACATCGCGATGGGCGTCAACGCAAAGAAGAAAAAGGGCGGAGAGGAAGAAGGCGCCGGCGACCAGGGCATGATGTTCGGCTTCGCCTGCACCGAAAGCGAGGTCTACGAGAAAAACTCGTTCATGCCTGCGCCGATCTATTTCGCGCACAAGATTCTCAAGGTTCTTTCGGAGAAGCGCCGTTCCGGCCAGCTCTACGACCTGCAGCCCGATTCGAAGAGCCAGGTCACCATTCGCTACGTCGACGGCAAACCGATCGGCTGCACCAAG
>DASSRJ010000159.1:0-2552 GCA_035701845.1 Pseudolabrys sp. | reverse complement strand
ATCCCTTCATTGACGAAAAGAACGGGCCGAACACGAATATTGTCGTGCGCTCCCGCGATGCCGGCGAGCTTGCGGTCGTGAAGGCTGAAGTTGAAGGCATGCTCAAGAAAGTCAAGGCGCAGCTTCCGCAAGCGCGCTAGTGCACCATGGCGAAATCGCCCACCGAGACACCGCGTCCCGAAAAAATTTTCCCGGTTTCATGGGATCAGTTTCATCGCGACTCGCGCGCGCTCGCGTGGCGCCTGCACGACTCCGGCCCGTTCGAGGCGATCGTCTGTATCACCCGTGGCGGCCTGGTGCCGGCGGCGATCGTGGCGCGCGAGCTCAACGTGCGCATGATCGAAACCGTGTGTGTCGTCAGCTATCGCGACTACAAGAACCAGGGCGACCTGTCGGTTCTCAAAGGTATTGCGCCGGAAGTGGTTGCGCTTCACTCGCAGGGAAAGCGTGTGCTGATCGTCGACGATCTTGTCGATACCGGAAAGACTGCGCGTGTCGTTCGCGATCTTCTGCCGGATGCCCACTTCGCGACGGTCTACGCGAAGCCGATGGGGCGTCCGCTTGTCGACACGTTCATCACGGAAGTGTCGCAAGACACCTGGATTTATTTCCCCTGGGATACCGGCTTGGCGTTCCAGCCGCCGATCCGCGAGGGGGGCGACTGACAAAAAATTAACTCTGGAGGAAACACAATGCTGACACGACGCCATCTGCTCGCCAGCGCAGGCGCTGCCGCAGTGTTCGCCGCCGCACCCGAGGCCGGCGCGCAATCGACCTATGCAAACCAGCCGGTTCATATTCTTGTCGGCTATGCGGCCGGCGGCGGTGTCGACATCGTCGCGCGGCTGTTGCAGGAGCCGTTGAAAGCGGCGCTTGGTCAGCCGATCATCGTCGAAAACCGGACTGGCGCCAGCGCCATGCTGGCAACCGGCGCCGTCGCCAAGGCAGCGCCCGACGGATACACGTTGCTTGCCTGTGCATCGGGCGAAGTCGCAATCAATCATTTCCTTTTCAAGGAAAAGATGGCCTACGACCCGGCGAAGGAGCTGGTGCCCGTCGCCCTTATCGGCATCGTGCCCTGTGTCGTTGTTGTTGCGAGCGCGACTCCGGTGCACAACCCGAAAGAATTGATCGCATACATCAAGGAGAATCCGGGCAAACTATCGTTTTCGTCATCAGGCGTCGGTAATCCGCAGCAGCTCGCCGGCGAGCTGATGAACACGATGGCCGGCACCAAGGTTTTGCACGTGCCTTATCGCGGCTCGGCGCCTGCCGTTACGGACGTCGCGACCGGTGCAGTGACGATGAGCTTTTCCAGCCTGGCGGCGGCCTTACCGCTGATACAGGCCGGCAAGATCCGCGCGGTTGCGGTGACGTCGCGCGAACGGATGCCGCAACTGCCCGATGTCGCACCGTTGAGCGAGGGGTCGCCGGGCCTGACGGGCTACGAGTTGCTGAACTGGTTCGCCATGTTCGGAACGGCGGGAACGCCGGCGGCAATTGTCGAACGTCTGAACGGCATCATCAATACCGCTCTCCAGGACCCGGCAATCTCCGGCAAGCTGCTGCCGCAGGGCATTGTGCCGAAGCCCATGAAGGTTGCAGAGTTCAAGGCTTTCGTGGATGCCGAGCGCACCAAATTCGGCAAGATCGTGGATCAGGCCAACATCAAATTGAGCAATTGAACCGGTTTCAGTGTATCATTGCTGAAACGCCCCGCAGGGGAGGACGCCGGTGAATGTAAACGCGAAGGCGGACAACGCCAGGCCACTCGACGACAAGCGGTCGCATCACGTGCGTCCGCAAGATCTTCCATGGGAGAAAATGCGGTTTCTCGGCTGTCAGACGAAGACCTTGCTCTTCGACCCCAGGAGCGGGCTCGCGACCGTGCTGATCAAGATGGAGCCCGGCGCAACCTTGCCGGATCATGAGCACGTGCTTATTGAACAGACCTACGTGCTCGAAGGTTCGCTGGTCGACAAGGATGGGCCTGATACCGGCCTCGAAGTGGGTCCCGGCGAATTTGTCTGGCGTCCGGCGGGCAGCCGGCACGTCGCCTGGTGTCCCAGGGGCGGAACGATGATCGCGATTTTCCAGGTGCCGAACAAATTTTTCGAAAAGGACGGCAAGGTGACCGATGCCGGTGGCAAGGACTGGCAGTCGTCCTGGGGACACATCTTATCGAACTAGTATGACGCGCCGCCGCGTGAGCTCACCGCCGCGCGCCGGCGGGAGAGTTGGGCTTTGGCACGCGGACGTGGCGGAATGGTAGACGCAAGGGACTTAAAATCCCTTGGGAGATTTCCCGTGAGGGTTCGAGTCCCTCCGTCCGCACCAATCAAATCCGGTCGCTCTCGCGGTCGTCGCTGAGGACGCCGAGGTGCCCGATAAGACCCGGACCAAGACCGCCGTGGCGGCCCTGGTCCGCCGAATGAACTATCTGCATCGTGAACAGGGTATTCAGTTCACGTATTCAATGTTGCCGCTGCTGCGATCAACCTTCATCCGCTGGACGAGAGAATTATCGACAGTCACGACCTCGGCGGTGATCG
>DASSRJ010000158.1:0-3991 GCA_035701845.1 Pseudolabrys sp. | reverse complement strand
ACGCCATCGCCTTCTGGGACAACCGCTGCACCCAGCACCGCGCGATGTGGGATTACTGGCCGCACACGCGGTCGGGCACGCGGGTGACGGTGAAAGGCGAGCGGCCGGTGTAAATTTCGTAGGGCGGATTAGTACTACTGCGTCACAACCTGAGATGCGCGTTTCTGCGGAATCGGTTTGCGCAATAGGGGCATCTTGGAAGTATCCTTGCGATCGCGACGAGCAACCGATGACGGAGGGTAGCGATTGAGTTGGGAACGTGCCGTTGGGGTCGGATCGGCGGCGCCGCGGGGTCGGTAACTATCGGGAATGGCAGGTTTTTTGATTCTCCAGGCGCAATGAGCTCCTGAGGGGGGAATCGTCTCCCGTTCGGAGATCGCGAACCCGTAAGTCGCGATGCAGAGCGTGCCGTGATGGTGGAAGCCTGGCCATCCCCGCCCCTCGTAGTGCCCCAGCCCGATTTCTTGCTTGAGCTCCAGGTAGTCGCGCTCCACCCGCCAACGCATTTTGGCGCAATCGACCAGAGCACAAAATGGTATGTCCTTATCGAGAGTGGAGAGCCAATACTTGGTGGGCTCAGGCTCACCCTTGGGCCATTCGATCAACAACGTTTCTTCGCCTCGTGCTGCGGCGCCCCTGATCGGTGCCGTGTGCACTTGAACGCGGGCGAACCGCGAGCGCAGCTTTTTGTTAGTCCCCTCGCGCCAGGTGATCGTGCGCCAAGCTTTTTTCGGCAGCCTGCGTGCCAACGTCTTCACGCTCTGGCGCACCCCCAGCGCGCCATCATTGCATACTCTACGCACCATCATGGTCGGTATGATCGCTGCCACATATTTAAGCCCTTGGGCAGTGATGCCGGCGCGGAACGAGGAGTTGGTACCGTAGCTCGCATCTGTGATCACTGTCCCTGGTGGGACGCCCGCAGCTAACGCCTCCTCGATCTGTTCTAGCGCGATCTGCGGTTTGGTCTTGAACGAGATCTCCTTGGGAATACGCGCTTTCTTGCGACGTCTTGCGTCTTGGGCCCATTCCTGCGGCAGATAAAGCCGGTACGCGATGGGCAGGCTGGCATGATGATTGGCGACCGACAATGTCACTGCCACCTGACAATTGGCTTGTTTGCCAAGCTGCCCACAATACTGATGATGCACGCCAACCGAATGAGAGCCGCACTTTGGAAAAGAGGTGTCGTCGACAATCCAGACTCCTATTGGTCCATGGCGCTCGATCGCCGGCAGAACCAGCTCGCGCACTTTCGCCAACACTGCCTCGTCCGACCATGGTGCATTGGCAACGAAATGCAGTAACCTTTGATGCTGCACCGACGTCTCGGCCGGCGCTGTTACCGCTGCCATTGGCTCTACGCTCTTGCGGCCCTCAGAGACTAAAAGACCAGTGCAGTAATCATTGAGAGGCCTGGCTCGGTCCGCGTGGCCGATCACACTCGTCAGTTGTTCGACAAAACTCGCAAATCGAGACGCACTATCCTCCATTCCTTCAAGATTCATCGCAGCCTCCGCTGGCAAGTGAATCTCGACAAATATCTGATTCTCAACCACTATCGACGAAAATGTTCTGACTCAGTACTGTCGCGGTAGGAACGCGAGTTGCCTCGCGTCCCCCGCACAGATCCGGTCATGAAGCTTTCCCTCTTCCGGCTCTTACCTCGGATATGACGGCAAAGCGGACATTAGGCCAGGGATGAAGGATACGCGGTCGCGGGAGCCATGCGTCGGCGAGCTGCTTCATGCTCTGCCACGCGACATAGCCCTTGTCACTGCGGCGACAGAGTCTTTGCCGCCACTGCCGGGTAATCGCGTCGCGGAATACGCGCAGTGTGTGGAAGTTGGTGGGCACTGCGTGATAGTTGAAGTAGCCCTTGACGACATGCCCCAGCCATTTGCCGACGGTCGGGACGGGCTGATGCATGCGCCGCCGCATCTCCTGACTAACTGCCTTCAGCTTCGCCCGCATGCGGTCCGGTCGGGTCCTCCGTTTGATCAGGAAACGACCCTTGCGGGATTTGCCGCAGATGAAGGTGAAGCCGAGGAAGCTGAAGGTTTCCGGCTGGCCGTGCCCTCGCCGCTTGCGGTTTTCCGCCGCAAACCGTCCAAACTCGATCAGCCGGGTCTTCTCCGGGTGAAGCGACAACGCCAACCGCGCCAACCGCTCGCGCAATGCATCCAGAAAGCGATGGGCGTCGCTCTCGTACTGGAAGCCGACAATGAAGTCGTCGGCGTACCGCACGATGATCATGTCACCCTTGGCCTCGCGCTGTCGCCAGCGGTCGGCGTAGAGATCAAACCCGTAGTGCAGGTAGATATTGGCAAGCAGCGGCGAGATCACCGCCCCTTGCCCCGTCCCCACCTCACTGGCGGTAACGAGCCCATCCTCCATGACGCCCGCCTTCAGCCATTTCTGGATCAGACGGATCATGCGCGTGTCGCCGATCCGATGCTCGACGAACCTGATGAGCCAATCGTGGTTCACCGTGTCGAAGAACGACCGAATGTCGGCATCCAGTATGAAGTTCACCCGCTTGCGCTCGATTCCGACAATGAGCGCATCCATCGCGTTGTGCGCGCCGCGTCCAGGTCGGAATCCATACGAGAACTCAAGAAAGTCCTCCTCGTAGATCGCGCTGAGCACCGCTGCCGCCGCCCTCTGGACGATCTTGTCTTCCAGGGCTGCGACTGCGAGCGGGCGCTGACGCCCGTCCGGCTTTGGTATGTACACGCGCCGTGACGGCAGTGCCCGGTACGCTCCTCGATGGAGCCGATCGTGCAAATCAACGATGTTTCGGTCGATGTTTGCCTCGTACTCCTTCCATTTCAGCCCATCCACCCCGGCGGCGGCGTTCTCCTTAAGCTCGAAGAACGAGTCCTCCAGGAGCTCGATGCTGATATGGTGCAAGAGCGCGGTGAACCTCTCCTTTGTCCTGGTCTTCGCTACTTGCCGTATGCGTTCCAGCGCCTGTGTCACGCTATCCCGACTCTGCGTCCGGCGCGTGCTTTGCTGTTCCGCATTCTCCTTGGTCCCCGTCCTTGGCTCCCCCGGCTCCGCCGCCTCCGCCCCCGCCACGGATTGCTCCGCAGCGGCTTTGTCCGCGTTGTTCGCCGGCTTCTCAGCTACTATGACGGAGTCCGACTTCCCACGCCCGTGCATCATCGACTACGGCTCCTCGCCTTCTCGACACGGACCGCCGTACTCATCACCAACTTACGCTCGACGGCCGGACGTGGGACCTCCCAAGTTCCGACGCGATCCTTTTGCGCGTGATGTGCTCTTGGACCCCGGCAGGGTGAGCCATACCTCGCATAACGGTACGGCCCATGTGGCGTTCGGCAATTAGCACAACCTCCGCCCCCAGCGACAAGAGCATTTCGGGGCTCGATCACACACCCCACGCAACAGCTGTGTACGCTTCGTGTTCGGCATTGCTGCCGCCTCACGCAACACTCGCCTCCAGGCGGTCTGCTAAACCTTACCTGGACCGGACTTGCACCGGCTGATCGCGCCAGCTTTGCTTGGCGCCTTCGCTAATCCGCCCTACGAAAATTCGGAGGTCTCCTGAACAATCTTTTTCAAACATGGTCGTCGGCAGCACGCTCTGCCTACGAGAAAATTCCCGTGCATGATGATGTGTTTGGGGGTTATCCTTGTTCATATGCCGGAAGATGCCTCAGCCGACGTGACCCGCGGCATCCTTGCTGCCGTTTCAGCCTTTGACGGCTGGACACCCGCAGACTTGGAAGCCTTGGCGACGAGCGCCAAGACCCGCGACCTCTGTCGTGGCGAGGCTCTTGTCAGGCCGGGGGAGGCGGCCGATGAGCTCTATTTCGTCGTGTCCGGGCGATTTGCGGTGCATACCGGACGCATCCAGGATGCCATCGCCGAAATCGGTCCCGGCCACCCGATCGGCGAGATCGGATTTTTTGCAGATATCCCGCGCACCGCGAGCGTAACGGCGCTGCGCGATTCGCAGGTCCTC
>DASSRJ010000157.1:0-11636 GCA_035701845.1 Pseudolabrys sp. | reverse complement strand
TTTTTTCCGTTCAAATTCCGAATTTCAGGCAGCTCAGCGGCGGCCGCAGGTCGCCGTGACAACGGCCTTGAACATGTCAAACGACTGCACGCGCACCTGGCAGTTGGTCTGGCCGTCGACGGCAACGTTCAAGACATCGCCCGTACCGAGCGATTGGCGCTTGCCGTTGATATTGAGAGTCACGCTGTCGTTTGTCGGAGCGCCGACCAGCCCGACGGTCAGGCGCCCCCCACCTACGATCAGGGACTGATTTGCCTTGATGTTGTAGGTATTTTCCGACGGAATCAGTTCGTCCAATGTTGCCTGGAGCTTCGCGATACCGCTTTCCATAGCGGCCACCTTGACGCTCTCGCCAGCCATCTCGCTTTTCATTTTCTGGCTCTCGGCCCGGCTCTGCTGAAGCGCCACTTTGCCCGCTTGCATTTCGACGTAGGCCGAATTCAGACCGAGAAGATAACCGATGATCCCGCCCATCAAAGCGGTGATCAGCAAATAGCGGCCCTCGCGCGTCATGAACAGACGATAGGTCCGGGACCTTGCCGAAGTCGGCTGAGTTGACCGCGCAGAGTTGCTCACGTCCCGATCCCCTCGCAAACACTCGCTCTGTCATTACAAATGATTTCAGTCATGAAAAACAATCCGAAAAGCCTCTACTGCTGGCGCGGCGGCGGCGGCGGACTCTCAGCCGGACGTGATCCGGTCGTGGGATTCAGCCACTCCGGAATAGACGGAAGGATCGCTTTGAGACGGGAAAGATCGAACTGGGCATTTGAGCCCGGCTGATCATCCTTGCCTGCCAGCGCCGGCGGCTCCCCGGTGGCCGGCTTCGCATCGGCCGGGACCCCGCCCACGGAAGGAATTGCAGAACTCTTGCCCGGGACAGACGCGCCGGTCTCCGGCTTCGGTTGCGTAACCGGGGGACTGTCCACGTTCCCAAGAATGATCGGCAGGCCGTCCTTCCCGCTTCCGATCACGACAATTTTTGAATTCGGCGACTGTGCGAGCGCGAGCGTTGCCTCGATCCCGCGCCAGCGCAGATAGGAGTCCGAAATTCCCTGACTGACCGTGCGCTGGAACGCGGCAATTCCGTTTGCCTCGATCTGCTTGCGCGTCGATTCCTGGGCCTCGCGTTCAACGCGATACTTAAACTCCTGGATCTCGTAAAACTGCTGCGTCTGCCGGTTGATCGCGGCAACGATCGGCGGCGGCAATTCGATGCTGAGCACCAGCGTGTCAAGAATCTGAATCGAGTTCTGCAGGAAGTCGTTGTAGTGCTTGGGGTCCGGTTGCTCCATTGCTTCCGGCTGAACCAGGCTGTTGAGGTGGCTTGCCAGGCTCTTCTGCGCTTCCTGTCTGATCTTTTCCTGGATCTGCTCACGAGACGTGTAGACTTCCTGCGCCGTATACTGGGAAATAACTTCCCGCGCCCGGCTGCCGATTTCAGGGTCCACCACTGAATAAAGATAGTTCGGCCCGATGAACTTGTGCAGCACGCCGACGTAATTGTGCAGCAGCTGATAGCGCATGTTGATCTGCGCATTGACGCTCACGCCATCTTTGCTGATTGCGTTATAGGTTTGCGTTCTCGATTGAAGCCGCAGGTTATAGAGAAAGAGCTTGTCCCACGGCCAGATGACGTGCAGGCCTTCGTCCCGCAGCTCGCGCGGATCGACGATCGTGCCTCGACCGACGAAGCACCAGCAGTAAAGGTCATAGCTGTTGAACCGTTTCCAGAGCACACCGACCTGGCCGCTCGGCACCGTGATCACGATAAATGGAAACAGAAACGTGCCGACCAGCATCACTGCCAGCAACATGATGGTCAGGCTGGGGAAATGGCGGCGGATAAACCGACGGAACGCGCGCGCGTTCTGCGGCACGCCGTCAGTTGAACCCAGGTAATACGACGCCATTACTGGCCTCCCCCTCACCCAACCCTACTAAGAAATCGAATGCTGCTCGACTATTCGGCCTTCGTCCATGCGAATTCTGCGCGCAGGCAAGTGGAGCTCGTCGAGATAGCGGTCATCATGCGTGATAACCACCACGGTGGCCCCGGCCTGCATCAGCTCGGGCAAAAGCTCGTCGTAAAATTTGCGCCTGAATTCAGGATCTTGTTCCGCCGTCCACTCGTCCAGCAGGAGGATCGGGCGTTTTTCGAGCAAGCTCACTATAAGCGCAAGGCGTCTGCGCTGGCCACCCGAGAGATCGAGGGTGCGGAACTCTCCCTTGGTCAGGCTGGTCTTTGTGTCGAGGCGGAACTGCCGCAACAGCCGGTCGACCTCCCCGGAGTCCGGATCGGGGATGCCATAGAGTTTGCGGAAGAGATGATAGTCGAAAAATATCGCAGACATCAGGGACCGGTACGTGTCGCGCGTCTCGTCATTGATCAGTTGACCATTGAGGCGGATCTGGCCGGAATCGGGCGGATACAATCCCGCGAGCACCCGCAAGAAAGTCGATTTACCGGAGCCGTTGCCCCCCGTGATGAAGACAAGTTCTCCCGGATGCAGGTTGAAATCGATCGGACCGATCTTGAATGCTGCTTCGGAAAACTTGTCGACGTAACGGAACTCGATGCCCTTCATTTCTATGTCGATAAACCGGCGGCCTGGTATCTCGGGTGCGGCGATGTCGATGGTCGAGGCCGTCGCCTGCAGCTCAATTTCCAACTGCTCGATCCGTTCTGCAGCGGCGTTCGCGTTCAACAGGATCGGAATTGACTGAACAAGTCCGAAGCACGCCCCCACGATGAACATCAGGGCTGTCGTGGTCTTCGTGAGCGTCAGTCCGCCTAGCGCTTCACTGAATTGCGGCGCGACAAAAACGACCGCTCCGATCAGTACGTACATCGATATCTGAGAGGTCACGATCAGCTTGAACGTTTCCGCCTGACTGTTGATCTTGATATTGGCTGCAGTTCTCGAGACCTCGCTGGCATCTTCGAAAAGGTCCGTACTGCGCGCCGTGTTGAGCCTTACCTCCTTGAAGCCATCGAGGAAATCCGTAAGGCGATCGAACAGGCGGCCCTCCCATTCCGCCGACTTTTGCTTTTCTGCCGCCAGGCGCCTGTTCTTGTAGTGAAAGATGACCCCTGCAACGCCGATGATCACGATTGTCGTCACGATTGCCGCGAGCGAGAGAAAGGCCACATAGATCGCAACAAAGAAAACCAGCACTGCGCCCTGAATCGAAAAACAAAGCATGTTGCTTGCCTGGGTCAGGATGGCCGTATCGGTAGTGATGGAGGCTACAATCCGCGAACGGCCGATCGCTTCGATCGACAGAAGCTCCGAGCGCCGGATGTGATCCATCACGCGCAAACGGATTTTGTGAATGATGGCTTCAATCTCGGCCGTTGTCGTGATCGTCACGTAATATTGGGTCTTGATGAACAGAAACAGCGCGACCAGAAACAGGGTGGCCGCCCATAAACTTCCAGTTCCCTGTAATCCGGCGTTGATGGCGGCAAGAATTGCCGCCGTGCTGAGGCCACCGAGCGCGGACATGACCAGCAGTCGCGGGAGGGAGCCGTGCATTTCACGGCGAACAAGCTCTAGGAAGGACATGACTGCGATGTCTTTCCGTTCAAACCGACACTACGCACTGACGTAATTTCAGCGCTTGTGTCTCCCCCATGACAACAAGGCGATCTATGAATTTCGCCGACGCCACCACCCGACCCGCCCCGATGATGGGGCAGTAAGCAGCAAGATCGGCAGAACGACAAACGGAGTGGTAACGATCGCGATCAGGAACGTCCCGAAGAAGCCCATTCGCCGGTCGATCCCAAGCAGCCCCGTCAGGACGCAAAAGACGATATAGATGACCGCCTCGACCATCAGCCCCTGTCTCGCCATCGCCCAGGCCCGGGCGCGCCGGGATTCCGGTCACCCCCGAGCCCGAAGCAAGTTTCCGAACATCAGCTCCCAGCCGTGCCCGCCGCTTCAGAGCCTGATTGAGACTTGCTGCCCCGGCGTGAATCCCAGAGGTCACGCTGGGCTCTGATGAACTCGCGATAATCTGGTGGGTTGAAGTCCAGAAGCGTACCGCCCGACGCGAAGTGCTGAATGAAAGCCTTGCCAATGGCATAGGTCGCACCAGCGGAGAGAGCCGGCATGACGAACCCGGCCGTGATTGTCCCCAGCACCGGGACCGCTTTGAGCAGGCTGGCCGCGCCGATGCCGCTTGTGGCGGGAATCAGCGAGCCGGCGAGGCTCGCGATGATTGCTTTGGTGCGATTTTCCGAGAAGTCGACGTCGTAGACTTGCGACAACCGGCGCACCATCTGGATCTGAAGCCCGCCAACGGCAGCAATATCGACCACCGGGATGGGTATGAGCCCCGCAACGCCCGACCACAAAGCGAAGCGATTGACCAAATTTAGTGCCGTTTCGTCGCGCGACGCACCGTCGGCAATCGCTTCGTCAGTTCCTGTGCTCGTGGACGATGATTTCTGTGCCATGGCAGATCCTTTCTCGTCTTTTTTCAGGCTGGTCACGACCTGGTCGGCAATTGATCTTATTGCCGATTTCCCCCGCAAATACTGAAAAAGCGTACCATGCAGGGTATGAGGTGCCAAGCGCCCCGCCCGAGCGCATCAGACGGAAATGAGCCTGTTCTTGCCATCGGGGACCCGATCTCATAGAAGCCAAGGAGGTCGTGTGGAGGTCACAAATGCGGCCAAACATTGCTGCTCCAGGCACCGCGGACGCGCGCCCCGACTGGGAGGCACCGGCCTTTACGAAACTGCCGATCGCCAGCCGGACTGGGTCCGGCGCGCATGCCGCAGACGGCTCCCTTCGCGCGGCCGAGCCGGCCGCACCGGGCCAGCCCCTTTCGAAGCTCGGCTTTTCATTCGAGTGGTCGCTTCCGATGTCGACCCGGAATTAGCGGCTGCGCCTCTCCGCTCCCGCGCTGTAAGATTGCCGGCAGGTCCCGTCATTTTCGCTTCCGTTCGATGTCAGAACATCGCAGCGAGGACGTTCTTTGAGTCTTACCGTCCACAGTATCCTCACGCGGGAAGCAGGCCTGTCGGCCACCGAGGTCGATGGCCGTGTCGTCGTTCTGAGCCTGGAGGCGGCTTCGTATTTCGACCTCAACACGGTTGCCAGTGAAATCTGGCGCATGCTGTCGGCGCCGTGCAGCGTCGAGGAAATTCTGCAAAGGCTTTCGCAACATCACGACGTAGACATTGAAGTCATGACACGCGATGTCATGACCTTTCTGCAATCGCTGGTCGCGCAACATTTGGTGCGGATCGTTGCCGTCGAGGATGCCCGATGAAATTGCGGACCAGGCGGCGTCTGTATCTGCGCGAAGCCTTCGTGATGTTTATTTTTGCGCGGCTCGCAGTCCGCCTGATTGCTCCCGCGCGAATCTTCGCCTGGGTTGACCGCCCTATGCGGCGAACGAGCCGGTTCTCCGGCGATGAAGTCGGATGGATAAACTGGGCCGTCGATACAATCGTGGCGAAATCGTCGGGCAACAATCTATGCCTGCCTCAGGCGCTCGCGGCGCACGCCATGCTGCGCCGGCGCGGCATCGCCAGCAGACTTTGCCTTGCGGTAGCACGCGAGCAACACGAGTTGACAGGTCATGCATGGATTGAGGTCGAGGGCCACGCGGTCATCGGTGACACGGGCGGCAATCGATTCACGCGTATTGCAGAGTTCGGAGTACCGAGAACCGTCCAGGCATTTTGTCGATGAGCGGTATAGCAGGCATCATTCGCTTCGACGACCGGCTCGTCAGGCGCCCCGAACTCGAGCGCGTAGCGAATGCCCTTCGCCAATATGGGCCGGACAAATACGGAGTAGTCGCGCAGGACAACGTCGGACTTGTTCACACTCTGATGCGGATGACTCCCGAGGATCGGTACGATCATCAGCCCGGTCGAGGTGCCGGCGGATCGATGATCACCGCCGACCTGCGAATCGACAATCGCGACGAATTGTTAGGCCGCCTTTCTCTCAGCCGGCAGCATGTCGCGGAATGGTCCGACGCGCGTCTGCTGCTCTTTGCCTGGGAGATGGTCGGCGACCGCATTTTTTCGATGCTGCGTGGACCTTTCGCGGTCGCCATATGGGACGGCGCCAAAAGGTCGTTGACCCTCGCACGCGACCATCTGGGTCTGAATGTCCTGATGTGGCACCGGGACAAGCACTCTTTTGCTTTTGCCACGATGCCCAATGGACTGTTCGCGTTCGAGAACGTCCAACGAGAGCTCTGCGAGGAAAAAATTGCCGATTTCCTCGTGCTGAACCACGCCGACCATGCCGGCACCATCTACCGGAACATCTTTCGCATTCCACCCGCACACCTGATGCGCGTCGGATCCGACGGCTCTGTCGCGCTGCAGCGCTACTGGACGCTTAATGACATAGCCCCAGTCAGGCTGAGGTCCGACGCCGCCTATGCGGAGGGCCTGCGCGAGCGGCTCGACCGCGCCGTTCGGCGCCAAATGCGCAGCCTTCACCCGGTGGGCGCTCTCCTGACCGGCGGCCTTGATTCATCGTCGATCGTGGCTCTCGCCGCTCGCGCGCTTGCGGAGAAAAAACAGAGCTTGCCCGCGTTCACAGGCGTGCCACGTCCAGGCTTCGATGGTCCGGTGCCGGACGGATCTTATGCGGACGAAACTCCTTTCGTCGAAGCGATCAAAAACAAGCTTGGCAATGTCGATGTCCACTATGTGCACAACAACGAGTGCGACGACTTTGCCGGGCTTGAGCGCTTTTTCATCGCGCTGAACGGGCCAGTGCGAAACCCAAGCAACTTCGGCTGGACGATAGGCGTTCTTGATCAGGCACGTCGGGAAAATTGCCGCGTACTGCTCGGCGGCCTCCACGGAAACTGCACAATAAGCTGGGACGGCTGGTCACAGACGGTTTCCCAGCTGCTGCGCGGGAGATTCCTGCTCGCGCATCGTCAGTGGCGGCTCTATTACCGCACCACACCGTTTTCGCGGCCGGTCGCATTCAAAAAACTTTTTATCGACCCCCTCGTCCCATTGCCGGTCGGTAATTGGGTCGACCGCCGCCGTCGGCCAAATCGGACCGCTGCCTGGCAGGACCATTCTCCGATTCGAACGGACTTCGCAAATGCCATGGCCGTTGAACGGCGGGCCCGCAAATTTGGCCACGACTTTCTCTACCGTGTGCGGCGCAATGAACGCGCACAGGGGCTCGGGCAGGTTGACTATCTGGGCGACTGGCACGCCGCCGAAAAGGCCGTCACCGGAGTTGAAGTCCGCGACCCGACCGCAGATATCGATGTTGTCTCCTATTGTTTCGGAATACCACCCGAGCAATTTCTTGCCGAAGGAACCGACCGTTCACTTATCCGCCGCGCCATGTGGGGAATGCTTCCCGAAGCGGTCTTGATCAACCGCTCGCGGGGCCTTCAGGCCGCGGACTGGTACGAAAAGCTCGCGGCCAGTCGCAGCGCGCTATCGCAACAGCTCGCTGCGCTGTCCCGTTCGCCGCTGGCCCGCAAAATGATCGATATTCCCCGTCTGGAGCGCGCGATCAGGACGTGGCCGGACACAGGATGGGAAAGACTGGACGTGTTCCGCGAATACAACCTTGCACTGACACGCGGCATCGCCGGCGCGCGCTTTTTGCAATGGCTTGAATCAGCGAACTAAGCTAGCCGCTCAAAGGCCGTGATCGGGGATCACCTCGGCCGCAACCAGCCGATTCCAGACGAAGAGAATGATCAGCGCACCGACGCTGGCGCCCAGAAAGCCGGCGCTTTGACCCAGGCGATAAAGTCCGATCGCATGGCCGAGGCCGGTTGCCAGGAACGCACCGGCAACACCTAAGGCGATCGTGAGCACAAATCCCTTCGGCTTGTTAGGTCCGGGCACCAGCACGCGGGCAACCGTGCCGGCGACACAACCAATGATGAGAATCCAGAGAAGGACGCCCATGTCACGAGCCCCAAAGGCCGAAGGCGAAGCATCGACCGTTTCACCAGCTCGGACAGTTTAACCGCTTTCGCATATTGCGTCCAACGGCCGCCGGCTTCGGCTATCGCTGCGGTCCCGACAGCCGAAGGTCACGTTCCGCACGGAAGACATTGCTGTAGAGATTTGCAATCCATTGGCGGCCGCTCGACGTCACATTGAGATACCGGATTGCGGTCTGGATGTAAGGCGAAACCGTTTTCCAGTAGAACTGAGGATACAAATCCGTGAGATCGGCAGGCGACCCATACCCGAGCTGCTTGTTGAGACCGACCTCCTCAAACTCATAATAGAGCGCATTGGCCTTCCGCAGGTATTGAGGGTCGCCGAGCTGGCCGATGAGGTCGGCGGCACGCACGAGCTCGCCTTCCTCGCTGCCGTTTCCGTTTGGTTCAGTCGCCGCAGGAAAGCGTGTGAACTCAATTGAGCGGGCAATTCGTCCGGCATCGAGGAGATCCATGCTGCCGATCCTGTCCATGACAAAGAGCTTCGACCGGTCGACGTGGTGCAGCAGCAGCGCAGCATCGGAGGATCCGCGCGGAAGCTTGGTGCGGCGTCTTTGCCCGTCGACGACATACCCATCGGGACCGTCGCCCTCCAGAATGCCGCGCACATAGCCAATGTCGTGAAGGAGACAGGCGACGAGAACGTGCGCAAAATCGACCGGCGATGTCGGCGTCAGCAACGCGCGGCCCTTCATGATGTCATAGCCGACAAGCGTCACGAGCATCGTGTGCTCGACGTTGTGGTAGAGCGCGTCGCTGTTGCCGATGCATTCCAGCGCAAGCCTGGCGACGGACGGAACGAGCTCGGCCAGTTCGGCCTCCGTCGACGAAAAGCGGCGGCCGAGATGCGAGGTCAGATATGATCCGAGTGCTTCCGCCGAGAGTTCAGGAACTGTGATCATTGTGCGCCCGCCCCACATAGAATTTTTCTATGATACCGGCATCCCGGTACGGGCGCTGTGATGCCCATCACAATCACGTGGCAAAAGCCGCTGAATTAATTGGGATATTTCTTTCGCATCCACAAGCAGCTAAAGCCGTTGCTTGAGCGCCGCGGCCGCGAGTGCGTAGCCGCCCTGGGCGCCATCGATGAAATGGACATGGCTTGGGTTTGCCGGCGAAGGCGTAAAGCACGTCATGATAGCGGCGGCTTCGCGGTGACAGCCGTAGCGGATGTGTCCTTCCTTCTCCGCCGCCGTCAGCATGTCTTCGATTTTTTGCGCCATGCCGGGTGAACAGTCGACGATCATGCGCAGCGCGTCGTCGAACTTCCGGTAGTCCGAGTTCGCCACGACTTCGGACAAATATTTCCCTGGGACAAAGCGGCCGACCCGGAGATTGAAATGCATTATGAGGAAATAGAGAAAGGTCCATGCATAGACCTTCAATTTGCTGATGCCGGCCGGTTCGCCGGCCTTTCGGCTGGCCAGCGCTTCAAGGTCGCAGCCCCGCGGAGGCCATTTCAACCGCAAGGTCTCGCGCACAATCGGTCGCGCGCACTCGGACGACTTTTCCACCATACCGATGACGTGCCCGACCACCGTGCGGAAGGCAGACATGCGCGCAATGTCCGCCGGCAACACCAGCACCGAGAGGATCTGTCCGTACTGTGTGGGAAACTGCTCGAAGCGGCAGGACAGTCCCGACAGGTCGGGCCGCGTCCCGGGAGGTCCGCGCGGAATGCTTATTTCGTCACGCTTCATTGCTGCATCCGCCCACGCAACTCCCCCGCCCGAGAACATGGCGATGCTGATATTGTCCGAAACGGCGTACCGCCCCACGCGGACGTCGTGGCCGTTGCGCCGAATCTCGCCGACCGACACCATTCCTACCCTCAATGTCAGGTCGAGGTCTTCGCGGACCCAGGTCGCGGTTTCAGCAAGAGCTTGCCGCGCGATCCCGGCGTCGGCGGGCGAAACGGCGAAACTCGCCCCGTCACCGCCAAATACAAAAGGAAAATCCCGGCCGTCGACCGCATTGGCAATTGCGGCAATCACAGCCGCTCCTGCCATATTCACGGCCTTGTAACGGTTGTCCTGAATAGCTTTCGTCGACTGTTCAACATCGGCGACGCCGATGAGCCAGTCATCCGGCAGCGGACTGAAAGAGAATTCATCTGCCACTCGCCGGAAATCGCGAAACGTCGGGACCGTACGATAGAAGTCGTCATCTGATAAAACTGGCGCCATTCAGGCCAATTCAACCACACAAACGTGGCACGGACCATTCACGCCGCTGGCCGATCCGGCAGTATCAGGGCAACGGCACCAATTCCGGCGGAAAGTTTTTCATGCTGGTCGGCAAAGCCACATGCAGACCGTAGACGATGGCGCCGTTTCGAGCAGGCCACTGAGCGGCCTGCGAATTTGCAACCGTGGTGTCGCGCGAGGCAAACACGTTCACCAGAACCCCCGCGACAACAAGTGCGACATTGAGTGCTCTTCGCATGCGAGCCTCCTGCGCTGGCCTCCCCGGAATCGACCGTCGCACAGCCCGCTTTGGCGCTTTGTGGCACCGCTCACACAGAACGCGGAAATTTTATGCATTATTGGCGGGGGATAGAGGTGCGATTTGTGTAGAGACGTCGGGGTTTTCCCTGCGGGCCCCTTCTCCGGGCACGCAGGTTGTGACAAGTAGGGGGAATTCCGGACGTTCACGAATGTTGGTAAAATCAGACTAATATTGACGGCCTGGCGGATCCGAATCCGATGCTCAACATCGTAATAATTATCGGTTGGCTTCTGGCGATCTGCTGCATGCTCTATCTCGCGAAGGAGCTGGTGAAGGACCGGTTTCGGGCGCGCAGCGAAAGAAAACTCGCTGTCAGAAACGCCATCCGCGCCAGACGGCGCGAGCAATTCATGGAGAATCGCCGGCGGTGGGCGGAAATCAACACCGGCGTCATCCAGCCGCGGCCCGCCGAAGCGGCAGCGAGTGTCAAGCACCGGCAGAAACAGAACCAGAGATTGTTTGGCTGGGTCGTGTTGCTGTTGTGGGAAGGCTACTGGATCCTGGAAATTGTCGACCAGTTCAGAAAGAGCGACAATCCGTTTCAGTTGCCGTACTTCTTCCTGTTTATCGTGATGGTCGTCATCCCCTATTGCGTTTACTGGTTCTCGAGCCGCAAGAGCCGGCTCGCGAGGCGGCGCATCGAGCGGGATATGGCAGCTAATCCGCGATAACGGCCGTTCCTTCGATTTCAACCTTGGCACGCGGCTCAAGCAGGCCGGCGACAACCAGCAGCGTCATCGCCGGAAAGTGCCGGCCGATCGTCCTGCGATACACCTCGCCTAACTCGCGTTGACGGGCCGCGTACTCGGCCTTGTCCGTCACGTACCAGTTCAGCCTGACGAGATGGCGCGGTTCGGCTCCCGCGGCCGCAAGAACATCGACGATGTTCTTCAACGCCTGTTCGACCTGGCTCACAAAATCGTCACTCTCGAATTGTGCCTGCCCGTTCCAGCCGACCTGCCCGGCAATGAAAACCTGCCGACCCCGGGCAACCACTCCGTTGGCATAGCCTTTGGGCGGGACCCAGTGCTTCGGCTGCACAATTTCAACCGTGCTCTTGTTCATGAGACCTGTTCTCGCAGTTTGAAGCGCTGAATTTTTCCGGTCTGGGTCTTCGGCAGAGCTTCGACGAATTTCACAACCCGTGGATACTT
>DASSRJ010000156.1:0-3893 GCA_035701845.1 Pseudolabrys sp. | reverse complement strand
TCCGCCGGGCGCCCATTTGGTGGCCGTCCGGTATTCGGTGCAATCGAAAAGGATTGCGAGGCTTTCGAAGCCGCCCCAGGAGTAACCGAGCCCGAACAATGTGAGCGCGTTGAGAAAGGCATGCACGGCCTTCTCGCCCGCCGGCTTGAGGACGATGCTGAAGAGGCCGCTGGCGCCCGTGAAATCCCGTTTCCAGATCGCGTGGCCTGGGTCGCTCTCCAGTGCGGGATGCATGACGCGCAGGACTTCCGGCCTCTGCGACAGCCAGCGCGCGATGCGGAGACCGGATTGATAGTGGCGCGCAAGCCGCACGCCGAGCGTTCGCAGACCGCGCAAAGCGAGATACATGTCGTCGGGGCCGACGCAAACTCCCATCGAGTAGACGGTATCTTTCAACGCCGGCAACGTCGCCGCATTTGCCGAAACGCAACCGAACATGATGTCGGAATGGCCGCCGATATATTTGGTGCCGGCCTGGATTTCCAGATCGACGCCTTTCTCGAACGCGCGGAAATAAAGCGGCGTCGCCCAGGTATTGTCCATCAGCACGGTCGCGTTTTTCTCATGTGCGGTTCTGGCGATGGCCGGCACGTCCTGCATCTCGAAGCTCTGGGAACCAGGTGCCTCGACGAACACGGCACGCGTATTCGGCTTGAACAGCTTCGCAATGCCGCCGCCGATGAGCGGATCGTAATACGTCGTCTGCACGCCGAACCGCGCGAACACGCCATTGCAAAAAACGCGTGTCGGGCGATAGACGCTGTCGGGGACAAGCACGTGATCGCCGGCGCGCGTCACGGCGAGCAGTGCTGCCGATATCGCCGCCAGGCCCGACGGCAGCAGCGCGACACCCGCGCAACCGTCGCCATCGAGTTCGCGTAGCGCGTCCTCGAGCGCTTCCGAAGTGGGCGTGCCGCGCCGTCCATAGCTGTAACGCGCCCGATGGGCGACCTGATCATCCGCGGTGGGATAGAGAACGGTCGAGGCGTGGTACACCGGCGGATTAACAAAGCCGTGATTGGCCAGTGGATCGCGCCCCGCAGTGACCAGGCGGGTATCGGGCTTGATGGGGGATTTCGGTTTTTTCGCCATAGGATTGGGACGTCATTCAATGATTGACTGGAAAACCAGGTGCGCCTGTTACCGCCGCGAAGACATATACGTCCGCGCGGCGGGCGAGCGTCAACCCCTTGACCCGGCAGGCCGATCGTTCTGTGATGCCGCGCAAGAAGGGGCTATCGAAAAAACGGCCGCAGGAGCGCCTGTTACCGCCGGAGCAACATCCGGCGAGGGACAGGTTTGAGAATTGCACAAGGCCTTTGCACGAACAGGTTTTGAAGGAACCGTCACATGAAGCGATTTGCCACACTCGTAGCGCTCGTCCTCGCCGTAACCGCGCAAGGCGTATCCGCGCAGACGCTCAAGGCGGTGAAGGACCGCGGCATGCTAAACTGCGGCGCCAACGGCACGCTCGCCGGCTTCGGCCTGCCGGACGCCCAGGGAAAATGGACCGGCCTAGACGTCGATTTCTGCCGCGCCGTTGCCGCCGCGGTGCTTAACGACGCCAACAAGGTCAAATATGTGCCGCTGTCGGCGAAGGACCGCTTCACGGCCTTGCAGTCGGGTGAAATCGACGTGCTGGCGCGCAACACCACCTGGACGTCATCGCGCGACACCTCGCTCGGGCTCAACTTTGTTGGTGTCAATTATTATGACGGCCAGGGCTTCATGGTGCGCAAGTCGCTCAAGGTGAACTCCGCGCTGGAGCTCAACGGTGCTTCCATCTGCGTGCAGCAGGGCACGACCACGGAGCTTAATCTCGCCGACTATTTCGGGGCGAATAAAATGCAGCTCAAGAGCGTCACCTTTGCCACCGCGAACGAGGCGGTGAAGGCCTATGATGCGGGACGCTGCGACGCCTACACGACCGACGCCTCCGCCCTTTACGCCGAGCGGCTGCGCGTCACCAATCCCGATGACCACGTGATTCTGCCGGAGATCATCTCCAAGGAGCCGCTCGGGCCGGTCGTCCGGCACGGCGACGATCAGTGGTACGACATTGTGAAGTGGACGCTCTTCGCCATGATTGATGCCGAGGAACTCAGCATTTCCACAAAGACTCTCGACGAGGCGATGAAGTCGCCGAACCCCGAGATCAAGCGTTTTGTCGGAACCGAAGGCAACTACGGTGAGCAGCTCGGCCTCACCAAGGATTGGGCCGTTCGCATCATCAAGCAGGTCGGCAACTATGGTGAATCGTTCGAGCGAAACGTCGGCATGGGCTCGCCGCTCAAGATCGAGCGTGGGCTGAACAAATTGTGGACCAAGGGCGGCATCCAGTACGCGCCGCCGATCCGGTGATCGAATAGCGGATCTGTTGGGGGTGGACGCGCGTCCGCGGCCGCTTCAGCGAGGGAGTGCCGCCGGCGCTCGAGGCGTCCGACGAGGGGGAAATGCCGAGTGACCTGCCGGCGCAGCCGCGCCCCGCGCGTGTCGTGTTCTACAACGACCCGAAGGTCCGCAGCATTGCCTATCAGGTCGTTCTTTGCGCCGTTGTCGCACTGCTCGTCTACGGCGCTGCGCGTAACGCAATCGACAACCTGGCGCGGGCGCAGATCGCGTCCGGGTTCGGATTCTGGAACCAGACGGCCGGCTTCGACATCAGCCAGACGCTGATCGAGTATTCGTCGCGCGCCTCGACCTATGGCCGCGCATTCTGGGTCGGGCTGCTCAATACCCTTCTGGTCGCCGGCCTCGGTATCGCGTTTGCGACGATCATCGGCTTTATTGTCGGGATTTCGCGCCTGTCGACAAACTGGCTGCTTGCGAAGGCGGCCGGCGGGTATGTGGAGATCATCCGCAACCTGCCGCTGCTGCTGCAATTGTTGTTCTGGTACAACGCCGTGCTCAAGGCGCTCCCTGACATCCGCGAGAGCATCGTCATTCCCGGCGGCGTTATTCTCAACAACCGCGGCTTTTTTCTGCCGATGCCGGTTCTCAAGGGCGGCCTGGGGTTCGTTGAATTGTCGTTGCTGGTCGGCGTCATCGGCGCGATTGCCTTTTACGTCTGGGCCCGCAAGCGGCAGGAGCGGACCGGTCGGCGCGCCCCGGTTCTGGCCGTCACTCTGTTGCTGGTCATCGGGCTGCCGCTTGCTGTTTTCGCTCTGGTCGGCCGCCCCATCGGTTTCGAATTTCCGCAGGCCGGGCGTTTCAATATTGCCGGCGGCATCGAGGTCCTGCCGGAATTTGTGGCGTTGCTGTTCGGCCTGTCGATCTACACCGCGGCCTTCATCGCCGAAGTGGTGCGCGCCGGCATTCTGGCGGTGTCGGGCGGGCAGACCGAGGCGGCCTATTCGCTGGGCCTGAGACCGGGCCCGACCTTGCGGCTGATCGTCGTGCCGCAGGCGATGCGGGTGATCATTCCGCCGCTGACGAGCCAATATCTCAATCTGACCAAGAACTCGTCACTGGCCGTGGCTATCGGGTACCCGGATCTGGTGCAGGTTTTCACCGGCACCGTGCTCAACCAGACCGGGCAGGCGGTCGAGGTCGTGGCCATCACGATGCTCGTCTATCTCGTCATCAGCCTGGCAACGTCACTGCTCATGAACCTGTACAACCGCCGCATGGCGCTGGTGGAACGGTGAGGCCGCGCTCATGAGCATGGCGGAAGGTGATCTCGCAGTTGCCGAAATGGCCTTCGTGCGCCGCGCGACGATCGCACCGCGGCCGCCGCCGGCGGAGATGACAGGTGCGCTCGCCTGGCTGCGCGCCAATCTGCTGTCCACGCCATTCAATATTGCGCTCACGGTGCTGATTGTTCTGCTGCTCGCATGGGCGATCCCCGAGCTCGTGAAATTTCTGCTGGTCGACGCGGTCTGGCGCGGGAGCGA
>DASSRJ010000155.1:0-5644 GCA_035701845.1 Pseudolabrys sp. | reverse complement strand
ATAGTAGCGCTTCATGAACCTGAAAATGGCTTCGTCAGTTTGTCGTCGCGTCATTCTCGGTGCGGCGCTTGCTGCCACCGGCACAAGTGGCGCCCTCGCTGCCGATCTCCCGGCTCCAATTCCGGCCAAGGCTCAGCCGCGCCCGCTCGCACCGGTCGCCTATTTCTGGTCGGGCCTCTATATCGGCGGTCACTTTGGTCATCTTTGGGGACGGACCCGTGTCGAGGACAACGGAGTTGCCGTCGAACAAAACGCGCGAACCAATGGCGTCATCGGCGGAGCGATGATCGGATACAACTGGCAGATCGGGCCCGCCGCTTTCGGTATCGAAGGCGATTTTGGATGGGCCAACGCGCATGGCGTCGGCTCGCTTCCCGGCGAGGGCGAAGATGAACTCGTTCCGGTCATCACGCGCGGTCCCAACAGCTACGATATCCGCTGGACGAGCCATGCCCGCGGACGCATCGGATATGCTTTCCAAAATCTGCTTATTTTCGCTGCCGGCGGGCTTGCGATCGCCGACCTGAAGTTTACCGAAGGCACCATCACGACCAGTTTCGTGCCGGCGTCGGCGAGCGGCGGCAAATATTACGGATGGTCGATCGGCGGCGGTGTCGAATGGGGCATGGCCCCAAATCTCGTCAGCCGTGTCGAGTATTTCTACGACAATTACGGCCACAAGGATTATGTCGGGGTTCTTGGCGATCCATACCGCGTATCCTTGACCGGCCAGACCATGCGCGGCGCAGTGGCCTGGAAACTCAATCCATAAACCACACGTCTAGGCGACGCTTCGTGCCGCAATCTGCACACGATGCCGGCGAACGCGATCTTCGTCGACCTCGACGCCGAGGCCCGGGCGGTCGAGGCTTTCGGCATAGCCCTTGCCGGCCGGCAGCGGGCTTGTCGCAATGTCTTCGGCAAGCCCGAGATGGGTCAGCGTCAGCGCCCAGCCGATGTTGGGGATGACGGATGCGACGTGGAGCGCCGCTGCAGAGGCGACGCTCGATTCTCCCGTTTTGCACGAGATATTCACGCTCATGCCGAGACGGTCACAGAGCTCGCCCGCTTTGGTCAGCGCACCGATGCCGCCCAGCTTGATCGCCTTGAGGCTGACGCCGCGTGCGGCCTTGCTGTCGTGGTGACGGCGGATGTCATCGAGCGAGTGAATACCTTCGTCGGCGCCGATGGCGATGTCGGTTGCGGCGGCGACCTTGGCCATGCCCGCGAGCGCATCGGCCGCGACCGGCTGCTCGAAGAAATTAAGACCCGACCCGTTCACCGCGCGGACATAGGTGAGAGCCTGCGCGATGCTGTATCCCTGGTTGGCGTCGGCGGAGATGAGCATGCCGTCTCCGAGCACGTTGCAAATCTCGCGCGTCCGCGCCGCGTCGTTTTCCGGCGTGTCGATGCCGACCTTGATCTTGTAGGCGGTCACGCCGGCGCTCTTCTTGCTTGCGGCATCACGCAGGTCACCGTCGAGGTCGCCGCTGCCGATTACACCGAGAAGCGGGATGCGGCTACGCTTCTTCGCGCCGAGCGATGCATGCACCGGCTTCCCGGCGGCTCTGCCGACAAGATCATGCAGGGCAATTTCAATCGCCGCCTTGGCGCCGGGGTTGCCATACATGCGGCTGTCCATGGCGGACAGTGCTCCGGCAAGGTCGGCGGGGTCACGGCCGCGCAGCGCGGTGCCTAGATAATGTACGGCGGAAACGATGCTTTCCAGCGTGTCGCCCGTCATGACCGGTGCGGAGGCGGCTTCGCCCCAGCCGATAACCCCGTTGTCGCTTTCGATGCGCACCAGGACATTGTCGGCGCGGCGGACTTCTTCGCCCGCCATGATGACGGGCCTGCGCATCGGCAGGCTGACCGCGATCGGCTCGATGGTTTTGATCTGCACGCCGGCAACCTCGGTCGTTAGAGCGCCCGCCGTCGTGTTGGCGACGGCGGGCGCGATGATCCCCGGCCGAAACTAGAGCTTGTTGATCCCGGCCTGATCGATGATGTTCTTGAACATATCGATTTCTTTCGTCACCCGCGTCCAGGCGTCCTTGGCGCCCTTTGCCCGCACCTGGAAGCCGGCCTTGAACAATTTTTCTTTCATCTCCGCAGTACCGAGCACCTTGAGCGTCTCGGTCTCGATCCACTTGATGGCTTCCGGCGGCGTCTTCGACGGCGCGAGCAGCACCGTGTCGGTTGCGAACACGAAATCCTTGTAGCCGGACTCCAGCATGGTCGGAACGTCGGGCATGTCCGGCCAACGCGTCTCGCCGGTAACCGTCAGGCAGCGCAGCTTTCCCGCCTTTATGTGGGGCGCCGCCGGCGGCAGCGAGCCGGAGCTGAGCTGAACGGTGCCGCTGAGCAGGGCCTGCAATGCGTCGCCGCCGCCCTTGAACACGACGTCTTCAAGCTTCGGCAGCTTTTCCCGCAGCTTGAGCACTTCCAGCTGGATCTGCGGCGTCGTGCCGATCGGCGGCGTGGCGCAGTTGTATTTCTCCGGATTGGCGCGCGCCAAGGCCACGAATTCCTTGATCGTCTTGGCGGGAAGCTCCGATCGCACGACAAAGGTGTTGGGCGAGGTTGCAAGCTCGCTCACACCCACGAAATCCTTGTGCGGATCGTAGGGAATCTTTTTGTAGAGGTTTGCATTGACCGAGTAGGCATTGGTCGCGAGCAGGATCGTGTAGCCGTCGCCTTCGGCGCGCGCTGCTGCGCCCATCCCGATATTGCCGCCTGCTCCGCCGATGTTCTCGACGAAAAAGGTCTTGCCGGTCGATTGCTGAAGTGCCGCGGTGATCATGCGCGCCACCAGGTCGGACGGACCGCCGGGCGTGTTTGCGACCACCACTTTCACCGGCCGCTCGGGATATGCGGCATAGGCCGAGCGCACGCGCAGAAACGCCGGCGCGGCAACGCCGGCCGCCAACGCGCCCGCGCCTTTGATGATGCTGCGCCGTGACGGCGCAAAATGTGCGTTGAATTTGCTCATCGTCCTCCCCTGATCTTCGGCAGTGTTTTCTAATTAGCGCCGTGAATTGTCTTAGGCTAAGCTTTTGTGAATATTGGAGCAATGGTCTCGCCCGAGACAGCGGCGACGACGCGGATTTTCACGATATTCAAAGGCAACGGCGCAGCTGCCCACAGCATGACAGACAAAACCACCCGCGCAGCCGCCTGGCACGAGATTGTCCGCGCCAGCCTGAAAGCCAACGACGTCAAGCTCATCGTCTATGTTCCCGACCGGGTATTCACGCCCCTGATCGAGGCGCTTCACGCCGACACGTATTTCACGACCTTCGCCGCAACACGCGAGGAAGAAGCGCTCGGCATTGTTACGGGTGCCTGGATGGGCGGCATGCGCGGCGCCGTCCTGATGCAGACCAGCGGTTTTGGCACCATCCCGAACGCGTTGGCCTCGCTGGTGGTGCCGTCGCAGATTCCTGCGCTCATCTTCGTTTCCGAGCGCGGCACACTGGGCGAGTTCAATCTCGGGCAGGCGCTGGTCTGCAAGACCATGCGGCCGGTGCTCAATTCGCTCGCCGTCGAAAATGTCACCATCACGCGTCAGGACGAGCTTGGATTCATTATTGACCGCTCGATCAAGCAGGCGGTGGCGACGCAGGCGCCGGTCACTTTCATCCTCTCGCCGCTGCTCACTGGCGGCAAAGTGTTCGAGGGGTAGCGATGGCCGGCAAAGCAAACATCGGCGCGCACAACGCGAAGGTAATGAATCGCTTCGAGCTGACCAAGCGGCTGGTCGGCCAGCTCAGACACGAAGAAGCCGTCATCGGCGGCATCGGCAATGCCAATTTCGATCTTTGGGCCAGCGGCCAGCGTCCGCAGAACTTCTACATGCTCGGCAGCATGGGGCTCGCGATCCCGATTGCGCTCGGCGTTGCGACCGCGCAGCCGCAGCGGCATGTGGTCGCGCTCGAAGGCGACGGTTCATTGCTGATGCAGCTCGGCTGCCTGGCGACTGTTGCCGAGCGCGCACCGAAAAATCTGACCATCGTCGTCTGGGACAACGGCATCTATCAGATTACCGGCTCGCAGCCGACGCCGGGTGCCGCGTCGGCCGACCTGGTTGCGATCGCGCGCGGGACCGGCATCGCCAAAAGCGCCTGGGCCGGCGACGAGGCCGATTTCGACAATCTGATCGCGGGCGCCCTTAAAGATGGCGGGCCAAGCCTGATCGCGGCACGGATCGATAGGAAACCTGCGGTCGGCACCACCGACCGCGACCCGGTGCGGATCCGTGAACGGTTCATGCATGGATTGGGAGTGCGAAGCAGTTCGTCGGACTAGTCGGGGACACCATGGCGGATTTCGACGGTGTCGTTATCGGAGCCGGTCACAATGGCCTGACGCTCGCCGCGTATCTTTCCCGCGCCGGTCTCCGTGTCGCCGTGCTCGAGCGCAACAGCCGGATCGGTGGCGGCTCCAGCACGGAAGAGCGCATTCTCCCTGGTTTCAAGCTCAATCTGCACGCCAACTTCTTCATGGGGCTTGGCCTCTGCCCGCTGTTGAATGATCTCGAGCTGCATCGATTCGGCTTCTCTTACATCGAGCCGCCGGTGCAGCAGGCGGCGGTCTTTCGCGACGGTACCGGCATCGTCGTCTACAAGGATCTTGACAGGACCTGTGCGTCGCTCGCCCGCTTTTCCAAGCAGGACGCCGAGACGTTCCGGACGCTCTGGCACACCTATTGCGAAGAGATGCGGCCGCTGCTGGTGTCGCTGCTCTACAACGCGCCGATGCCGCGCGAGCAACTCGTCGACCGGCTGAGCGGCCCCAAGGCAAAAGAGCTGCTCTCGCACGCGCAGCACGATCTCTTCAGCGTCGTCCGCAAGCATTTCGTCGATGAGCGTATCCGCACGCTGTTCACATCTTATATGCATGTGATCACGACCGAGAACGTGCCTGGCGCCGGCATCGTGTTCCCGGCAATCTTCGCCAATATCGCGAGCTTCACGCTGCCGGCCGGCGGCGCAGTGTCGCTGCCGCTCGCGCTCGCGCGCATCGTCGAAGCCGGCGGCGGCGAGATCGTCACCGGCGCCAACGTGAAAGACATCAAAGTCGCCGGCGGCCGCGCCACCGGCGTGACATTGGCCGACGGGCGCACCATCAACGGCCGCAAATTCGTGGCGAGTGCGATCGATTTTCCAACCACCGTGCAGATGGCGGGCGAGGAGCTGTTCCCCGAACCGGTGCGCGAGAAGGCGAAAGCCTGGCACTGGGGCAACCACAGCCTCGTCACGCTGCACCTGGCGCTCAAGGATCCGCCGGCCTACCGTGCCGCCGCCTTCGACCCCGACGTCTCACGCGCCTACAACATCTTCTTCGGAATGGATCATATCGAAGACGTCGCAAGCTGCTTCGACGATTGCGCCGCGAAGAAATTCCCGCGCGTCCTGATGGGCAATGGCGCCTGCAACAGCCAGTTCGACCCGAGCTACGCGCCTGCGGGCAGGCACATCGCATTCTGGTGGCCGTTCGCGCCCTATTCGGTGGACGGCTCGCCGCAGGAATGGGAACGCAACCGCGCCGGCTACACGCAGAAGGTGCTCGACTACTGGCGCATCTATGCCTCGAATCTCGAAGGCGACAATCTGCTCGGCAGCTATCTGTTCACGCCGCTCGA
>DASSRJ010000154.1:0-8663 GCA_035701845.1 Pseudolabrys sp. | reverse complement strand
GTGTGCGCCTCGCGCGAGATCGAGCCGAACGACATGGCGCCGGTCGAGAAGCGCCGCACGATGTTCCTGGCCGGCTCGATCTCCTCCAAAGCCACAGGCTTGCGGCCGTCTTCTTCGGCTTTCCTGAGGCGGAACATGCCGCGGATGGTCAGCAGCCGTTCGCTCTGCTCGTTCACGAGCTGCGCGAAGGCGCGGTAGTGATCCTGTGAATTGCCGCGCACGGCGTGCTGCAGCCGCGACACTGTTTCTGCGTTCCAGACGTGATCCTCACCGCGTACGCGCACCGCGTAGTCGCCGCCCACGTCGAGCATCGCGCGGTAGATCGGCGCGTCGCTGAAGGCATCGCGGTGCCGGCGGACGGCTTCCTCGGCAATTTCCGCAAGTCCGACACCTTCGATGCGCGTGTGCGTGCCGGTGAAGTACTTGTCGACGAAATCCTGGCGCAGGCCGACGGCGTCGAAAATCTGCGCGCCGCAATACGACTGATAGGTGGAGATGCCCATCTTGGACATCACCTTGAGCAGGCCTTTGCCGATCGCCTTGATGTATTTCTTGACGACTTCCTTGTCGTCGGTCGGCTTGCCGGGCAGATCGTCCTTTATCGCGGTCAGCGTCTCGAAGGCGAGGTACGGATTGATCGCTTCGGCCCCGTAGCCCGCAAGACAGGCGAAATGATGCACCTCGCGCGGCTCGCCGGTCTCCAGCACCATGCCAACGGACGTGCGCAGGCCGTTGCGGATCAGGTGATGATGCACGGCGGCGCAGGCGAGCAGTGCCGGAATCGGGATACGATCGGCGCCGGCCTTGCGGTCCGACAGGATGATGATGTTACAGCCGTTGCGCACTTCCTCTTCGGCGCGCTCGCAGAGCTCGTCGATCGCCCAGCCCATGCCGTCGGCGCCATGCTCCGACGGGAACGTGATGTCGAAAGTGCGCGACTTGAAATGATCGCCGCTCATTTCCGAGATCGAGCGGATCTTCTCGAGATCGTCGTTGGTGAGGATCGGCTGGCGCACCTCGAGCCGCTTGGTCTTCGAGGTGCCTTCGAGATCGAAGATGTTCGGCCGCGGTCCGATGATCGAGACAAGGCTCATCACCAGCTCCTCGCGGATCGGGTCGATCGGCGGGTTGGTGACCTGCGCGAAGTTCTGCTTGAAATAGGTGAACAACGATTTCGGCCTGTCGGACAGTGCCGAAATCGGCGTGTCGTTGCCCATCGAGCCGACCGCTTCCTCGCCGGTGGTCGCCATGGGCGCCATCAGGAACTTGATGTCTTCCTGCGTGTAGCCGAAAGCCTGCTGGCGATCGAGCAGCGACAGGTTCGAAATCGGCGCCACGTTGGCCGTGCCCGGAAGGTCTTCCAGGACGATCTGGGTATTCGCCAGCCACTCTTTGTAGGGATGGCTCCTGGCGAGCGTTGCCTTCAGTTCCTCATCGGGAATGAGCCGGCTTTCGTCGAGGTCGACCAGCAGCATCTTGCCCGGCTGCAGCCGCCACTTCTTGATGATGTCCTTCTCCGGGATCGGCAACACGCCCATCTCGGACGCCATCACGATGCGGTCGTCGCGCGTGAGCAGGTAGCGCGCCGGGCGCAGGCCGTTGCGGTCAAGCGTGGCGCCGATCTGCCGGCCGTTGGTGAAGGCAATCGCTGCGGGGCCGTCCCACGGCTCCATCAAGGCGGCGTTATACTCGTAGAACGCGCGGCGCTCTTCATCCATGAGCGGATTGCCCGCCCAGGCTTCCGGAATCATCATCATCATCGCGTGCGCGAGCGAGTAGCCGCCCTGCGTGAGAAATTCGAGCGCGTTGTCGAAGCAGGCGGTGTCGGACTGGCCCTCGTAGGAGATCGGCCACAGCTTGTTGATGTCCTTGCCGAACAGCGGCGAGGAAACGGACGCCTGCCGTGCCGCCATCCAGTTGACGTTGCCGCGCAGCGTGTTGATTTCGCCGTTATGCGCGATGTAGCGGTACGGATGCGCCAGCGACCATGTCGGGAACGTGTTCGTTGAGAAGCGCTGGTGCACCAGCGCGAGCGCGCTCTCGAAATCCGGATCGTGCAGATCGGGATAATAGGTGCCGAGCTGGTCGGCGAGGAACATTCCCTTGTAGATCACCGTGCGGCACGAGATCGACACCGGGTAGTAACCGGACGTGCGGCGTTCGCGCCGGCGATAGATCGCATTCGAGATCGACTTGCGCAGGATGTAGAGCCGCCGCTCGAACTCATCCTCCGATATCTTCTTCTTGCCGCGGCCGATGAACACCTGCATGTGCTTCGGCTCGGTCGGCTTGACCGATTCACCGAGTGTCGAATTGTCGGTCGGCACGTCGCGCCAGCCGAGCAGCGTGAGCTTCTCGCGCGCGATGACCTCAGAGTAGATGTCGCGGATGATCTGCCGCCAGTTCGGATCCTGCGGCATGAACAGATAGCCGACGGCGTATTCGCCGGCGGCCGGGAGCTTGAATCCAATCTCGGCGGTTTTCTTCGCAAAAAATTTGTGCGGGATCTGCACCAGGATGCCGGCGCCATCGCCCATGCGCGGATCGGCGCCGACCGCGCCGCGGTGCTCGAGATTGCAAAGAATGCGCAAGCCGTCTTCGATGAGTTGGTGCGACTTGCGGCCCTTGATGTCCGCGATGAAGCCGACGCCGCACGAATCCTTGTCGAGCGCCGGATCGTACAGACCCTGCGCGAACGGCGTGCCGGGATCGGCGGTCGAGCCGCGTCCGGCACATGCAGCGTTGCGCTTCTGCTCGCTCATCTCATCCTGCCTCGCCGCCGCGGTCATCGCTCCGGCGTACCCGCCTCGTCCGCGCGCTTGCCCGCACGCGGTCAACGCGTAACTGATCTCGAGAAGGAGCAGCCTGTCCGGCGTTGTCGCCGCCCGTGGCTGCACCTGTTCGGGCGCCACCGATGTCTGCCCTGCGACCTAAGAGCCGCCACCCGTGCTCGCCAGTCATTAGGACAGCATTACTGTCCTAATGAACCATGCCAAATTTTGCCCTGTCGCACAAGGCTGGTCCACGCCGGATTGAGCGAAATCTTTCGTTTTATTGCGGCCGCAATGGCTGGGCGGCAAGAACCCCTGCCGGACCCCCGATATCCGCGCAATGCTATTGCGCCGTCGACCCCCAAGACGCGCCCCCAGACGCGTCCCCAAGACGCGCCCCCAAAGACGCGCCCCCGTTAACCGTCTAACCTTGGCGTAGGAGAGGCGGATGATACACAGAGGTTACCCATGAAAGGCAGGGGACGACTGCGTCCGGAAACGCTGGCGGCATTGATTGTGGCGGCAGCTCTTTTGGGCAGCGCGGCGCGTGCCCAATCGCCCGGCGATCTCGAGGCGCCGTCGATCGGCATTCTGCCTCCTTCCGACATTCTGGCGTCTGTGCGCTATCTGGGCCTCGACCCCACCGGAGAGCCGGTCAGGCGCGGGGCCTACTATGTGTTGCACGCTTTTGACGCGACCGGCGTTGAGCTTCGGGTGGTGGCCGACGCTCAGTTCGGCGACGTTCTCCTCATGGCCCCGGCGTTGAATGCGACGCTGACGCCTCCTTACACGCGAGCGGCCCGCATCATCCAGGTCGCGCCACCCGAAGGCGCCGGCCAGCAGAAAAAGTAGCGGCAACCGCAACGAACAAAATGAAAGCGCCCCGGACCGTCCGGGGCGCTGCAGTTCGATGGAGGCTGACGTCAGGCCGCCTTGGTCTCAATGACCTGGGTCTTTGCCTTACCGTTGCCGATCGGGATCTGGCGCGGCTTTTTGGCCTCCGGAATCTCCCGCACGAGGTCGACGTGCAGCAATCCGTTCTCGAGGCTCGCGCGCTTGACCTGCACATGGTCGGCAAGCTGGAAGACGCGCTCGAAGGCGCGGGCGGCAATGCCCTGATAGAGCACTTCGCCGTTCTCCTCTTCCTTGGTCTGTTTGGAGCCCTTGATCGTCAGGGTGTTCTCTTTCGCTTCGATCGAGAGTTCATTCTCGCCGAAGCCGGCGACCGCGACAGTGACGCGGTAATCGTTCTCACCGGTCCGCTCGATATTGTAGGGCGGGTAGCCCGGAGCGGACTCAAATCCATCGAGCATGGAAAAGAGCCGGTCGAAGCCGACGGTTGAACGATAAAGGGGAGCAAGATCGAAAGTTCGCATGGCATATCCTCCTTGTTGAGCGACATGCGGTGGTCCGCCGAATGGCCGGACCTGACCGTGCGCAGCCCGAAGGCCTGCGCAATCCTGATATGGGAGCGTTTTCGGAGCGCGCAAGGCCCGGCGTTGGGTCAGGCAAATTACTGGAAATATTGGTCTTTTGACCAAAATTTTACCCGCAATTGAGCGCGGTCACGGCCCTGCTATAACGCGCGGGCGCCGCTCCGGCTCAGCTTCCGGCCACATGAAACTCGTTTCCATTCCTGCCAACCCGGTGCCCGAGGATGTGGTGACCGGCGCGATCCAGACCCCGGACGGGGTGAATTTGCGTTTCGCCCGCTGGGCGCCACCGCCGGGCCGCAAGGGCACCGTGCTCGTCCTGCAGGGACGCGCCGAGTTCATCGAGAAATATTTCGAGACGGTGCGCGATCTGCGCGCGCGCGGCTTTGCGGTGGTGACCTTCGATTGGCGCGGGCAGGGGCTTTCGGATCGCGCGCTCTCCAACCGCCACAAGGGCTATGTGCGCAGTTTTTCGAACTACATCACCGACCTCGAAGCGGCGATGGAACAGGTGGTGCTGCCGGATTGCCCTCCGCCGATCTTCGCGCTTGCGCATTCCATGGGCGGGGCTGTTGCCATCCGGGCCTGCCATGACGGCAGCCGTTGGTTCGAGCGTGTCGTGTTGTCGGCGCCGATGATCGCGCTGCCGTCTGGACGTCTCACGCAGGTTGCCGGCCCGCTGGCGCGCCTGATCCGCCTGATGGGAATCGGCGGCGCCTATGTTCCGACCGGCGACTCCGCCGCCACCGGCACCGAAAATTTCATCGGCAACGTTCTCACGTCGGACCCGGTTCGCTACGCGCGGAATGCGGCGGTGCTCGAACAGGAGCCGGCGCTCGGTCTCGGCGCGCCGACAGTGGCCTGGGCCGACGTCGCGCTCCGGCAGATGAAACAATTCGCCGACCCCGCCTATGCGGCGAGCATCCGCCAGCCGATCCTGATGGTCGCAGCCGGACGTGATGAAGTCGTTTCGACGCCGGCCATCGAAACGTTCGGACGGAATCTGCTGGCGGGCCGGCATCTCATTCTCGCCGGCGCCAGGCACGAGATCCTGCAGGAGCAGGACCACTACCGCGCGCAGTTCTGGGCGGCCTTCGACGCCTTCGTGCCGGGCACGCCGCGCTTTTAGCGTAGCGGCTTCATAATTCTCCGCTCGTTCCCGCGGCAGCGGAAGTCACCGAGCCAGGAGCTCCAGTGCCGCCGCGTGCACGCGCCTGTCGCCGGCGACGACAATTCGCCCGCCGGCCTGCGCCGGCCCGTTCTCCCACGTCGTGATGATGCCGCCGGCGCCGGCGATGATCGGGATGATCGCCACGATATCGTGCGGCTTGATCTCCGTCTCGACGATCAGATCGATCAGCCCCGCAGCCAGCATGCAGTAGGCGTAGCAGTCGCCGCCATAGCGGGAGAGCTTCACCTTGTCCTCGAGCTTGCCGAATGCCTCGCGGTCTTGCGGATTCATCAGCCGGGGGCTGGTCGTCGACATCAGCACCTCGTCGATGCCCGCGCACTCCCGCACATGCAGGTCGCGCCTGCCGACAGGCCCGCGATAATGAGCGGCACCGCCATCGCCGGAAAAACGCTCGCGCGTATAGGGCTGGCTCATCATGCCGAAGACCGGCTCGCCAAAACGCATGAGGCCGATCAGCGTGCCCCAGGCCAGCATGCCGGAAATGAATGACTTGGTGCCGTCGATTGGGTCTAGCACCCAGACGTACTCGGCATCGGTGCGTTCGGACCCGTATTCCTCGCCAAGGATGCCGTGATCGGGGAATTGCCTGCGGATGAGCGCACGCATGCTCTGCTCTGCCGCGCGGTCGGCAGCGGTAACCGGGTCGAACCCTCCCGTTTTCTTGTTCTCGACTGCCAATGCGGTTCGGAAGAACGGCAGGATGGTATCGCCGGACGCGGTGGCGAGCTGATCGACGAAGCTGCTGAAGTCGATCGCCGTCATGCCGCTCCGGCCCTTCCACTTTCGCATAGGCATGCCGGAAGGCGTTTTGTCGGGCGGCAGCTATGCGGTATTAGCATAGGAAAAAGGGCTTCCAACCTTGATTTTTGTGCGCCGCGGTGTAGCTTATTGCAGTGCGGTAGCGAGAGCTACCGCTGCCCTCCTTGGGCGTTTCCTCCCTAGACTTGGGCCGCTCGCATCCGCAAGCGGCCCTTTTTTTTAGCTTATTCGGCAGCGGCCCGGTAAGGGCGTAATTGTTCCAGAGGGATGTCGGCGAGCCGCCTCGCCAGGGTCTCCAGATCGGCGGCCAAATGATCGAAGGCCGCCGACCGATGATAGCGCCGCTCATCCATGTACAGGGCCCGGTTGATCTCGAGCTGGATCGCATGCAGGCCGGCAGCCGGATTGCCGTAATGCTCTGTGATAAAGCCGCCCGCATAGGGCTTGTTGCGGCTGACGGTATAGCCCAGCGATCGCAGCGTCTTCTCAACGGTTTCGGCCACTACACCGACGCAGCTGGTGCCATATCTGTCGCCCAGCACGAATTCCGGCCGCGGCCGTTCGTCCTTGTGACCGGCTGTTGACGGCATCGAATGGCAATCGACCAGCACCGCCGCGCCGAAATCGCGATGCAGGCGGCTGAAAAGGCGGCGCAGAGCCCGGTGATAGGGCTTGTACAGGCTTTCGATCCGCTGCAGGGCATCGTCGACCGGGATACGCTGGTCGTAGATCTCCTGGGCGTCGCCGACCACCCTGGCGACGGTTCCAAGGCCTCCGGCTACACGCATTGACCGGGTATTGGCGAAGGACGGCAGGCGGCCTTCGAACATCCGCGGATCAAGCTCATAGGGCTCGCGATTTACATCGACAAAGCAGCGCGGAAAATGCGCGCGCATCATCGGATAGCCGCAGTGCACGACGCCCGTGACCAGCTCGTCGACGAAGCTGTCTTCCGAGCGGCGCAGCGTGGCGATGTCCAGCCGGCAGGCTGCCAGAAAATCGCGCGGGTAGGTCGATCCGCTATGGGGGGAGTTGAACAGAACCGGGCCCTGGCAGGTTTGGGGCTCGAGTATTTCGAATGGCGGATCGAGCTCGTCGCGAATTTCACTCATGCATGACCGCCATTGACGATTCCGTATCCCCTGGACCTTAGGCGACCGCCGCCCGGGCAGTTTAACATTCCATTATACCATCTATTGTTCACGGCTGGGACACAAAGCCAAGAGATGCTTTCGGTTCACTCGTTATTTACCGGGCATAAGTCTTAATCAGGCAGCTGAGGCGGCCATAGGGCCGGAGATGGGGTGTATCGTGGGTATGTCCAAAATCCTGCTTGCGGAAGACGATACCGATATGCGCCGCTTTCTGGTGAAGGCGTTGCAGAATGCAGGATTTGAGGTGACCTCTTACGACAACGGTCTTTCCGCCTACCACAGGCTGCGCGAGGAACCGTTCGAGCTCCTGCTCACCGATATCGTGATGCCGGAAATGGATGGCATCGAGCTTGCCCGCAGGGCGGCCGAGCTCGATCCCGACATCAAGATCATGTTCATCACGGGCTTTGCCGCCGTGGCGCTCAATCCGGATTCCAACGCGCCCAGGCAGGCCAAGGTCCTGTCGAAGCCCGTGCACCTGCGCGAGCTGGTCACGGAAGTGCAGAAAATGCTGGCCGCCTAGCGGTTTTTCGTGGTCTTGCCTCGCAGGTTTGGAGCCGATAGATCAATCCGGCCCAAGTCTGGGCAACGGGCGCGTAGCTCAGCGGAAGAGCACTACCTTGACATGGTAGGGGTCACAGGTTCGATCCCTGTCGCGCCCACCATATATTTATTCCGGCATCTGCAGATCGGTTTGGGTAGTGATCTTCAGGTTCGATGAACCTAGATCGTCGTATTCGAGCGCCGAGGTGAGTGCAATTCAGTAGCAGTTTTATAGCATTGCAGTCGGAACTTGGTGCCCGCTGGACGTCAGGCACAAATTTTAGCGATGCCCGGATCGATTTGGCTTCTTCAGGGGTCAACGCCAATACTGACGCCGATGGGTTCGGCTGCGGCGCGGGCGGAGATTGTTGTAGCTTCGCTTCGATTCGCGACAAGGTCGCGACCGTCATCCCTTGGCCGCTTCGAATGTCGGTAACTTGCTTCTCGAGTTTGGCCAGTCGGTCGGAAATACCGGTGACATCTTTTTTGATAACGGCGACGTCGGGTTTAACGTCTCCGAGTTGTATATAAAACGCGATCCCGCCGCCGACGATCGCGGCGAGGAGCCCCAAAATCCAAAAACCCACGTGCTTGAGGACGTCAACGCTACCCTCAAGCCGGCCAACATCTTAGCTTGGTACGCGCACCATAGACCAAAGCTACATCCCGAGCCCTCGTCAGTGTTCCAGCAAGGCTACGGTCCCCAATCCACCGTCGGCGCAGATACTGACAATTGCGCGACTTCCCCTGGGCATTGCAGCAAGTTCCTTGACGGCCTGACTCAGGATCCGTGCCCCAGTAGCAGCGAAGG
>DASSRJ010000153.1:0-8896 GCA_035701845.1 Pseudolabrys sp. | reverse complement strand
AGGTCATGCCCAGCGTCTGCGCCCAGTCCGGCAGCGCCGTGTAGTGCAGATGATGTGGGCCTGCCCAGATGTAGAGAAAGATCAGCGACCAGAAGTGGATGATCGACAGCCGGTAGGAATAGACCGGCCGCTCCGCCCGCTTCGGGATGAAGTAGTACATGATGGCGAGGAAGCCGGCGGTGAGGAAGAAGCCGACGGCGTTATGGCCGTACCACCACTGCACCATCGCATCCTGCACGCCCGACCAGACGATGTAGGACTTCGGCGAGAAAAAGGAGATCGGCACCGCGGCATTGTTGCCGAGATGCAAAACCGCGATCGTGACGATGAAGGCGAGATAAAACCAGTTTGCCACGTAGATGTGCGGCTCGGTCCGCCGCATGATCGTGCCGAGATAGACCAGGAAGTAGACAACCCACACAACCGTCAGAAACAGATCGGCGTACCATTCAGGCTCGGCATATTCCTTGGATTGCGTAATCCCAAGGAGATACCCGGTGCCCGCAATGACGATGAAGAAATTGTAGCCAAGCACGACGAACCACGGTGCAATGTCGCCCGCGAGTCGCGCGCGGCAGGTCCGCTGCACGACGTAGAGCGACGTCGCGATGAGCACGTTGCCGCCAAATGCGAAGATGACCGCCGACGTATGCAGCGGGCGCAGCCGGCCGAAAGTCGTCCACGGCAGATCCAGGTTGAGGACAGGAAACGCGAGCTGCAGTGCGATGATCAGGCCGACTGTGAATCCCGCAATGCCCCAGAATACGGCAGCAGCCGCGGAGAACTTGACCGGACCCATATTGTAATTCGGCTTGCCATCGATCGTCAGCGGCGGGGCTTCCACCGCACGTTCGTAGTAACGATTGATGATGGCGAATACCGCCGCAACGCTGGCCGCGCCGAACAGGTAGGCGTGGAACGCATATTCCGGCGTATATGCTTTGGCCGCAATGACGATCGACAAAACGGCGAGGGCTGCAAATGCAAGTGCTGACCCACCCTCCCCGATCGACATCGCTTTCCGGTGGGCAAATGCGTTCGCCATGCTTTCCGTCCGTTCTTGGTTGGGCTGGAGGAAAAATTTCGCGGCCCGCCGGCCATTTATGGCGGGGGACCCCGCGCCTTCCTTGATTAAGATCAAAAATCGCCGGTTCAGCCGCCACGCGATCAGCCGTGCCAGCCCCAATGGCGCGGGCCACTTGTATTGACGCGGGCCTTTTGCTCGTCGTTAAGCGTTGGAAGCGATGCAGGAGCCCTGCCTTGACCCAGATCAAAGCCGACGCGAGTCAGGTGGAAGCCGGGCGATGCTACTTTTGCGTTTTGATATATGCCGCGAGATCGGCCGCTTCGTTGCGTGTCAAATTCATGTCCGGCATACGCGGATGAGGCGTCAAAAGAAAATATGCAAGCGTCCTCTCATTGAAGTCCGGCTTGCTGGCGACGGCCGAGAATGGCGGTGCCTGTGTCGTACCCCGTTGCTGGTCAGAGGCCACAATGTGGCAGGTCGCGCACCAGCGCTTGGCGAGTGCTTCTCCTTTGAATGCGTCGGCAGCGTATGCACCTGCTTCCACAGAGGCCGCCAGCAACAAAAGAGACAGGGCAAGTCGGCGCATGACATCCTCGCCTAACGTTCGAGCCATTTGAGGTAGCTGATCAAATCACCGACTTGACCGGGATCCAGCCGGAACTCGGGCATATTCTGGTGGCCGGTGACAATGCCTTCGCCGAGCGCTTCTTCAAGTGATTCGACCGGATAGCGTTTGTGAAGCTCCCGAAACGGCGGGGCCTGCCTGAGCGGACTTGCCGTTATCTTGTCGATCGAATGGCATTTCGCGCAATTTGCCGTTGCAAAAAGCAATCCCCGTTGTTGTCTGGGATCCATCTGTGCGTAGGCGTTTGCGCTACAGCTCAGATAACAGATGACGAACGCCACACAGTATTGCTTGCTGAAACGTTTGATGCGCACGTCTGTTCCGAACCTTTCGCATCAGTCCAGCCAGATGCGACTGGGGCGACGCGGACGATGGACATCGTCTCGAGCCAGACGCAAATATCTGAATTCGCAATCGCTATGCGGCGGCAAGCCGCAGCGAGCGTTTCGCTCACAATCCCCGCACTGAAAGTCCAATGTCGATTGGGCGAACAGCTTGCCGATTCCCGCAACGCGGTTCTGCACGAAGGTGCGAAGGGCACAATATGAATCGCTGTGAAGCATTGTGTAACCCTTTCGATAAGACGGATCTGTTCCCTTATGCGATCTTACAAACAGGATTACACGGCGCGCGCTGCAGTTACTTGATTTGGATCAAGCGCCGCACGTGTCGTCATTTGCAGCCCGCGCTTTGGCGGCATTGGGCGGAGCACCAAGTCGGACCGCACCGTCACAACATATTGAGGTTCCTGGTGTGGCGCATACAGTCGCTTTCGACCCGGCCTTTTGTGTGCCCACTTTTTAAAGTCCAGAGTCTGCCTGCGAATTAATAATTCATTAGCTCTTCACGTTACGGTAGTGTTTACGCGTGTTTTATACGGTCCCGGTCCGTATCCGAACCAAACACGATTTACCCGTGCTCGCACAAACTCTCATTTCCGATCTTGAGGATGCCCTCGCGACTCGGTCTGTCGACACAGGAACGATGTTGCGTCGAGTGACCGATCTATTTCTACTAAATGCCGGGCACTATTCTGCCGATCAGCTGGAATTGTACGACGGAATTTTAAAGGTGCTCACAGCCGCTGTGGAAGTCGGCGCCCGCGCTGAACTGGCCCGGCGGCTTGCCCCTGTTGATGAGGTGCCTGTCAATACGATCCGGACACTCGCACTTGACGATGCGATTGAGGTAGCAGAGCCAGTTCTTTCGCAGTCCAATACATTGGACGATGACATTCTTACACTTTGCATAACACTTAAGGGACAGGAACATCTACTAGCCATTGCCACCCGCAATAAGCTTAGCAGCCGGGTCAGCGATCAGTTGGTGACTAAAGGCAATATTGGGGTGCTGCGTACTCTGGCCAGCAATCCGGGCGCAGCAATCTCTGATCTCGGTTTCGGGATACTGGTCAAGAAAAGTGCCGATGATGATTGGTTATCTGAGCGCGTGGCGCGGAGGATTGACATTCCAGAGCATCACCTTCGAGAACTCATATCGAAGGCTTCGGAAATCGTTCGGCAAAGACTGATGAAGGACGCTCCCGAACTGGGCGAAATCATCGAAAAAATCTTGCCGGAAAATGCGCGGCCCGATCCGACGAAGGCAGAAGGGTTATCCAGGGATTACCGGACGGCTGAGCTTGTCGTTAGCTCGAAGACACTAAACGAAGCAGTCGTGAGCGAGTTTGCGAAAGCAAAGAAACTCGAAGAGATCGTCGTGTCCATTGCACGGTTGTCGGGTCTTTCAACGCTTGAAATCGAACGGTTGTTTATGAGCATGTGGTCGAGCCCGGTAGCTGTAATTCTTAAGGCAATCGGCTTCCACTTGCCGACTGTGGACGCTATCTATCGATCGCGCCTGTCAAGTGGAGAAGTTATCCACGACGATTTATCGCAGGTGAAGGCTGAGTTTATCGCACTCCGTCGTCCTACTGCGGAGCGCATCCTACGATTTTATTGTGCGAGAAGGACTACAGAGCTCCCAAAAACGGTGCAATTGTGATGTCCTTTGCGTCTGAAGCGGACACTTGCGGTGCGCCTGATTGGGGTCGCCGGTCTCTACAGAGACAGCTACGCGAATAAAAAATCCGCCCATTAGCCGCATTTTCGGCTGCTGTCAGGAAATCCCCGCGCACGCAGAACTGCGTGGTGGGCCCGGGAGGACTCGAACCTCCAACCAGACCGTTATGAGCGGTCGGCTCTAACCAGTTGAGCTACGGGCCCGTGCGGCCTTTCTATCAACGCGCGTGGCCGATGCGCAACGCCGCCCTCTCCTGCTAGGCTTTATGGCCATCCGGCGGAGCGCCAATGCCATGCATGTCTTCAGTCTGGAACGCGAGCAGCAGTGGAATCCCAGGCACCATGTTGAGAAAATCCTCGGCAAGGTGGCCGACGGCGACGTGACGGTCGCCTGCTGGGAGCCCGGCCAGATCAGCCCCTACCACTGCCATCCCGAGGCAACCGAAATCTATTTCTGCTTCTCCGGCGGCGGCACGATGCGCACGCCGGAGCAGACCGTTGCCGTGACCCCGGGTGCATTTATCGTGCACCCGCCCGGCGAGGTGCACGAATATGCGAACGGCCCGGCGCGCACTTTGCTGTTCCGGGTGCGTTACGGCGCCGACATGCGGGCGCACCATGCCGAATGGCGCGGCAACAGCGAGTGGAAGCAGTCCGCCGCCGACGCGGACTACTATCGCCGGCACCCGATCGCCTGATCACATCTTCAGCAGGCGCTGCGCGTTTCCGCTCAGGATCTTCACCTTGTCGGAATCCGATATCGACACGTTCTGCATCCAGTCGACCGCCGGCGGATTCATCACGAACGGCCAGTCGACGGCGAACAGGATATGGTCCACGCCCATCTCCAGCATGCAGCAGATCAACGCCGGGTCGGAAAAGAAGCCGCTGGTCGTGACATAGAAGTTCTTGCAGAAGATATCGCGGAAGCTCATCGCCTTCTGACCGGGCCGCTTGAGCGATGAATCGATGCGCCACAGCAAAAACGGCAGCGTCTCGCCGAAATGACCGAGAATGATCTTCAGGTTGGGGTGCGTATCGAAAACACCGGACAGCACGAGGCGGATCGCCTGCGTCGCTGTCTCGACCGTGTAGCCCCAGGCCGGGCGCACCACCAGCGGGAAGTCCTTGGCATAATCCTGGTAGTAGATTTCCGTCACCTTCGCGTGCGGCAGCGACGGGTGGAAATAGATCGGCACGTCGAGCTTCTCGGCGCGCTCATAGATCGGCCAGAATTTCTTCAGGTCGAGAAACTCGCCGTTCGACATACCGTGCAGCATCGCCCCCTTGAAGCCGAGCTTGGTGACGGTGCGCTCGAGCTCGTCGGCCGCAGCCTTGGGGTCCACGGTCGGCAGCGCGGCAAAGGCCGCGAACCGCTTCGGGTTGGCGGCGCAGACCTTGGCAAGCCGGTCGTTCACCTGGCGCGTCAGGTCGGCCGCGATGTCGGCGCCGAGTTTCTGGGTCGAGGGTGCACCGTGCGAGAGCACCTGGACGTCGATGCCGGCCTCGTCCATTTCCTTGAGCCGCAGGCTGCCGAGGTCGAAAAGCCGCTGGTCGGTCTCGTTGCCCCGGCCCGCCTCCGGACCGGTAAAATGCCTGGCAAGCTCCGGATCCCAATAGTGTTCTTCGATGGCGATGACCGGGCAGTTCGGCTTCTTCATCATGACGTTTCCCCGCGGCGTTTTTTTCGGAACCGCTTCCTAGCAATGCGGATTCCCCCTGTCACGGGCTGCCGGGACGCCGGAGGGCGGCGCCGTGGCAAAAATACCTCAGGCGCCGGCGTGCTGCGGGCGGGCCCGGGAACCGGCTTTGGTAATGTTCCCGACTCAGTTAAGCACGGTACGATGCTGCCGATTCTCCGTATTCTTCCAGTGGGCGGCGTACTCCTCGCCATCTTTATCCTGGTCCTGGCGCTCAGCCCGCCTGACGGCCCGCGTGCACCATTGAACACCGCGATGGCGCCGGCGCGCGGCGTGCTCCTTGACGTCGGCCATCACCCGGAGACGCGGCAGTTTCTGATACGCGCGGCGCTCAAGCGTGCCGACGAGCTCAACCGCCTGCGCGATTTGCCCGACACGCCGACACGGACCGCGCCCGCTGAGCCTGTCGCGATCGAGCCCGTGCCGGCTGAGCCGGCGGCGGAAGCGCCGAAGATCGCCGGGCTTCCGGCCGACCGCACCGAGGCCGACCCCGAACCCGGTGAGCCGGCCGCGACCGAGATGCCGAACGTGAGCATTCCCGTGGAGAGCGGGGAAGTGTCCGCGCCGGAATTGCCAGCGGCGCCGCCGGAGACGAGTTCAACCGACGGCAAACCGGAACAGGTCAAGGAGCAAGCGAAGCCGCAGCAACGTGACGTCAGGCGGCGCGCGCACCGGCCGCGCCGCGCCAAAGCGGCCAGCGTGCCGCAACGTCCATTCAATCTTTTCGAAGCGTTGTTCGGCGGTGCGCAGTATCGCTATCCGCAAGCTCCCGGCAGCCAGCAGGCTGCGCAAGGCTACGGCGCGCAGTCGGCGCAAAACCAATATCAGCAGCCGGGCTACGCCGCCCAATCAATCCAAAATCAATACCACCTGCAGGCGCCGACCGAGCCCTACCCGATGCTGCGCCAGCATTTGTACTGATCGCGACGATCGCTCAATAATAATCGAGACGGCCGCTGTACAGGCTCGAGGACGACGCGACACTGACGGCGTGCGTGCGAGCGCTGCTGAATTTCTCCTGCGAGCCGAACTTGACCTCGTTCACCGTCGAAGCCAGTGACGCCTGCGTCTGATCCGGCTGGCCGATCTTCATGCCTTTGGCTTTGGCGGCATAATAATATCCGGCGGCGTAGTAATGCACCGCGCGATCGGCATTTCCGCCGGCCACGCGATAGGCACCGGCAAGATACTTCACCGCATAAGTCATGTTGGTGTCGGCATCGAGCAGGCCGGCAGCGGTGCCCGTATAGCCCATGGCCCGCGCGGTCGGCAGCTTGATCTGCATCAGGCCGTAATTGCCCGCGCTGACGACATGCGGACGGCCGCCGCTCTCACGCTTGATGACGCGCCGCACCAGATCCTCGGGAACGTTGTTCGCCGCGGCGTGACGGGCGATCATTGAATCGAGATTGCCATTGGGATCGTGCGCGAGACGCAGCTTCTGCGCCGACGCCGGCGAAACGGCGGCGGCAAGCGCGACCAGAATCGTTGTCAGGCTGAGAGTGCGAATCATGTCGGCTCCGATGTTGCAGTTTCTACGCGTTGTGGGGGAAGTGCGGCTTTTCATGTGAAACTCGGGCAACTTTGTGACCGCAGCAGCTTTGATCCCCCGCTAGTTTCGTCACGAATGGCATCGTTCCGTGCTGAGATACCGCCAAAGGCAGCGTTTTTGACCCCAAGCGTGGGCAGGAGGCCCCAAATGAGCAAATTGCTGGAAGACCGCGTGCGCGCGGTCGAAGACAGGCTTGCCATCTTTGATCTCATCGCCAGTCATCCGCCCGCCGCCGATACCGGGACCGATCGCTACTATCGCGAGGCGTTCGCCGCCGACGGCGAGATGGATCTCGGCGGCGGCAAAAGCGCGCACGGCAACGACACGATCGGGATGTTGGTGAAGACGCCCGAGCACCAGGCGGCGATTGCCGGAGGCCTTTGCCACTTCGCCGGGCTGCCGCGCGTCGAGCTTAACGGCGACAGCGCGGTTGCCATTTCCTATCTGCAGATCATCACGCCCGACCGGCAGGCCGCGCCGCGCGAAGTCCCGGGACACGGGAGCACGACCGGCTTCCGCATCCACCGCGTCGGCGCAAACCGCTGGGAACTCAAGCGCGGCAAGGACGGCTGGAAGGTCGTCAGGCGCACGCTGCGCCCGCTCGACGGCACCGGCGATGCGCGGGCCTTGCTGCGCAGTGCGATTGCACCGTAGCCTCCGCCGCGACACAGCGACACGGAGAGCGCGACATGCCGAAGGCCTATTGGGTGGTGACCTATCGCTCGATCACGAATCCGGACGCCTGGAAGGCCTATGCCGAGATCGCGCTGCCGGCGATCGAGTCATCCGGCGGGCGTTTTCTGGCGCTCAACAATCCCGCGAAAACCTATGAGGCCGGCCTCGACCAAAGAGTTGTGCTGATCGAGTTCGACAGCCTCGACAAGGCGCTCGCCTGTCACGATACGCCGGCCTACAGGGAAGCGCTCAAGGCGCTCGGCACGGGCAACGTCGAGCGCGATATGCGCGTCGTTGAGGGAAAATAGCGCCTCCCGCTCACCACTCGGCGAAGGGAAACCGCTTGTGCGCAGCAGCGGCCTGCTGCTGGGCTTCGGCAAAAACTTCAATTGCAATATTGATGCAGGAAATCACCCGCGCGAGGCCGGCAAACGATGGCACGATCGGTGCTCGGATTGGCAGTGTGGTCATTTCTGTCGTTCTCCTTAAATCTGTCTGTTGCGGACGTCAGCGCGTCGAGAAGAAGCGCCGCTCGATCTCGCGCTCGGTCTCGTCGGTGAACCTGCTGTTCTGCAGGTAGCGGGTGATCTCGCGCTCGACCAGGCGCTGACGCGATACGAAGATCGCGTTCGCGAGCCGGCGGAAGAAGCCGGTGCGGTTCCGTTCCGGTTTGTCCGTGACGAGCTCGCGCGTTGCGGCCGTATACGGGACGTCAGCCATGGATCATCTCCCTTAATTGGGTTCGACGACTCCACAGGCGTTTCCCGTTTCTTCTTGTTGTTGCGTTGTAGATAGGCCCGTTCGGCGGCATCCAGTAGACGCAGCGAAACATACGTTCCATGCGCCGGTATCATGCGGGCTGTCGCATACGTGTCGCAAATGCGTGCTGATTCAAAATGCGGCAGCAGATTGTTAACCATCTCATTCCGGGACGGCGCTTTCGCGCCGGACCCGCCGAAGGTTTATAGGCTTTACGCTCGCCGCTTGACGCTTCGGCCCGCAGGCGGGTTCGCTCGCCATAAGCGCGTTTACGCGCGTCTTCAACGCGCTATGGCTCGCGCCCCGGAATGACCGGATGGACGATTCACTTGTCAAACAGCCCCGGACATAGCTCCGCCGCCCTGTTTCTTTGCGGCGCCGGGTACGCCGTCGTCCTGAGGAAGATCCGCTTCGCCCGGAAAGAACCGAAGGGCGCGCGGGACGCCAGGGGTCCAATTGGACCCGCGGGCCTCGACGCCTCGCGACATCGAGGCTTGTCGAAGTCCTTATGTGCCCGCCGCTCGCTCTGCTTCGAGT
>DASSRJ010000152.1:0-11661 GCA_035701845.1 Pseudolabrys sp. | reverse complement strand
ATGACAAACGACCGGGCGCTCAGACTCGGCAGGGGGAGGAACCTCACCATGTGCAAAAAATTTGCACTCGGATTTATTGCGGCAACTTTTGTCTGTTCGTCGGCCGTCGCTCAGGAAGTGACGCTTCGCGCCGTGACGGCTTTTGCCGAGAAAACGACCTATTCGCGCGGCTTCGAGAAATTCATCGAACGCGTCAACGCCGAAGGCAAGGGCAAGATCCAGATCAACTATATCGGCGGGCCGAAGGCGATGCCGCCCTTCGAGGTCGGCAAGGCGCTGCAGAGCGGCGTCATTGATATTGCAAACACCACGGGCGCCTTCACCACCAACGTCATGCCGGAAGGCGATGCGTGGAAGCTCACCGAGAAACCGATGTCGGAACTGCGCAAGAACGGTGGCTACGACTACATGGCCAAGCTCTACGCGGAGAAGATGAATGCCATCTTTCTCGCGCGGCTGGTCGACAACAATCCCTTCCATCTTTACCTGACCAAACCGATTTCAAAACCTGACCTCACCGGTCTGAAGATCCGCATCACGCCGGTCTACCGCGACTTTTTCCAGGCGCTCGGCGCCACCGTCGTGCAAACGCCGCCGGGCGAAGTCTATACGTCGCTCGAGCGCGGCGTGGTCGACGGCTATGGCTGGCCGATCACCGGCATCTTTGATCTCGGTTGGCATGAGAAGACGAAATATCGCGTCGACCCCGGCTTCTACACTGCTGAAGTATCGGTCCTCGTCAACAAGACGGCTTGGGACAAGCTGAACGACGCCCAGAAAGCCGTGCTGCGCAAGGCGGCCGATCTCGGGGAGTCGGAGGCCTGGGCCGAATTCGCCGCCGAAAACGCCAAGGACACGAAACGTCAGGCCGACGCCGGCATCCAGACCATCAAGTTCGATGGCGCCGACGCCCAGGCCTATCGCGCGAAAGCGTACCAGGCCGGCTGGGAGGGGATCATCAAGCAGAGTCCCGAACACGGCCCGAAGATCAGGGAATTCTTCTCGAAGAAATAAGCACCGTCTGTCCTCCGGGTGAGCTCGAGCATGGCGCGACTGTCCGAATGGTATGGGCGCCTGCTGGATGCACTCGTTGTCGCGGCGTGCTTTCTTCTGCTGCTCATGACCGTGATGATCGGTGCCGACGTCGTGTCGCGCAATGTCGGCGGCGGCGGCGTGCCGGTCAGCAATGAGATCTCGGAAGACATTCTTTATCTGATGACGCTGCTCGCCGCGCCGTGGCTGTTGCGCCAGGGCCAGCACATCCGCGTCGACATTATCCTGCGTACCCTGCCCGTCCGCGTGGCCTGGCTGCTGGAATGGCTTGGCGACATCGTGGGTTTTTTGTGCTGCCTCTATTTCGTCTGGTACGGGTTGCTTATTACGACGGCGAGCTTCAGCGCTGGCTCGATCAACATCAAGACTTTGGTCACGCCGGAATGGTGGTCATTGGCGCCGCTGCCGATCGGATTCGCATTGCTCGCGATCGAGTTCATCTTCCGCATGCATCGGCTGGCGTCCGCCGAAGTCGGCTTGCGGGACGACGCCGTCTCGGCGGCGTGACAGCCGGGAGCCATCAATGTCCTGGCAGATGGCCTCGCTCCTTCTTCTCGGCGGCTCGACGGCCTTGCTGTTTGCCGGCATGCCGGTCGCAATTTCCTTTATCGCGATCAACCTGATCGGGGCCTTTCTTTTTCTCGGCGGCGATGCGGGCCTGCATCAGGTTGCGCGCAACAGCGTAGCGGCCGTGATCAACTTCTCGCTGACGCCGATCCCGCTTTTCATTTTGATGGGTGAAGTGCTCTTCCATACCGGCCTTGCGCTGAAAGTCATCGATGGCGTGGAGCGGCTGATCCGTCAGGTGCCGGGCCGTCTCGCCGTCGTCGCGGTCGTTGCCGGGACAATCTTTTCGGCGATTTCCGGATCGACGATCGCGACCACCGCCATGCTCGGCTCGCTGATGCTGCCTGTCATGCTGTCGCGCGGCTATAGCCCGGTTCTTGCGACCGGCCCGATCATGGCAATCGGGGCTGTCGACATGCTCATTCCGCCCTCGGCGCTGACCGTTTTGCTCGGCAGCCTGTCGGGCATTTCGATCTCCAAGCTGCTGATCGGCGGCGTTGTCCCCGGCCTGATGCTCAGTGTCGCCTTTGTGGGCTACATCGTCGTCCGCGCGCGGACGCGGCCGGACCTTGCGCCGGCAACCCCGATTGAAAGCAAGACGGGGTGGGCGCGCTATGAGCTTCTCGTTCTTTACGTCCTGCCGCTTGCCTCGATTTTCGTTGTCGTTATCGGCGCAATGTCGGCGGGCATTGCCACCCCGACGGAATCGGCGGCTCTCGGCGCGCTGGCGACCATGGCCCTCGCTGCGATCTACCGCGTGCTCAGCTTCCAGAACCTGATGCAGGCCTTGCGCGGCACGGTCGCCATCTCCGGCATGATCCTCTTCATCATCCTTGGCGCCATTACCTTCTCGCAGATCCTGAGCTTTTCCGGCGCGACACAAGGCATTGTCACCGCGATTCTCGGGCACGGGCTTTCGACGCTGGCGATCCTCGCCGGGATGATGACGTTGCTGATCTTTCTGGGAATTTTCGTCGACCAGGTCAGCATGATGCTGATTACATTGCCGGTCTATATGCCGATTGTGCAGCGGCTCGACATCGACCTGATCTGGTTCGGCGTGCTCTATCTGATCTGCATGCAGCTTGGCCTGCTGCTGCCACCCCATGGGCTTCTGTTGATGACCATGAAGGGCGTCGCCCCACCGCAGGTGACCATGGCCCATATATTCCGCGCGGTCGTGCCCTACATCGCAATGAGCATCGCGCTGCTGTTGGTCATCATAGCGTTTCCGGCGATTGCGACCTGGCTGCCGAATATTCTTGGGTAACGTCGTCCTATCCCCCAAACAGCCGATATTCATCGGGGCCGGGCACATGTAGGCGGGTATTCCGGGCCTGTGATAAGGTCCATTCCAGCCACCTTCCGGCGCCACGCGCCGGACCACCCAACGGACATGAGTTTTACGGGGGTTTCGATGCGTCTAAAGGCGATGTTTACGGCGATAGCGGCCATCGGACTTTTTGCGGGCACCGCGGCCGCGCAGGAAGGCACGCTCAAGAAGATCAAGGACACCGGCACGATCACGATCGGCCATCGGGAATCCTCGATTCCGTTTTCCTACTACGACGACAAGCAGCAGGTCGTCGGCTACGCCATGGACCTCTGCTACAAGATCGTCGACGCGGTGAAGGCGAACCTCAAGCTCGCCAAGCTCGACGTGAAGCTGCAGCCGGTGACCTCGGCGACACGTATTCCGCTGATCGCGAACGGTACCGTCGACCTCGAATGCGGTTCAACCACCAACAATCTCGAGCGGCAAAAGCAGGTCTCGTTCACGATCACGCACTTCGTCACGGCCAACCGCTTTGTGTCGAAGAAGGCGGCAAAGCTCAACAAGCTCGAGGACCTCAAGGGTAAGACTGTCGTGTCGACGTCCGGCACCACCAACATCAAGCAGATCACCGAGCTGAACACCGAGCGCAATCTCGGGCTCACGATCCTGCCGGCCAAAGATCACGCGGAGGCCTTCCTGATGGTCGAGACAGGCCGCGCCGCAGCATTCGTGATGGACGACATCCTGCTCTACAGCCTGGTCGCGAGCTCGAAGGCGCCGAAGGACTACGTGATTTCCGCCGATGCGCTTTCGGTCGAGCCTTACGGCATCATGCTGCGCAAAGACGACCCGGCCTTCAAGAAAGTGGTCGATGACGCCATGACCGGCATCTACAAGAGCGGCGAGATCAACAAGATCTACGACAAGTGGTTCCTCAAGCCGATCCCGCCCAAGGGCGTCAATCTCAACCTGCCGATGGGCGCATCGTTCAAGAAGGTCGTCGCCAAGCCGACCGACAGCGGCGATCCGAAGGACTATCAATAGTCTCCGGATAAACGGTAGACTTCGCGGCGCGGCCTCAAAGCCGCGCCGCATTGCGTTTGAGGGGACGCAGGCTCGCATGAGCTACAAGTGGAACTGGGGAATCTTTTTCCAGCTGTCCCCGGACGGTACCCACACCTACCTGCAGCTTCTGCTGTTCGGCGCCGGCTGGACGATTGCCACCGCCCTGCTCGCCTGGGCGATCGCGCTGTCGGCCGGCGCGATTGTGGGCGTGATCCGCACCTCACCGGTCCCGTGCCTGGTGCGGCTCGGCAATGCCTATGTCGAGCTGTTCCGCAACATACCGCTGCTGGTGCAGATGTTCCTCTGGTACTTCGTGTTGCCGGAACTCATGCCGCAGGCGATCGGCGACTGGCTCAAGCAGTCATCCAACGCCTCGTTCTACAACGCCGTGATTTGCCTCGGCCTCTACACCTCGGCACGCGTCGCCGAGCAGGTGAAGGCCGGAATTCTCAGCCTGCGCAGCGGGCAGCGCATGGCGGGCCTCGCGATGGGCCTTACTTTGCCGCAGACCTACCGCTGCGTGCTGCTGCCGATGGCATTCCGCATCATCCTGCCGCCGCTGAGCTCGGAATTTCTCAACATCATCAAGAATTCCTCCGTCGCGCTGACCATCGGCCTCATTGAGCTCACCGCTGCAGCGCGTTCGATGTCGGAATTTTCCTTCCAGGTGTTCGAGGCTTTTACCGGTGCCACGCTGATCTACATCGTCATCAACATCATCGTCGTCGCCGGCATGCGCTGGCTCGAGCGGCGTGTCGCGGTGCCCGGCTTCATCAGCATGGGTCGGCCTGCGGCGGCGCATTGAGGGCGGAACGATGTTTGCCAATTTCGACTGGGACGTTATCATCCGCTCGCTGCCGTATTTGTTCCTCGACGGCATGCGCTTCACCATCATGCTGACCTTGATGGCGACTGCCGGCGGCATCGTGATCGGCACGCTGCTCGCCATGGCGCGGCTCTCGAGCATCCCCGGCCTTTCCCATGTCGCGGGCGCTTACGTGAACCTGATCCGATCGATGCCGCTCGTACTGGTGATCTTCTGGTTTTATTTCCTGGTGCCCTATATCGGGCAATGGATCACCGGCGCCTCGCGCCCGATCCAGGTCGGCGCATTTCTGTCGGCGCTGGTGACTTTCACGCTGTTCGAAGCGGCCTATTTCTGCGAGATCATGCGCGCCGGCATCCAGTCGATCCCTCGCGGCCAGGTGCAGGCGGCACAGGCGCTCGGCATGACTTACTGGACCGCGATGGGCGAGATCATCCTGCCGCAGGCCTTCCGCAACATGGTGCCGGTGCTGCTGACGCAGACCATCATCCTGTTTCAGGACACCTCGCTGGTCTACGTGATCTCGGTCACCGACTTCTTCGGTGCGGCATCCAAAGTCGCTCAACGTGACGGACGCCTGGTCGAGATGTATCTGTTCGCCGCCGCCGTATACTTCGTCATCTCGCTTGCCGCGTCATACTGGGTGCGCCGCCTGCAGCACCGGATCGCCATCATCCGCTGAGGCTTCATGATCACCATCAGCAATGTCAGCAAATGGTACGGCACCATGCAGGTGCTGAAGAACTGCAGCACCGGGGTCGCCAAGGGCGAAGTGGTGGTGGTGTGCGGCCCGTCGGGATCCGGAAAGTCGACGCTGATCAAATGCGTCAACGGGCTCGAGCCTTTCGAGCAGGGCACCATCACCGTCGACGGGATTTCAGTCGGCGGCCCCAAGACCAACCTGCCGAAGCTGCGCGCCCGTATCGGCATGGTATTCCAGCATTTCGAGCTGTTCCCCCATCTTTCCGTCATGCGCAACCTGTCGCTGGCGCAGATCAAGGTGCTCGGGCGCGACCCGAAAGCCGCCGACGAGAAAGGCCGCAAACTGCTCGAACGCGTGGGCCTGAGCGCTTATGCCGACAAATTCCCCGGGCAGCTCTCGGGCGGCCAGCAGCAGCGCGTCGCCATTGCGCGGGCGCTCGCTATGGACCCGATCGCCATGCTGTTCGACGAGCCAACCTCGGCACTCGACCCGGAAATGATCAACGAGGTGCTCGACGTGATGGTGACGCTGGCCAAGGACGGCATGACCATGATCGTGGTGACCCACGAAATGGGCTTTGCCCGCAAAGTCGCCAACCGTGTCGTCTTCATGGACAAAGGCGAAATCGTCGAGGACGCGCCAACCGCAGAATTTTTCGGCAAGCCGCGCAGCGAGCGCGCGCAGATGTTTCTGTCGAAAATTCTGCAGCACTAAGATCCGCGATGCGCCAACAGCTGAGACTTCATCCCGATTCGCGTTCCGGTGCAGTGACGAGTATCAGCGTCGAGGTCGCGCGCCCGCGCGCCGGCAGACTGGAGTTTTCCTATATCGTAACCGGCCGGATGAGCAGCATCCGCATCCCTGCCGCCGCGGCGAACGCACGCAGCGACGGACTTTGGCGGCATACCTGTTTCGAGGCATTTATCGGTGCATTGCCGGACGCAAAGTACTATGAGCTGAACTTTTCGCCATCCGGACAATGGGCGGCATACATTTTCAGTAGCTATCGGAGCGGCATGCGTGTCGCCGACGAGATCGCCGGCGTTGCGGTCAAAATGCACACAAGCCCTGACGGGTGTGTATTGCAGGCATCGCTGGACCCGGATCAATTCACCGGTCTGCCGCAGAACCGCGCGTGGCATCTTGGCCTGTCGGCTGTGATCGAAGACGTAACCGGCGGCATGTCCTACTGGGCGCTGGCGCATCCGCCAGGCAGGCCGGACTTCCATCACGCAGGCGGTTTCGCCTGCGAATTCTCTGCGGCGGTGAAGTCATGAAATTCGGCATTGACCGGTTGATCGCCGAACGTACGTTGCGCGCGCCGTTGTCAGGCAAGCGCGTGGCTCTGCTTGCGCACCCGGCATCCGTCACTGAAACCCTGACGCATTCGCTCGATGCGCTCGCCGCCTGCGGCGACATAAAGGTCAGCGCCGCCTTCGGCCCGCAACATGGGCTGCGCGGGGACAAGCAGGACAACATGGTCGAATCGCCGGATTTCAGGGATCCGGTGCACGGCATTCCGGTCTTCAGCCTGTACGGCAATGTGCGCAAGCCAACTGATGCCATGATCGACGCATGCGATGTGATCCTCGTCGACCTGCAGGATCTGGGTTGCCGCATCTACACGTTCATCACCACCTTGCGCTACGTCCTTGAGGCGGCCGCGAAACAGCGAAAGCCGGTGTGGGTGCTGGACCGGCCCAATCCCGCCGGTCGGCCCGTCGAAGGCCTGACGCTGCGCGCCGGCTGGGAGAGCTTCGTCGGCGCCGGGCCGCTGCCGATGCGGCATGGGCTCACCCTTGGCGAGCTCGGCCTGTGGTTCGTCCGTACACTCAAGCTCGATGTCGACTATCAGATCATCGCGATGCAGGGTTGGCAGCCCGATGCCGCGCCCGGTTTCGGCTGGCCCCTCGGCACGCGCACGTGGATCAATCCCAGTCCCAACGCGCCGAGCTTATGGATGGCGCGCGCTTACGCGGGCACAGTGATGCTCGAGGGCACGACGCTCTCGGAAGGGCGCGGCACGACGCGGCCGCTCGAGTTGTTTGGCGCTCCGGACATCGATGCACGAAAGATCATCAACGAAATGAAGTCGCTTGCTCCCGGCTGGCTCGAGGGTTGCCGCCTGCGCGAATGCTGGTTCGAGCCGACATTCAACAAGCATATGGGCAAGCTTTGTTACGGCGTGCAGATCCACACCGAAGGTCCCGCATATGATCACCGGGCCTTCAGGCCGTGGCGTATCCAGGCGCTTGCCTTCAAGGCCATCCGCCGCCTTTATCCGGACTACCCGCTGTGGCGTGATTTTGCCTATGAGTATGAGCAGGGCCGGCTCGCCATCGACGTGATCAATGGCAGTCCGTTGTTGCGGCAATGGGTCGACGATGCATCGGCGTCACCGCAGGACCTCGACGCACTGGCGATGAAAGATGAGAAGGCGTGGGCGGAAGAGCGGCAGCAATTCTTGCAATACGGAAATTAGAGCAGGCAATCATGGTACTTCTTCGTCATTCCGGGATGGCGCGATAGCGCCAGACCCGGAATCCAGACTCAAGCGAAGAGCACCGATCTGGATCCCGGGTTCGCTCGCTGTCGCTCGCGCCGCGGGATGACAAGTTGGATTACGGCACCCCATACGACTCGATCTCGCCGTCGATCCAGGTGGCGGCGACCATCAGCTTGTCCGTCAACGCAACGAGATCGGCGCGCGCGCCTGGAACGATCGCGCCGCGCTCATTCGCAATGCCGAGAAATCGCGCGGGCGTCAGCGAGGCAGAGCGAAGCGCGTCTTCCAGCGGCACCCTGGCCAACCCGACCGCGTTGCGCACCGCCGATGCCATGTCCAGATGCGCGCCCGCAAGCGTGCCCTCTTCCGTGGTCAGCCGGCCATCCACCAGCTTGATCGCGCGGCCGACCAGGTCGAAATGGCCGAGCGCCGTGCCGACTGTCGGCATGGCATCGGTAACGAGAGCGATCCGGTCCGCTCCTTTCGCAGCAAACGCCGCCCGCACAGAAACGGGGTCGACATGGATACCGTCGACGATGAGTCCAGCTGTCAGGCGTGGCTCCGACAGCGTGACGCCGACAATGCCCGGGGCACGCGCGCTGAAGGGCGGCATTGCATTGAACAGATGAGTGACGCCAGTTGCACCTTCCGCGACCGCCTGCGTGACAACGGCCGCCGACGCTTCGCTGTGCCCGATCGAAACCCGCACGCCGGTGGAGGTAAGCGTCATGACAAAGCCCGCTGGAACGCATTCGGGAGCCAGCGTCACCAGCGAGCATCCGGCGCCGGCCAGCTCGCACAATTGCTCAAGGTCGCCCGCGCCGGGTTGCGCGATGCGGTCGGGACGGTGCACGCCCGGACGCTGCGGGCTGATGAACGGGCCTTCCAGATGCAGGCCGAGAACACCATCGCGGCCGGCCATAGAACGCGCGGCCGCTATGGCGCTGCGCATCTGTTCACGCGTGTCGGTGATCAAGGTCGGCAGGCAGGCGGTGGTGCCGTAGCGGCGGTGCGCCCGGGCAATCGCGCGCATGCCGTCGGCCGTCGGCTGATCATTGAGCAGTACGCCGCCGCCGCCATTCACCTGCAGGTCTATGAAGCCGGCCGTCACAAAAACACCCGCGGGAACACGCGATTGCGGCCAACCGGAAGGAATCTCGCCCGGTGAAGCGAGGCCGGCGATGCGGCCGTCCCTGACCATTACGGCGGCGCCGCGATGCCATCCGCGGCCGTCAAAAACACGGTCCGCAACAATGGCGCGTCCTTCGGCGTTTGGCTTGTTTTGGCCCATAATTTCCCGCGCCGGACTGGTTTGGTCGTACAACGAATCCAATCTAAATTAACGTGCGCCGAATACCCAGAGTGCCCGGCGTCGTCACGCCGAAAGAATTCGGAACATTCGGCGCCACTACGATCGTCGCACGGGCGCAAAGAAGGTCAACAGCATGGACCGGCTGGTCATTCGTGGCGGCAGACGCATCGAAGGGTCGGTGCAGGTCCGCGGCGCGAAGAACGCAGCGCTGCCGCAGATTGCCGCCGCGCTGCTGAGTTCCGAGCGGCTCGAGCTGGCGAACGTTCCCGAGGTGACCGACGTCGACACCATGCTCGCCTTGATGCGCGAGTTCGGCGTCACCGCGACGCGCGGCGCCGGCAAGGTGCTCGTGCTCGACGCCGGCAAGGCCCACAATGCGCAGGCGCCCTACGACATGGTGCGCCGTATGCGCGCCAGCATTCTTGTGCTGGCGCCCGTGCTCGCCCGCTTCGGCTCGGCGCGTGTGTCGATGCCGGGAGGCTGCGCGATCGGTGCGCGTCCGATTGACCTGCACCTCAAGTCGCTCGAGGCGCTCGGCGCCGAGGTCAATATCGAGGCCGGTTACATCCATGCGCATGCCAAAGACGGCGCGCTGCGCGGCGGGCGCATTGTCCTGTCATCGCCCTCGGTCGGCGCCAGCGAGACGGCGATCATGGCGGCCAGCCTCGCGAAAGGTGAAACGGAAATCCTCAACGCGGCACGCGATCCCGAGGTTTGCGATCTCGCACTCTGCCTCACCGCCATGGGTGCGCGAATCGAGGGCGCCGGCACTCACCGGATTCTGGTGCAGGGCGTGGACGCACTTCGCAAGGCGCGCCACGAGCTCATCACCGACCGCATCGAGGCCGGGACCTACGCCATCGCCGCCGCGATTACCGGCGGCCACCTCGAAATCCTCGGGGCGCACCTCGAACATCTCGGCTCGGTGGGCGCAGCGCTTGAAAGCGCCGGAGCGCGGATCTGGCCGACCGATCGCGGCCTGATGGTGGTGCGTCCAGGCCCCTTGCGGGCAATCGATATCACCACCGAGCCTTATCCCGGATTTCCCACCGACCTGCAGGCGCAGTTTATGGCACTGATGACCATCGCGTCGGGCGCGTCGGTCATCCGCGAGACCGTGTACGAAAGCCGCTTCATGCACGTGCCGGAGCTCGGGCGGCTCGGCGCCAATATCTCGCTGCAAGGTTCGACGGCACTGGTGCGCGGCGTCGACGGCCTGCACGGCGCCGAAGTCATGGCGACCGACCTGCGCGCATCCGTATGCCTGGTGCTTGCCGCGCTGGCCGCCGAAGGCGAAACGACCGTTCACCGCATCTACCATCTCGATCGCGGCTATGAATCGCTCGACCGCAAGCTAATGCAATGCGGCGCCGATATCCGGCGGGTCGCCGAATGACGACGCGCGCCAAATCCGCACCGCTTTTCGTCGGCGTCGACGGCGGCGGCACCGGCTGCCGGGCGCGGATTGAGGATCGCGATGGTTCCTTGCTTGGGAGCGGGATCGCCGGCCCGGCGGCCCTGCGCATCGGCGTCGACCGCGCCTTCGCCGAAGTCGAAAAAGCTTGCTGCGCTGCCGCCGAGGATGCCGGTCTGGGCGCAAACGCACTTGCTTCCATGCATGCCGCGGTCGGACTTGCCGGCGTCGGCCGCAAGGGCTTGCTGGAGCAGCTCGAAAGGCAGCCGCATCCTTTTCGCTCGGTCATCTACATTCATGACGCAACCATAGCCTGCATCGGCGCGCATGGCGGACGCGACGGCGGCATCGTCATCGTCGGAACAGGAAGCGTCGGCTTTGCCGTCGTAGGCGGACGCGAATTCCGCATCGGCGGCTACGGATTTCCTATCTCCGATGAAGGCAGTGGTGCCGATCTCGGGCTGCACGCTATCCGCTTGGCGCTGCGCGCCTATGACGAACGCGCCGTCGGCACCAGCCTCACCCGCGAGGTGATGCAACGCTTCCACGATGATCCGTTCGAAGCCGTCGCCTGGATGGATAAGGCGACCGCGACCGACTACGCGACGTTCGCGCCGCTGGTGATGCGCCACGCGGATGCCGGCGATGCGGTCGCTCGGCGCATCGTGCGGGACGCTGCCGAACAGATCGACGACCTGGTGCGCCGGCTGGCGGAACATGGCGCGTCGCGCATCGCCCTGCTCGGCGGGCTGGCCTCGTCGATGCAGCCGTGGCTGGCACCGGATGTGCAGCGCCGGCTGGTCCCGGTCGAGGGCGATGCGGTGGACGGCGCCTTGCATCTCGCCCGGCGCGCGGCCAATAAGACGATGAAGGGGTAATGATGCGCACCGAGCAAATCGACCCCCGCTACGCCGACCTCGATTCCTGGTCCGCAGCCGA
>DASSRJ010000151.1:0-11259 GCA_035701845.1 Pseudolabrys sp. | reverse complement strand
TCGATACCGAGCGGCGTTGGCTGAGGCGAAGGCGTGGGATCGAGCGCATCGTCCGAAACCTTGTAAACTGGCGACCAATCCACGGCTACGGCAGGCAGTTGCGGGAAAGCTCAGATTGAATTGGTCGCCCGAACAGATCGCCGGCTGGCTGAAGAGAACGCATCCTGAAGACGAGTCTTGCCAGGTGTCGCACGAGACGATCTACCGCAGCTTATTCGTTCAAGCCCGTGGCGTGCTGAAGAAAGAGCTGCTGCGCCATCTTCGATCGAAGCGGACGATTCGCCGATCCAGGCAAGCAGGCCTGCACAAGGATGGACGCGGGCAAATCGTGGATCCCGTCTCGATCCGGGACCGGCCGGCGGCGGTTGAAGATCGCGCGGTCCCCGGTCATTGGGAAGGCGATCTCCTGTCCGGGTCGAAAAACAGCTACATCGCGACCCTGGTCGAACGCCATACGCGCTACGTGATGTTAGCGAAGGTCGCCAACAAGGACACACAGACAATCGTGTCCGCGCTCATCAAGCAGGCCAAGATACTCCCGGCCGAGCTCTATAAGTCACTGACCTGGGACCGCGGCAAGGAGCTCGCCGACCATCGTCGATTCACGCTGGCAACCAACATCGATGTGTACTTCTGCGACCCGCAAAGTCCGTGGCAGCGGGGTTCCAATGAGAACACCAATGGTCTGCTGCGACAGTATTTTCCGAAGGGGACTGACTTGTCGGTTTACTCGCAAGCCCATCTCAATAAAGTGGCACGCCAGCTCAACGAGCGGCCACGCAAGACCCTCGGGTTCGAAACCCCAGCTGAGAGATTTAACGCATGTGTTGCGGCGACCGGTTGAGCCGACACTTTAATTGGACACTATCCTCCAAAGGCATAGAAGTTGCTACGGCAACGACAGCCGCACAGTTTGTTGAAGCCCTCCGGCCTTCGAATCCCCATTGGTGGGAAAATGCATCTAGCCCATGGGTCTTCCGTGGTCACACGCGTGAGGATTGGGGATTGTTGCCTTCGGCTTGGCGGCCAGACAACATCATTATGCAGAATGCCATTGCGGAAGCATCCCGCCGTTTCAAAGCGGTACGTCCGAAGCAACTCCTCAATTGGTTTTGGCACCCGAACATCTGGTCCGGATCAGCGGCGTTTGGCGCAAATGATGATGATCTTGCGCAAGAACTGACGATACGAACGACGGCGGAATATCTCCCGCTGTGGGACTTTGCGCGTCGATGCGACGAACTTGGAATGCCAGTACCTCTTTCCGGACCCGGCCCGGACTCGACGCAGCATCCAGATTGGCTTGCAGATGCTACTAATCCTCTATTCGGTGATGAGCTATTGCGGTTCAGTGACTTGCCCGCCGCCTTAGCCCTTGCACAACATCATCGAATCCCGACTCGCCTGCTTGATTGGACTCGAAATCCTATCGCAGCAGCCTTCTTTGCAGTTGAGCCGCTGCGAGAACCCACAATTGGAGCGAACCTAGTTGTCTGGGCACTACATAAAGGCCGCGCAATAAACGTAACTACGGAAGGCGTGAGCTTTCCTAACGCGCCCACGGGAGCGCCGCGATTTGATCCGGCCATCGCCGTAGTTCGCCCTTCTACTCGCGACAATCCTTTTCTTGCGGCACAGGCCGGGCTGTTCACTAGCATCAGCAAGTCTGGAATTTACTTTCTGAAATCCGGTGGGAAACGGCCCGGTCTTGAGGAGTTCGTATCCGAGGCAAAGCCGAACGAAACCGTACTCCGGAAACTAACCTTGGCGCACAGTCATGCGCCTGACTTAGTCGAGATTCTTCGTCGAGAAAACATCTCTCGATCCGCCCTTATGCCCACCATGGACAACGTTGCAGAGGATGTTCGCACAATTTGGTCACAACAACGAATGATGACCGATCAAGCCCCGGCGGCGAAAGCGTGAACAAAGCCTCTCAAAACCAATCTCAAAACTCGGCTTTCAAAATCCGCTAAGTGTTGGAGCGGGCGAAGGGAATCGAACCCTCGTATGCAGCTTGGGAAGCTGCCGTTCTACCATTGAACTACGCCCGCACGCGGCGACCATAGCGAAAGGTGAGCAGGGCCGGCAAGGAAGCGGCGTCCTTTGCCGCTGCTCTCACACGCCCGCAAATGCAGCGATCACACGCAGTTACAACGTTAACGACTTCTGATCCGGCGCATAAAGCATTGATTTACGGTGGGAGGCTACCATGCAGCCCGCATGCCGCGCCGTTCCTCCCGCAAGACCAAGACCAAGAGCAAGATGTCCGGCGGACGCTGGGATGTCCGCGCCTGGGTGCGCTCGCCCACTGCCGTCGTGATCGCGGCCGGACTCATTTTGCCGAACCTGCTGAGCATTGCGACGCTGGGCTCGGTCCTCGACGTGTCACTCCCCCCGCGCACGATCCCGATCATGGCCTATGCCATGCTCGCCGTGTGCGCGCGCCGTATTCCCTACGTGCTGACCGTCATCCTGTTTCTGGCGATTCTCGCCTTTGACCTGGTCTGGACAATCTCGGTCAGCTTTGGCCTGGCGCCGAGCGAACTGGTGACCGCGCTCAACCACGCGCAACATGTCCACGTTTTCCAGTCGCCGCTGTATGGCGCGCTGATCGGCGTGCTGGTGGCGACCTCGGCCGCGACGCTTTGGTTGCTTCACCGCCGCGAAACACTGCTGCGGGGCAATATCGTTGCGATGTTTGCGGCGGCGCTGGTGTTCGCCGGGGTCGACTTCGTGACAAACGTATCGCCGCATTATCAGTTCGGCGCATTGCTCGGCCGCAACGTGCCGATCGAGTCGGCCGCCGCCCAATCGGGATTCAACGCGGTTGCCGGGACCAACGGGCGCAACGTGATCCTGGTGATCGTGGAAGGTCTCGGCTACCTGGGCGATCCCACGGCACGCCGACAGGTGGATGCACCGCTGTTCGAGCCGCAGGTCACCGACAAATACCGGGTCGCCGCCGGCAGCGTCGTCTACTACGGATCAACGACCTCGGGCGAGATGCGCGAATTGTGCGACACGCGCGAACCATACGCGGAATTCACCAGGACCAACGGCGCTTCGTGCCTGCCGGCGCGGCTGCGGACACGCGGCTACGCGACGATGGCCGTGCATGCATTTCATCACAGCATGTTCGAGCGCGATGAATGGTATCCGGTCGTCGGCTTCGACAAGGAAGTCTTCGGCGAAGAACTCGTGAAAGTGACGCACCGCCTGTGCGGCAACGCCTTTCGCGGCGCGTGCGATGCCGACCTGCCGCCGGTCATCGCGCAGGAAGCCGCGTTCAGCAAAAAGCCGAAGTTCATCTACTGGCTGACGCTCAACACGCATATTCCGGTTGCGCCCGGCCAGGCGCTGGCCGACTTCGGGTGCAAAAAAGACGCCGGCATATTCCGGCATGCCCGCGTCTGCGAAATGGCCGAGCTCTGGCACGACGTGTTCGCAGCCGTGTCGAAGCTGGCGCTCGACCCGAGCATCGGTCCGGCGGAGATTCTCGTTGTCGGCGACCACTCGCCGCCGCTGTGGTCGCGGCGCGCACGCGCGCAGTTCGAGCCCGGCCTCGTGGCGTGGTACCGCCTCACGCCACGCGACGACGCGGTGGCATCAAGCGGGTCGCACAAAACGCCGACCGCACGGTAGCTTCTGAAATGCTTCGGCAGCTTCAGGCTCTGCGCCTGATCGTTCGCGTTGCCCTTGCGGACCTGACGTGGCCGCAAATGCGAACGATCGCACGCAGTTACAACCTTAACGACATCTGATCCGGCGTATAAATCATTGGTTTACGGTTCGACGCTACCGTCGCGCCTGCATGCCGCCCCGCAGTACGTCCCGCAAGGCCAGCAGTACTTCCCGCAAGGCCAGCAGTACTTCCCGCAAGGCCAAAAGCAAGACACCCAGCCGACACTGGGACTTCCGTGCGTGGTTGTGCTCGCCCACCGCGGTGATCTTCGCGGCGGGGCTGATACTGCCCAACCTGCTGAGCATCGCGACACTCGGCTCGCTGCTCGACGTGTCGCTGCCGCCGCGCACCGTCACCATCATGGCTTACGCCACGCTCGCGATCTGCGCGCGCCGCATTCCCTATGCGCTGACCGTCATTCTCTTTCTGGGCATACTGGCGTTCGACATCGTGTGGACGATTTCGATCAGCTTCGGCCTGGCGCCGAACGAACTCGTGACCGCCCTCCACCAGGCGGAGCAGGTTCACCTGTTCGAGTCACCGCTCTATGCCGTGCTTATCGGCGTGCTGGTGGCAACCTCGGCTGCGACCCTTTGGCTGCTTTACCGCCGCGAAACCCTGCTTCGCGCCAACATCGTCGCGCTGTTTCTGGCAGGACTGGTTTTCACCGGCGTCGACTTCGTGTCGAACGTATCGCCGCATTACCAGTTCGGCGCATTGCTCGGCCGCAACGTGCCGGTCCAGTCGGCGGCCGCCAAATCGGGCTTCAACACGGTTGCCGGAACCAACGGGCACAACGTGATCCTGGTCATAGTGGAAAGCCTCGGCTACCTGGCCGATCCCACGGCACGCCGGCAGGTGGATTCGCCGCTGTTCGAGCCGCAGGTTGCCGACAAATACCGCATCACGACCGGCAGCGTCATTTACTACGGATCAACCACGTCAGGCGAGATGCGCGAGCTGTGCGACACGCGCGAACCATACACGGACTTCACCAGGACCAGCGGCAGTTCATGCCTGCCCGCACAGCTGCGGCTGCGCGGTTACGCCACCATGGCCGTGCATGCATTCAGCTACAATATGTTCGAGCGCGGCGAATGGTATCCGGTCATCGGCTTCGACAAGAAGCTCTTCGGCGAAGAACTCGTGAAAGTAACGCCGCGCCTGTGCGGCAACGCCTTTCGCGGCGTTTGCGACGCCGACCTGCCGCCGATCATCGCGCAGGAATCCGCATTCAGCAAAAAGCCGAAGTTCATTTACTGGCTGACGCTCAACACGCATGTCCCGGTCGTACCGGACCAGGCGCTGGCGGATTTCGGATGCGAAGAGAACGCCGGCCTGTTTAACCATGTCCGCGTATGCGAAATGGCCGAGCTCTGGCACGACGTGTTCGCAGGCGTGTCGAAGCTGGCGCTTGATCCGAGCATCGGGCCGGCGGAAATTCTCGTTGTCGGCGACCACTCGCCGCCGATGTGGTCGCGGCGGGCGCGCGCGCAATTCGAGCCCGGCCTCGTGCCGTGGTATCGTCTCACGCCGCACGACGGCGCAATGGCGTCAAACAAGTCGGAGCAAGCGCCGACCGCGCGCTAGCTTCTGAAATGCTTCGACAGCTTCAGGCTCTGCGCCTGGTAGTTCGAGCCGATGCCCTGCCCGTATAACTTTTCCGGCGTTGCGAGCATCTTCTCGTAGACGAGCCTGCCGACAATCTGGCCGTGCTCCAGGATGAACGGCACCTCGCGCGAGCGCACCTCGAGCACGGCGCGCGCACCTTTGCCGCCGGCGCCGGCATAGCCGAAGCCGGGATCGAAGAAGCCGGCGTAGTGGACGCGGAATTCGCCGACCAGCGGATCGAACGGCACCATCTCGGCCGCGTAGCCGGGCGGCACCTGCACCGCTTCCTTCGACGCAAGGATGTAGAATTCGTTGGGATCGAGGATCAGGCTCTTGTCCGGGCGCGCCTGCATCGGCTCCCAGAAATCGAGGACGGCATAGCCGCCGCGGCGCTCGACGTCGATGAGCCCGGTGTGACGCTTGGCGCGATAGCCAACAAGCCCGTTCGGTCCCAGCCCTGACAGGTCGACACCGACGGCAACACCCTCGCTGACGTCGGCCTTGTCGGTGTCGACCAGACGCTCGCGCGCGTGCAGGTCGCGCAAGGATGCTGCGTTCAGCAGCGCGTGGCCGCGCCGGAAACGGATCTGCGACAGGCGCGACCCTTCGCGCACCAGCACCGGAAACGTGCGCGGGCTTATTTCGGCATACAGCGGCCCGTGGTACCCGATTTCGATGCGGTCGAAGCCGCGCGTCTCGTCGGCGATCACGCGCGTGAACACGTCGAGCCGGCCGGTCGAACTCTTGGGATTGGCGGCCGCTGAAATTTCGTCCGGCAGCGCCAGGCTTTCCTGCAACGGAACGATATAGACACAGCCTGTTTCGAGAACCGCGCCGTCACTCAATGAAATTTCGTGCAGCTTGAGCTCGTCGATCCGCCGGGCAACGGTCGTGCGGCCTGGCAGAAAGCTCGCGCGCACGCGATACGCGACCTCGCCGAGCCGAAGATCGAGGCTGGCCGGCTGAATCTGGTCGGGCACAAACTTGTTCTCCGACAGAATCGCGCCGTCTGCGGCGAGCGCCGCGATCATGCGGTCGGGCAAGATGCCCTTATCCTCGATACCGAAGGAAAGCGTCACTGGTCCTCATCCTGAGGAGGCCGCGCAGCGGTCGTCTCGAAGGATGAGGACAAACCACTGCCTGCCTCATCCTTCGAGACGCGCCCTGCGGGCGCTCCTCAGGATGAGGTTCGCGCCGATCTAACCCGAGGAGTACCTTGACGGGAAGCCGTGCCCCCCGCTACAAACGGATTATCCCGTGGTCATTTGAGCCGGCCGGCTTGCAGCCACGTTAAACAACTCGCTAAAAGGCCGGGGACGCGTGAGCCCGGCCGAGATATTTCTCCGGCCGGTTTTTTGTTGGCCACGCGCATGGCCCCGAAAAGCGGATTTTCGGTTTTCGGAAAAGGCCATGCGCAAGGCTTAAAGGAGGCCGTAATGCCCGCGTCGTCCAAGTCCTACCGTCCTGAAACCCGCCTGGTTCATGCCGGCACGCTGCGCTCGCAGTTCGGCGAAACGTCGGAAGCATTGTTTCTGACTCAAGGCTACGTCTATCCGACAGCCGAGGAGTGCGAAGCCCGCTTTTCCGGCAAGATCCCGGGTTACGTCTATTCGCGCTACTCGAACCCGACCATGAGCATGTTCGAGCAGCGCATGGCGGCGTTCGAAGGCGCAGAGGCGGCACGTTCGACCGCGACCGGAATGGCCGCGGTGACAACGGCTGTCATGGGCCTTGTGCGGGCCGGCGATCACGTGGTCGCGGCCAAAGCGCTGTTCGGCTCGTGCCGCTGGGTCATCGAGGAATGGCTGCCGCGTTTCGGCGTCACGTCGACGCTGGTCAGCGGCACTGACCTCGATGCGTGGAAAAAGGCGACGCAGAAAAACACCAAGGCGTTTTTCCTGGAGTCCCCGACCAATCCAACCCTCGAAGTGATCGACATCGCCGCGGTCGCCGAAATCGCGCATGGCGCCGGCGCCAGGCTGGTCGTCGACAATGTTTTCGCAACTCCGCTCTATCAGAGCCCGCTCAAGCTGGGCGCCGATTGCGTGGTCTATTCGGCGACCAAGCACATTGACGGCCAGGGCCGCGTCCTGGGCGGCATCATCCTGGGCTCCGAGAAATTGATCCTCGACCATTATCATCAGATCCTGCGCCAGACGGGGCCGTCGCTCTCGCCGTTCAATTCGTGGGTGCTGCTCAAGGGCCTCGAGACCTTGCCCGTTCGCGTCGAGCGGCAGACCGCGAATGCGGGCGCGGTCGCAAACGCGCTCGCCGGCCACAAAAAAATTCTGCGGCTGATCTATCCCGGCCGCCCCGACCACCCGCAGGCCGATATCATTCGCAAGCAGATGCGGGCCGGCTCAACGCTGTGCTCGTTCGAAGTCAAAGGCGGCAAGGAAGGCGCTTTCCGCTTTCTCAATGCGCTCAAGCTCGTCGGTATCACCAATAATCTCGGTGACGCGAAAAGCCTGGTCACGCATCCGACGACTACGACGCACCAGCGGCTGACGCCCGAACAACGTGCCGAGCTCGGAATTGGCGACGGACTGATCCGGTTTTCAGCCGGGCTCGAGCATGCCGACGACCTGATCGAGGATTTGCTGACGGCGCTGGAAAAGGCCTGAAGCGGCCATCGTGTCAGCGGACGGGATGCGCCGTCGCGGACATCACCGGGCGCTGCGCGGCTTCGGCAATGGCATTGCCGAGTCCCTTCGCCATGCAGGCGTAGCTCCAGTCATTCATGTGGAGCCCGTCGGGCGAAACAAACGTGTCGAAACCGATGCGATCGACGTCGTGCCAATGGCGCATCACCTCGAAGCGGCGGAACAGGTCGACGTCTTCGCGCTTCGCCGTCGCCGAAATCAGCGTGACCATGCGCTCGGCGTCAGGCTTTGAGATGACCTTCGGCGCGAACTGCGGGTCGATCAGCACGATGTCGGCGCCGATCGTGCGGATTTTTGCAAGACCGGCGCGGATCAAAGCATCATGCCCGCCGAGCATGTGACCACGGATCACGGAATTCGTTCCGAGCTGCCACAGGACAAGATCGGGCTTCTCCGCAAGAATAGCGGAATCGAAGCGCCTGAGCATGTCGGCGACTTCCTCGCCGCCGACGCCGCGGTTAAGCACGGTGATCCGCACCTTCGGGAAATGCCGCTTGAGCTCGACTGCAAGCCGGCTCGGATAGTTCGCGGCCGGCGAACTTGCGCCGGCGCCGGATGTCGATGAAGAGCCGATGGCAACGATCGTGATCGGTTCGCCGGACGCAATCTTCTGCGCGACCCGCGGCAGCGGATTGACGAGGCGGATGAGATCGGCCGGCGCAATGCAGGCCGGAGCGGCGGTGTCAGCACGCGCAGGCGAAACCAGTGCCAGCCCCGCGAGCAGAGCGGCGGCGGTCACCGATGTCTTCAGCCGTTGTCCAGGCTGGTCGCTCACCAAATGCGCGTCCCTAATATCAATTCAGCGGCTGCCGTTGGCCGGCGGTTCTGCAGGTTTGGCGGCCGCAATGACAAGATCGGCCAGCAATCGCCCTATGCAATCATGAACCCGCTCCGCAATGTCAAGTTTTTTCGTGGCAGAGTATAAATCGAATGTTCCGAGGTCGGACCACAGCCGCATAATGCTGAATCGGTCGAAAAGCGGCACTTCTTGCTGCAACGCAACCCAGCGCATGTCTTCTGAATAAGTGCTCAAGGCGATCATTGATTCGGTGCGCGGACTGTATTGCGCGTTTACCAGAACCGTGTCTGCGCCCGCGCTACGGGCCATGTTTATGCCGGCGTCGAGCGCCTGGCTGAATTGGTCGGGATCAACGGCACGCATCGCATCGGTTGTGCCGGTCTGCCAAATCATCAATGCAGGCTTGGCGGTGCTGAGACTGGCCGGCAAGGCATTGACCATCTCGGCGGCGGTGCGGCGCGCCTTGATGTCAGTCGTGACGTTGACCTCAACGCCCTTCAGCTGATCGGCGAGCGCCTCCTGCAGTCGCGCCGGGTATGCGTTCTTCACCCCGTTCGCGCCGGGTAGTTGTGACGAGCCGGCACCAAGTACGAGGATGTTGAACTTTTTCTCCGCAAGCGCGCGAGCGGACTTCGGCAAGGGATAACTGGATTCGGCGAGGTGCGCGGCAACGCGGCATTCCGCGGGAAGCTCGGCCCAAGCCGGCCCCGCCAGCACCAGCAGTGCCAGCAAAAGCACACGCCACCTCATGCGTCGCCCCCCGCTAATCCCGGCCTTGCGGCTGGCGGGCGCGGCCCCCCGCCCTGTCGTTCCGCCTGCTTATACCACGAAAGCATTGCCGCAATCGCTACCATGATGGCGATTCCGACGGCACTGACGGTGATATGCATGAACAGCCGATTGGAAACCTCGGTGAACATGAAATGGCCGGCAAAGGAAAGAAACACGCCGAGACAGAACGTTTCCAGCGAATGCTGGCCGCAGACGATCGCCGGCCAGAAAATGCGCGACTTCAGCGCAGGCCAGCCGCGCGGCACGAAAGCGACGGTGATCACAGCGAGCGACAGGAAATGGAGGATACGCAACACGTCGAGATTGGTCTTGTCGATCGGATAGATCGCCTCACCGACGAATTTCGGCACATAGACCGCGAGACGCGGGAAATACCATGTCATCGCGATGCAGAATGCAAACACGAGGTAGGCAATCGCAACGCCGATCACAACCGGCGAACTGATCCAGCGTGACAGGTTCTGCGCGCCGCCAAGCGCGCACCATGCGCCGAGCACGAACAGCAGTTGCCACGCAAAGGGATTGAAAACCCAAACGCCGCTCGGCCAGGCAGGAAGGTTCCATTCGAAAAGCCACATCAGCACGTAAAGCGCCGCCGACGTTATCAGCGCGATCGAAGGGGCGCGCAGCAGCAACCAGAGCATCGGCGGGAACCAGGCGAGCAGCAGGATGTAGAGCGGCAGCACATCCATGTTGACCGGCTTGAACTTGAGAAGCAGCGCCTGAAAGATCGTGACGTCGGGATTTTTCAGGAAATCGAGGACGCCCATTTCCTCGGTGTAGAGCGGATTGTCGAAACTGCTCGCGACGTAGGCGATCTCAGCGAGGTAGATGGCCAGCAGGAAGACATGCGCGATGTAGATCTGCCACGCGCGCTTGAGCACGCGCGCCGACGCAATGATAAAACCGTGCTGCCGCATTGCCCGGCCGTAGACGAACGCCGCCGTGTAGCCGGAGATAAAGACGAAAATCTCGGTCGCGTCGCTAAATCCGTAGTTGCGGATCGTAATCCAGCTCACAGCGTTGGACGGAATATGGTCGAGAAAGATCAGCCAGAGCGCGAGACCGCGGAACAAATCGAGCCGGAGATCGCGTTCGGTCGAAACCGGGGCCATGTGCGGCTTTTCTTTCGAGTGGTCTTTCGGCCATAATCGCGGACATCAAGCGAATGGCAAGCCCCGACCGAGTAAATTGTACGGCATGGCGATGTATCGCGCCGTAACCCGGAAGATCGAAGTCACGGTCACGCCCCGTTTTGTTTCGGAGCGGTCGTCACCGAGCAACGGGTATTTCTTCTGGGCCTACACCATCAACATCACAAACCTCGGAGCAGAGACGGTACAGCTCAAGACACGGCACTGGCGCATCACGGATGCTCACGGGCGACTGCAGGAAGTCAAAGGGCCCGGCGTTGTAGGCGAGGAGCCGGTGCTCAAGCCGAGTGAATCGTTCGAGTACACGAGCGGCGTTCCGCTGCCGACGCCGTCAGGTTTCATGGTCGGAAGCTACGGGATGGTCACCCAGGCGGGTGAGCACTTTGACATCGAAATTCCCGCCTTCTCACTCGATTCATCCTACGCTGAACGGACCATCAACTAGATTTTGCCCCGACATCGGCCGGGGCAAATTCATAATTGGCGCTGCAAAATTCGCACGTGACCGAAATTCTTCCGTCCTCGACCATGTGGTCGCGGTCGTCCTGCGAAAAG
>DASSRJ010000150.1:0-13242 GCA_035701845.1 Pseudolabrys sp. | reverse complement strand
GGGCCGCAGGCGATCGAGATAAAGCCGGCCATAGGCGACATTCTGGTAATTGATAAGGCGCCGTACGCCTTCGAGCCCGGTCGCCTGCGCGACGGCCGGAAATGTGCGTGCCACCTCATGCTCAACGAATGCCGGCGTTGCAGCGGCCTTGCTCTTTTTTTCAGAAGGTTTCGCAGGCTGAAGCTTTGCGCGGGCAGCATCGTAACCGGCGCGGAAGCCTTTCAGATTGCTGTCGACCGCCTTGCCATCCTCGCGAATGGCCGCTTCGAACTGTTCGCGCGCGAGCGGCAGCCGTCCGCAGCCGGCGATGGCGCCGAGCATCACCGCATTGATGATCGAGCCGGTTTGCTTTGCGAGTGCGTCCATATCGACGAGGAGGGCATCTTTTGCATGCGCGTTGATGATCTTGATGAGCTTGTCCTGGTCGAAGCGGCCGTCACCCATCGCGATCTTTTCGTCCATCGCGTAGAAGCGGCTCAGCGAGCTGATGACGTAGGTGCGGTCCGGAGTGGCGAAGCCGTTTGCGACCGTGCGGCCGGATTCCAGCAACTCGCTTGCCACCGCGACGTCGATGTCGCCAACACCCGGCGTCAGCGCGAGCACCGGACGTTTGCCGCCGAGATCGGCGATCCTGGTCGGGAGAATCTCCACGTAGTAAGTCGTGGCGCCGGTTCGCTGCGCGACGCCGGGAATCGATGTGCTTTGTACCGGGAAACCGGCTTGCGCCGCTGCCGATACGATCCATTGCGTCAACACGGCGCCGCCTTCGCCGCCCAGCGCGGCGATCAGCATCGTAATCGGGCGTGCCGCAGTCATGCTGCGATCTCGCCGGCGTAGCCGCCGAACCAGCCGATCACCCTCTGCCGCAGCCGATGCATGAACCGGTCACGCCAGGTCGGATTACGGACAATTTCGGCGCGATAGAAGGAGGGGCACAGCACGGCTGCATGCGCGACTTCACCGCACAGCCCGCATCCGACGCAGCTTTCGATCACCGTGGCGACAGGATCGGTCCGCAACGGGTCGGGCGAGGGCTTCACCGTCAAAGACGGGCAGCCGGACAGGCGGATGCATGAATGGTCGCCCGTGCAGATTTCGTCATCGACTCCATAGCGCGTGCGGGTGACGCGCTCGCCGCGCTTGAGCTTCTCGGCATCTTCTGCGCGCACGCGGCGCTGGCGCGCGAGCTGGCACTCGCCGTCCGCAATGATGACTTTCAGGCCGCGCTCCGCGGTTTTCATTGCTTCTTTCAGCGTCTTCACCATGGTGCCGACACGGTAGGTGCGCACTGTGCGCAGCCATTTCACGCCCATCGCGCGCAAAGTCTGCTCGATGCCCATTCCGGGCGCAGGGCCTTCCTTGCTGGCGGCGCTCGACGGGATGTATTGCTGGCCGGTCGCCGACGCGTAGCCGTTCTGCATTACGATCAGAACACCGTCGCCCTTGTTGAAAAGATTGGACGCGACGCCGGTGATCAGTCCGTTATGCCAGAAACCGCCGTCGCCCATGACCGCGATCGGGCGCTTCTCCATGTTGGGCGCAACCGCTGCGGCGCTGGCGAGCGACATGCCGTAGCCGAGGATGGAATTGCCGAGCGAGAACGGCGCGAAAGTCGCAAAGGAATGGCAGCCGATGTCGGCGCTGATATGCGTCGGACCAAGCTCGCGCTGCATCAGCTTGATGGCTGAAAAGACCGGCCGCTCCGGACATCCGGTGCAGAACGCGGGCGGGCGTGGGGGCAAAGGACCAAGCGCGGCAGCGGCGGCCGCTTTGTGCGCGATCAGACCGCGAGCGGATTTCGCGATGGCATCGGCATCAATGCCCTTCGGTCGTGTCGCTTGCAGAAACGAGGCGAGTCCTTCAAGCAGCACGTCGGAGGCATATTCTCCGGCGTTCGGCAGCGCCCCTTTGCCGAGCACGCGGGTATTGATGTCGGCCCGGCGCAGTTCGACGTTGACGGCCTGCTCGATATAGTCGGGATAGCCTTCCTCGACCACCAGCACGGCGCTCTTGCCCGCGCAGAATTCGCGCAACTCTTCCGGCACCAGCGGATAGACGACATTGAGGACGAGCACCGGAATGCGCGAAAAACCGAAAACATCGGCCAACCCCGTGCGCTCGAGTGCGCGCAGCACGCTGTTGGTAAGCCCGCCCATCACGATGATGCCGACATCGTCCAGGTCGCCGGCAATTGTTTCGTTGAGCTTGTGCTCGCGGATGAAAGCGCGCGCGGCCGGCAACCGTTCTTCAACTTTCAGGCGTTCCTGCGAAAAGATCACCGGCGGGTGCGCGAGCCGCGCATATTCGAAGCGCGGCGGGCCAGGCAGCTTGTCCAGGCCGGACACGATGCCCCTGCGGTTGCTTTTGGCCGTGAAGGCGCCCGTCGCATGGCAGGCTCTGATGCGCAGCTCCAGCATCACCGGCGCATGGCTCGCCTCGGACAGCTCGAAGCCTTTCTCGACGGTACGTACGATCGAGGGAAGATCGGGGCGCGGGTCAAGCAGCCACATCGATGACTTCAGCGCATAGGCATAAGAGCGCTCCTGAATAACGCTTGCGCCTTCGCCATAGTCCTCGCCGAGAATGATCATGGCGCCGCCGACGACCCCGGGCGAAGCCAGATTGGACAGCGCGTCGGCGGCCACGTTCGTGCCGACGATCGATTTCCACGTTACCGCGCCGCGCAGCGGGTAGTTGATCGAAGCGCCCAGCATGGCTGCGGCCGACGCCTCGTTCGAGCATGTTTCAAGATGCACACCGAGCTCGGACATGATGTCTTCCGCGTCGACGAGAACGTCGAGCAGGTGCGAGACCGGCGCGCCCTGATAACCGCCGACGTATGAAACGCCGGATTGCAGCAGCGCCTTGGTGACCGCGAGGATGCCTTCACCGTGAAAGGTTTCCCCGTCACCGAGCTTGAGCGCCTGCACTTCCTTCTTGAACGAGCGTTCCATCCGCGGACCGATGGTTTGGGTCCCAACTATTATACCATTTCACGGCTACATATGCGAGGGCAGCCAGGTTGCCAGAACCGGCAGCGCAATCAGCACGGCCAGCCGCAATATATCGGTTACCACAAAGGGCATCACGCCATAGAACACCGTGGACAGTTTGACGTCCTTGATGACGCTCTTGATCACGAACACGTTCATGCCAACCGGCGGATGGATCAGCCCGAGCTCTACAGTCATCACTATGATGACGCCGAACCATATCGGATCGAAGCCGAGCGTCTTGATCACCGGGAAAATAATCGGAATGGTCAAGATGATCATGGCCATGGCATCCATGATGCAGCCAAGGACCAGATACATCAGCATAATCAGAATCAGAACGCCGTAAGGGCCGAAGCCGAGGCCGGTGAGGAATTCGGTCACCTTCTGTGGCGTCTGCGTGATGGTCAGGAAATAGCCGAACAGGAGGGCGCCGATGAGAATCGTGAACACTGCGGCAGTCGTGCGCAGCGATTCGACGAGGCAATGCCAGAAGTCGGCACGCGAAAGCTTGCGCCGCACTACTGCGATTATAAAAGCGCCGGCGGCACCCATGCCGGCAGCTTCCGTTGCGGTGAACATGCCGGCGTAAAGCCCGCCGATGATGAAGATGAACAGCAGGACAACCGCCCAGATTTCGCGCAGCGCCTGCACGCGTTCGGCCCAGCTATGGCGCGGCGTCTTGGGCAGGAAATGCGGTCGCATGAAAGCGATGAGATTAATGGTGGCGATATACATGGCGACCGCCAGAAGCCCGGGAACGATACCGGCAATAAACAGCTTGCCGATATCCTGCTCGGTAATCAGGCCATAGACCGCGAATACGGTGGAGGGCGGAATCATGATGCCGAGCGAGCCGCCGGCCGCGATCACTCCGGTGGCGAAGCTCTGCGGATAGCCGTGCTGTCGCATTTCCGGATAGGCGACCTTCGAAAAGGTCGCTGCGGTTGCCACAGAGGAGCCGCAGATTGCCGCAAAGCCCCCGCAGGCAGCGATGGTGGCGATACCAAGGCCGCCACGCAGGTGGCCGAGAAAGGTGTTGGAAGCGCGAAACAGTTCCCGGCTCATGCCGGAAGCCGATGCAAAGGCACCCATCAGCAGGAACAGAGGAATGACGGCAAATTCGGCTTCGGTCGCTGTGCGAATCGGCGATTGTGCGAGGAGCTTGAGCGCAGGAGTAATGTCGCCGATCAGGTAGCCGAAGCCGAGCACGCCGACGAGGCCCATGGCGATGCCGACGGGTACGCGCAGCATCATCAGGGCAAACAGCGCAACAAATCCGGTGACGGCCGCGGCGTCGGTGCTCATCCGTTGCGTTACTCCACCGCCGTGCTTTCGTGGGAGACCAGCTTGCCGGGTGACATCACCAGCCGCACCGTACGCAGCACCAGCAACAGAACGGCGGAAGCAAGCCCGATCCAAGCGATGAAGAAATAAATCCAGACTGGCTGGCGCAGATCGAAGGTGCCGACATGATCAGCGCGGGTATTGAGCACCTTTTCTGCGAACATCCATGTGAACACGGTCATAGCGAGAAGCGTGACCAGCGCGGAGAATACGTCCATGGCACGCCGCATCAGCGGCGGTGATGCGCTCCACAGGAGATCGACCGTGATATGGTCGCCGCGATAGCTCGCCACCGCCATGCCCCAGAAGATCAGGATGCCGAGCAATAGCCGTGTGAAATCGTAACTGTCCGGGATAGCCCAGGCGAAGAAATAGCGCAGCATCACCGACACGAAAGTAAGGAAGGTGACGACGGCGAGAAATCCCGCCGCCGTCACCTCGATGAGGTCGATGAATCTGTCGACGGGACTGCGTCCCATCGTTGCACCCGTCAATAGGCCGCGCCGTCTTTCTTGAGCTGAGCCCTGAGCTCCTGCATTGCCTTGTCCGGATCAACACCGGTTTTCTTCACGCCGTCGGCCCATTTGGCCTCGAGCGGGGCCGCCGCCTTCTTCCATTCTGCCAGCTGCGCGGCGCTGATGTCATAGACCTCGTGGCCGGGTTCGGCCTTGATCTTGGCGATGCCGGCATGCTCGAAATCGGCCCACGGGCTGGCGACTTTTGCCGCCCATTCTGCATTGCAGTGATTGTCGATGACCTTTTTCTGCGCGGCCGACATTTGCTCGTACTTCGCCTTGTTGAAGACGAAGGCGAAGGTGGTGACATAGAGCGGCACGTTCATGTGGTACTTGGTGACCTTGTCTATGCCGAACAGCGGCACCGAACCCCAGGGAAAGGTCACCGCATCGGCCACGCCGCGGGCCAGCACGTCGCGCACTTCCGGCGCCGCCGCCTGGACGTTGGTGCCACCAAGCAGCGTGACGAACTCGGCGATCGTACCCTGCGCCGGGCGGATTTTCATGCCCTTGATGTCGCCGGGCACCATGACTTTCTTGTTGACCGAATGGACTGCGCCGGGATCGTGCACGAACGCAAGGCAGAACTTGACGTCCTTCATCTCCTTGGCCGCATATTTGCGGTACCACGCATCGAGCGCGACCGAACCACCCTTCGCATTGGTCATCAGGAACGGCAATTCCCCGGCGGCGATCACCGGGAAGCGGCCAGGCTGATAGCCCGGATTGATGTAAGTGAGATCCGCGATGCCGTCGCGCGCCATGTCGTAATGGTCGAACGCCTTGCCGAGCTGCTGCGACGGATAAACCTTGTACTTGATGGTGCCGCCCGAATCTTTCTCAACCGAGGCGCCCCATTCCTCCAGCGCCTTCTGCAACGGGTGCGATGGCGGCACCCAATGCGACAACTTGAGTTCGAAAGTCTTGTCTTGCGCGAGCGCGCCGGTCGCGCCGCCGATCAGCAAGGCGGCAGCATAGACACATCCGGCGAAACGGAGTTTCATGGGATCCTCCTCGAGGGTTTGGGTGTTGGTTAAGTCGCCAACTTTTTGCAATATTCAGCCGAATGCCGGCGACGTTGTAAAGCGTATAGTTTGACGCCCAACTAAATGCCGGCTGTTGAAAGGATCGATGCGGTGCATGGAACGAACGGCTTGAGTCGTACAAATGGCCTAGGCGGGCGCCGGCGTGGCAGGAACGGCGAAGCCATTGGCCTATCGGTCGATTTTGGTCCGCTCGCGCACTGGGTCGGCTTCAATCTGCGCATGGCTCAGGAAGCCGCCTTTCAGGCTTTCTCCCACCTTTCGCAGGAGATCGGCGAAAGCCCGGGCCGGTTTGCCACGCTGACATTGATTGCGCGCAACCCCGGCATCAGCCAAACGGAGCTGTCCCTCGCCAACGGCCGCGACAAGTCGAGCCTAACGCCGGTTGTCGAGGATCTCGTGAAGCGCGGGCTGATCGAGCGCAAACGCATGGACAGCGACCGGCGCACTTACCGGTTATATCTCACGTCCTCAGGGAAGAAGGTGCTCACGATGCTGACTCGTTGCGCCCGGCGGCATGAGCGCAATCTCGACCGGGTCATCGGCGAGCGGGACCGCAAACGGTTTATTCAGATTCTGAAGAAGATTGCAGCCGACCTCGGCTAGCTCGCCGGAAAATCATGCCCGGAATTTGTCACGTATGGCTGCCGGCACGGGATGCGACTTGAGCCGCCCCTCCGCATCGCGGGTGACCCACACACGCTTTTCCGAGCACTCGACGCAGATTTCGCCGTTCAGGCTCAGCTGATGCTCCACGTCGAAGCTGGAATGGCCGAATGAGATGGTGCTCTTGACCGTTACGTCATCCCCAAATCGCGTCGGACGCAAGAATCGCGCCCGTGTGCGCACGAGCGGGAAACCGCCGAATTCGAGATCCTTGAGCATTTCGAGCTTGGTCAGTCCGAGCTTGCGCTCGAACAGCAGCGCGGTCGAAGCATCGAAGATCTCGAAGTAGCGCGGATAGAAGATGATGCCGGCGGGATCACAGTCGCCCCATTCGATCCGCACCGTGCGGGTATTGCTGAATGCTGTCACTGTGACCTCGTGTCAGCGCGGTGCCATGCGCAGCGCGCCGTCGAGGCGGATCACCTCGCCGTTGAGATAGGCGTTGTGGATGCAATGGAGCACGAGCGCGGCAAACTCGCGCGGTTCGCCCAGACGTTTGGGGAAGGGCACGGAAGCACCGAGCGAGTCCTGCGCCTCCTGCGGAAGCGCGCGCAGCATGGGGGTGGCGAAGATTCCGGGCGCGATGGCGAGCACGCGAATGCCGAATTGCGCGAATTCACGGGCCGCCGGCATCGTCAGCGCCGCGACGCCGCCTTTGGACGATGAATAGGCCGACTGACCGATCTGTCCTTCGAACGCCGCGACCGACGCAGTCGAGACAATGACGCCGCGCTCGCCGCCCGGCAGCGGCTCGGTGCCCTGCATTGCGGCGGCGACAAGCCGCATCATGTTGAATGTGCCGATCAGGTTGATGCGAATGACACGCTCGTAGTCGGCAAGCGGCATCGGTCCGTCGCGGCCGACAATGCGCTTTGCCGGCCCGACGCCGGCGCAGTTGACAAGGATGCGGGCCGGACCATGCGCGGCCGCGGCTTTCTTGACCGCTGCCTCTCCGCTGGCGCTGTCGGCAACATCGCAGCCGACGGCGACACCTTTCACGTCCGCAGCCATGTCCGCGGCTGCCTTCTCGTTGACGTCGACGATGGCAACTTTGGCGCCGGCCGCGGCCAATGCGCGCGCCGTCGCGGCGCCCAAACCCGATGCGCCGCCTGTTACGATTGCAGCCTGGCCTTTGATCTCCATCAGTGGTCTTCCCCGGCGACGATCACCCGAGAGGATAGGGGCGTGCCATAGAGCTCGTCCACCAGCGTTGCCCGGTTTCGCAAGACGGCGCGCTGGTTGATCGATCCCTTGTCGGTCATCTCACCTTTGTCCATGGACGGCAGTTCGGCCATCAGGATTGCGCGCGCGATGCGTGTCGATGATCCCTGGCTGAAGGCGGCGAGCTTTTTCAGCAGCTCGGCAAATTTCCGGCGAACGTCCGGCGCGACGATGATGTCGGATGCGGATGCGTCGGTGCCCAGGCCGCCAAGCTTCCGGCAGGCTTCGATGTCGGGAAAAACAAGCGCGGCAATGAAGTCTCGGTCGGCGCCGGCAAAGACCACGTCGCGGATGTACGGCGCAAAATGATCGATAAAGCGCGCGCGCAGCGGTCCGACGCTGACCCATGTGCCCGTGGAAAGCTTGAAATCCTCCGCGATGCGGCCGTCGAACAGCAGCCCTTTACCCGGATCGTCTGGGTCAACGAATTTCAGTGCATCGCCGATCTTGTAGAAGCCCTCTTCATCGAACGCTTCGCGCGTCAGCTTATCCTGCCGCCAGTAACCGGGCGTGATATGCGGGCCGCGCAGCCGCGCTTCCAGCTTCCCTTCGTTGGGAACAAGTTTAAGTTCAACGCCCGGTGTCGGCACGCCGATATTGCCGGGCCGGTCAAAATCCCACGAGCACGCGAGCGCCAGCGGTGAGGTCTCGGTTGAGCCGAGCGAAGACAGGAAAACGATGCGCTCGCCCGTCGTTTCGACCGCAAGCTGCGTGAGTTCGTCCCACGTCGTCTGATTGAGGCCGGCGCCGGCATAGAAGAGAACCTTCAACCGGCTGAAAAAATTGCGGCGCAATGTCTCATCGGCACGAAAATGCGCGATCAGGGCCTCGTAGCCCTTTGGAACATTGAAGTATATGGTGGGGGCGATCTCGCGCAAATTCCGCACGGTCTTCGGCACGCCGGGCGGTGTCGGGTTGCCATCATCAATGTAGAGGGAGCCGCCGCAGGTCAGCACCATATTGAAATTGTGGTTGCTGCCGAACGTGTGACTCCAGGGCAGCCAGTCGACAACGACCGGCGGCTCGTCGTTAACGAAGGCGAATCCGGAGGCGAGCATCGCCTGGTTCGAGCACAGCATGCGGTGCGTGTTGATGACGGCCTTGGGACTTCCTGTCGAACCGGACGTGAACAGGAACTTGACGATCGTATCTGGCGTGACCGCCGCATGTGCCGTGGTAACCCCTGCGTCGTCCTGAGCGCCGAGCAGATCGGAGAACAATGTCGTCTTCCGATCGCCCAACGGATTACGTGCGACAACCAGCTCGATTGCATCGGGCACCGTCGCGTAAAGCGCACGAGCGAACGGCCCGCCATCGTTTACAAAGACCAGGCCGGGCGTCAGCAGCTCAATAATCATGCGCAGCTTCCCGAAATCGCTCGACATCAGCGAATATGCGGGTGAAATCGGCGCATAGGGGATGCCGACATATGTCGCCGCGAGGCCGATCAGCGCGTGATCGATATCGTTGCCGGACAGCACAACAATGGGCTTGTCGGGGGACAGTCCGCGCCGAAGCAGCGCAGCGCCGATCCGGCGCACGTCCGAGAGAACCTGCGCGTAGCTGAGCTTGCGCCAGTTTCCCTGGGCGTCGCGCTGGGCAAGAAATATGCGTTCGGGTGCAGCTTTGGCCCAATGCTCAAGGGCATCGCTGAGCTTGCGATGGTATTTGCCAAGCGGTTGCGCCGCGCGGATATGAATGACCCCGCCGGCACGCTTCTCAAGGACGACATCCGGTTTGCCAAGCCGCACCGGCCGCAACGGCGCGCCGGCTGAGGTCGTGGCCTCTGATGCTGCACTCGACATCGGCGTTTGTTACCCGGCTAGTTGCGCGTGGCTTTCGGCGCACGCTTCTCAAGAAAATCCTTCAGGCGCGCCTTTGCCTCGGGATCCGCCTGCGCGATCGCCGACATAAGCGCTTCCACGGCGTATCCGCTCTGAGGATTCATTTCGGCAATGCGCGGCAGGGCGTGCATTATGGCAAAATTTGTCAGCGGTGCGTTTCCGGCAATACGTTGCGCGAGTTCGAGGCCCTTGGCAAAACCTTTGCCCGGCTCCTCCAGATAGGTCGTCAAGCCGATGCTCTGGCCTTCTTCGGCGGAATACGTGCGGCCCGTAAGCATCATGTCCATCATGCGGGCGGTACCGATCAATCGCGGCAGGCGAACCGAGCCGCCACCACCGACGTATATGCCGCGGCTGCCTTCCGGCAGCGCGTAATAAGCCGATCGCTCGGCGACGCGCACGTGCGCCGCGGCGGCAAGCTCAAGACCGCCGCCGACCACTGCGCCATGCAGAACAGCCACTGCGGGCACCTTGCCGAATTGGATTCTTTCGAACGCCTTGTGCCAGAGACTGGAATGCGCGATGCCCTGTGTGACGTCACGCTCCTCCAGTTCGGAGAGATCCAGGCCGGCCGAGAAGTGCTCGCCCTCGCCCGCGATCAGGACCGCGCCGATTTCGTCCGGTAATGACGAGAAAAACTGCTCAATTCCTGTAATGGCCTCATCGTTGAGCGCATTGCGCTTTTGCGGCCTGTTAAGCCGCAGAATGGCGACGGCACCTTCACGCTCGGCAATGAGCGATGCCGGGAGCCGCACTGCAAGACGCTCCGCCATTATTCCACCTCGTAGACATCAAGTCGCACGGCCCACGCTTCACGCTGGCCCCGTGCCAAGGCCAAAATCCGGTTGAGCCAATCGACTTTCGGGTCGGAAGTCTCGAACCGCATTACGGTCCGGAAATAATAATGCGCGGGATCGACATTGTCGCCCCGCGCCAGCCGTTCCATGACTTCGGGCGGGCCGTGCCGAAGGCCCTCGCTGGTGACCATAATGCGCGCGCCGTCGTCGGTTTCGATGATGTAGCGCGCTTTGATATCGGCGGCACCGTCTGAGCGGATGATCTGCCAATCTGCGCCGCCCGGAAGAATCCGCCCATTGAGCTTCGGCCCGCGCACGTTTCCGCCGAGAATACCGATGACGCGCCGCTCGCCATAGGGCGTGCGGCCCAGACCGGTGATGCCCTCGAGCTCTGCGAAAATCGTGAAAATGGGTTGCTTTCCCAGCATGGACGCCAATCCGTTGGAGCTCCAACTTGTAACCGGCAGCCATTTGACCCTGCCAGTGGCCAGCCGTAAATACGGGACGCAACCGGGATCCAGTCGCAATGGCGCGTATTTCCTCGCTCGCCGAAGCCATCAAGTCCGCTATCCACGATGGTGACACCGTCGCCCTGGAAGGGTTCACCCACCTTATTCCTCACGCCGCGGGCCATGAGATCATCCGCCAGGGGCGCAAGAACCTGACGCTGATCCGCATGACGCCCGACCTTGTGTACGATCAGCTGATCGGCATGGGCTGTGTCGCCAAGCTCGTCTTTTCCTGGGGCGGCAACCCGGGCGTGGGCTCGCTGCATCGGCTGCGCGACGCGGTCGAGAACGGCTGGCCGCACAAGCTCGAACTGGAAGAGCACTCGCATGCCGCGATGGCGAACGCCTACGAGGCCGGTGCTGCCGGGCTGCCGTGCGCGATTTTCCGTGGTTACATCGGCGGCGACCTGCCGAAGGTCAATTCCAGGATCAGGCGCGTGACGTGCCCGTTTACCGGTGAGGAGCTTGCCGCCGTGCCGGCGCATCGTCCGGACGTCGCCGTCATTCATGCCCAACGCGCGGACAAGGCGGGGAATGTCATGATTGAAGGCGTGCTCGGCGTGCAGAAGGAAGCCGTGCTTGCCTCCAAACGTTCGGTGGTGACGGTCGAAGAAATCGTCGATGAACTTCCCGAGCGTAGCCTCAACGCAGTCATACTGCCGCACTGGACCGTCGGTCACGTTGCCCAAGTGCCTGGTGGCGCCTTTCCATCCTACGCGCAGGGCTACTATCCGCGCACCAACAGCTTCTATAAGGAATGGGACGCGATCTCCCGTGAGCGCGACTCGTTCCTTGCCTGGATGAGAGAAAACGTGCTGACCAAGGAACCCGAGGTCTTCGCACAACACGTGCGCAGGTTCCGGACTGCGGCGGAGTAAGCATCATGACCGATACGTCCTTTTCAGTCATTCCGGGACGGCGCCCCGGCGCCGGACGCGGAATCCGGATGCAAGCCCGATTTGTGTTTCTGGATTCCGGGTACGCGCTTTCGCGCGCCCCGGAATGACGAGGAAATGGAACATGGCCGACTATACGCCGAACGAAATGATGACGATCGCCGCAGCCCGCGCGCTGAAGGATGACGACGTTTGTTTCGTCGGTATCGGCATGCCGTCCGCTGCGGCAAATCTCGCGCGCCTGACGCACGCGCCGAATATCACGCTCATCTATGAGTCGGGCACGCTTGCGACCAAGCCGAATATCCTGCCGCTATCGATCGGTGACGGCGAGCTGTGCGAGACCGCAATCACCACTGTTTCGGTGCCGGAAATGTTCCGCTACTGGCTGCAGGGCGGACGTATCAAGGTTGGTTTTCTCGGCGGCGCGCAGATCGACAAATTTGCCAACCTCAACACGACCGTAGTCGGCCCCTATGACAAACCGAAAGTCCGTTTGCCGGGCGGCGGCGGCGCGCCGGAGATCGCGACGTCATGCGGCGAGATCTTCATCATCATGGCGCAAGGCAAGCGCAGTTTTGTCGACAAGCTCGATTTCGTTACCTCGATCGGCCATGTGTCCGGTGGCGACAGCCGCAGCAAGCTCGGAGTGAAGACGAAAGGTCCGACCAGACTGATCACCGATCTGGCTATTCTCGAGCCCGATCCGACGACGAAGGAAATGACCGTCGTTTCGATTCACCCCGGCGTCACGCGTGAGCAGATCCAGGACAATACCGGCTGGAAGGTCGCGTACGCGCCCAAGGTTGCAGAAACGCCGCCACCTGCAAAACGCGAGCTCGAGGTGTTGCGCGACTTGCAGGCGCGCACCAAGCGCGCGCAAGAGGCCGCCTGATGGCGCGCGACACCTTTATTTGTGACGCCGTCCGCACGCCGATCGGCCGGTACGGCGGTGCGCTCGCCAAGGTGCGAACCGACGATCTTGCCGCCGTTCCGATCAAGGCCCTGATGGCGCGCAATCCCAAGGTCGATTGGGCGAAGCTCGAGGAAGTCTACTACGGTTGTGCCAACCAGGCCGGCGAGGACAACCGCAACGTCGCGCGCATGGCGCTGCTGCTGGCGGGCCTGCCGGATTCGGTTCCCGGCCAGACGCTGAACCGGCTCTGCGCCTCCGGCCTCGACGCTGTCGGTGCCGCGGGCCGCGCCATCCGCGCCGGCGAGATCGATCTGGCGATCGCCGGCGGCGTCGAATCCATGACCCGCGCGCCCTTCGTGATGGGCAAGGCGCAGGAGGCGTTTTCGCGCTCGGCCGAGATCTTCGACACCACGATCGGCTGGCGCTTCATCAACCCCGTGCTGAAGGCGCAATACGGCGTCGATGCCATGCCGGAGACCGGCGAGAACGTCGCCG
>DASSRJ010000149.1:0-14362 GCA_035701845.1 Pseudolabrys sp. | reverse complement strand
ACCGTCGCGACCCGCGCGGCGTCGCCGCCGGCGGAGACCTGGAGCTTGTTCGGCCTGATCAGTTCCTGCCAATTCTTCTGGATCACGTCTTCACCTTTTCAGCGGCGCGGTCTTCTCGCGCCTAGCGCACCCCACCCGCCGTGTGGGGAAAATTTCGGCGGTAGATCGCGCGCGGGCCGTCAATACCCGCGCGAAAGAAACAATCACACGCGCCGCCGCTTGCGCGGCCGGCAGCCGTTGTGCGGTATCGTCGTCACGTCACGGATCGACGTAATCGTAAAGCCGGCCGCCTGGAGCGAACGCAACGCCGATTCGCGCCCCGAACCCGGGCCGGACACCTCGACCTCGAGGGTGCGCATGCCGTGCTCCTGTGCCTTCTTGGCGGCATCTTCGGCGGCGACCTGCGCGGCATAGGGCGTCGACTTGCGCGAGCCCTTGAAGCCCATAGTCCCGGCCGACGACCAGGCAATCGTGTTGCCCTGCGCGTCGGTGATCGTGATCATGGTGTTGTTGAAAGAGGCCGCGACATGCGCGACGCCTGACGCGATGTTCTTGCGTTCGCGCCGGCGGACGCGAGTAGCTTCCTTACCCATTCTCAATCCTTTCGCGCCCGCGCACCGTGACCGGCGTGAGGGCTTATCCTGTTATCAAGTCGGTCCCGGTGTCTTCTTCTTGCCGGCGATCGTCTTGGCCGGGCCCTTGCGGGTGCGTGCATTCGTGTGGGTACGCTGGCCGCGAACAGGCAACCCCTTGCGGTGACGCAAGCCGCGATAGCAGCCGAGATCCATCAGGCGCTTGATGTTGAGCTGGACCTCGCGCCGCAGGTCGCCTTCGACCATGTAGTCGCGGTCGATGATTTCACGGATCTGGAGAACCTCGGCGTCGGTCAACTGCGACACGCGGCGCTCCGGCGGCAGATTAACCTTGCCCATTATATCCTGAGCGGTTTTGTTCCCGATGCCATGGATGTACTGGAGCGCGATGACCACGCGCTTGTTGGTCGGCAGATTGACGCCCGCGATACGAGCCACTTATCTTCTCCTATATCGACCGACGGCGCGGACCGCGCCGGATTTGCAAGTCCCTTGAAGGGGATAGCGCAAAGCGTAACACGACGCCCGTCCCCGCCTCGCTGGGGCCCGGCATCGCGTCAAACTCCTGAATGCGCAACTTATTAGGGGATTCATCACGCCCTCGTCAACCTCCGCCGGGCACGGTTTTTGCGTTGCCCCAGCCTTTTCTTGGGACGCTTGGCAGCCTTTGCCGGCCGTTTCCGGCGGGCGCTGCCCTTGCGGGCGGCGCGCTTCGGCGCCTTGGAGCTTCCCGGCCTCCGGCGGCGCGGTTTGGCCATCTTGCGCCCTGTGCGCCCGCCCGTGGGCGTCAAATGCCGGTCAATGGCTACTGCGACCTCGTCGATTGGCGCCATACCATCCACGCTTTTGAGCGCGCCTTTGCCGGCGTAATAACCGGCAAGCGGGGCCGTCTGGGTGCGATAGGCCGCGAGCCGCCCTTTCAGCACATCCGGATTGTCGTCGGCTCGCACCTTCTCTCCGCGCGCGGTCATTTCCGAGACCCGCTTTTCGATGCGCTGGAGGAGAATGCCCTCGTTGACCTTGAGCTCGACCACAGCGTCCAATTTGAGGCCGCGCTCGGCCAGGAGGCGATCGAGCGCCTCGGCCTGCGGAACGGTCCGGGGGAACCCGTCAAGCACGAAACCGCGCCTGGCGTCCGGCTGGTCGATCCGTTCCGCGATGATCGCAACCACCACGTCGTCCGGGACCAGTTCACCACGGTCCATAATGCTCTTTGCACGCAGGCCAATCGGCGTGCCGGCCGCAACGGCCGCGCGCAGCATGTCGCCGGTCGACAGCTGAACAATTCCGTGCTTGGCGATCAGGCGCTGCGCTTGCGTGCCCTTCCCCGCCCCCGGCGGGCCGAGCAGAACCAATCTCATCGCATGCGCCCTCGCAGCTTCGAGCGCTTGATCAAGCCTTCATATTGGTGCGCCAGCAGATAGCCCTGGATTTGCGCGACCGTATCCATCGTCACGCTGACCACGATCAGCAGCGAGGTGCCGCCGAAATAGAACGGCACCGCAGCGTACGAAATCAGAATTTCCGGAATGAGGCACACAACCGCCAGGTAAAGCGCGCCGACGACCGTGATGCGCGAAAGCACATAGTCAATGTACTCGGCTGTTCGCTCTCCGGGACGGATGCCAGGGATGAAACCGCCGTGTTTTTTCAGGTTATCCGCCGTCTCGGTCGGGTTGAACACCACCGCTGTGTAGAAGAATGCGAAGAAAACAATCAGGGCGATGTAGAGGACGAGGAACAAAGGCCGCCCGTGACCGAGCAGCGTGGTCACTGTGGTCAGCCATCCAGGACCTTGCCCGGCGTTAAAGTTGGCGACGGTGGTCGGCAGCAGCAGCAGGGACGATGCGAAGATCGGCGGAATAACGCCCGAGGTGTTGAGCTTGAGCGGCAGGTGCGAGGACTGACCCTCGAACATGCGGTTTCCGACCTGACGCTTGGGGTACTGGATCAGCAGGCGCCGCTGTGCCCGCTCCATGAACACGATGAAGGCGATGACCGCGATCACCATGACGATAACCACGAAAATCAACCCGGTCGACAGGGCGCCCTGGCGCCCGAGTTCGAGCGTGCCGGCGATCGCCGACGGCAACTCGGCGACGATGCCGGACAAGATGATCAGCGAGATGCCGTTGCCGATGCCGCGCGCGGTGATCTGCTCGCCAAGCCACATCAAGAACATCGTGCCGCCGGTCAGCGTGATCGTGGTCGAGATGAGGAAGAAGATTCCGGGATTGGAAACAACGCTGCCGGTGCCCTGCAGCCCCACGCCGATGCCATAGGCCTGGAACGCCGCCAGCAGCACGGTAAGGTACCGCGTGTATTGATTCATGATCTTGCGGCCCTGCTCGCCTTCTTTTTTCAGCGCCTCGAGCGTGGGCGAAACCGTCGTCATCAACTGAATGATGATCGAGGCCGAGATGTACGGCATGATATTGAGCGCAAAGATCGCCATCCGGTGGATGCCGCCACCGGAGAACATGTTGAACATTCCAAGAATGCCGCCGGACTGCGTGTTGAAGATCTGCGACCAGGCGTTGGGGTCGATGCCGGGCAGCGGAATATACGTGCCCAGCCGATACACCAGCAGCGCGCCGAGCGTGAACCAGATTCGTTTCTTGAGTTCTTCGGCTTTTGCGAGCGCCGAGAAGTTGAGATTGGCCGCCAGTTGTTCCGCTGCCGAAACCATCGATTGCTCCCTCGGCCCCCAACCCGTCCCGCTGCTATCGCTCCCGCAAGCGGGGTATTCGGTTTTTGCGACCCTCTAGATATGCCCGGACCGCGCAAACGGTAGCCCGGGATCGGAAAGCCTGGCCGGCTATTGTTCGGCCGGTTTTTGCTCGCCTTCCGCTTCCGCCTTTGGTTCCGCCTTTGGTGCCGCCTTGGGCTTGCCGCCTTTCGGCCCGTCGCCGCCCTTTCCGCCCTTCGCCGCCTCCAGCGCCATGCGCTTGTTCTTCCCCTTCGGAACTGCGTCTTCCTTTTTCGCCGGCGCAAGGATCTTCACCGACCCGCCCGCCTTCTCCACCGCCGCGATGGCAGATTTCGAGGCGCGCCAGACGGAAAATTCCACCTTGGCCTTGATCTCGCCATCTCCCAGGAGCTTCACGCCGCCCTTCGCGCGGCGCATCAGGCCTGCCTTTACCATGGCGGCAGCATCGACCGGCGCCTTGGCATCGATCAGGCCCGCATCGATGGCGGCCTGCACCTTGCCGAGGTTGATCTCATTGAGCGCCAGCGCGAACGGCGTGTTGCGAAACCCGCGCTTCGGCAAGCGCCGGTGCAGCGGCATCTGACCGCCCTCGAAGCCCTTGTTGCGATAACCGGTACGCGCGGTCTGTCCCTTGCCGCCGCGACCACCTGTCTTTCCCATCCCGGAGCCGATGCCGCGCCCGATGCGCATGCGCTTCTTGCGCGCGCCCGGCCTGTCCGCGATCTGATTGAGTTTCATCGTCCTCGTCCTTCAATCTCTCGTTTGTCATAGCCGGGATTGTCCCGGCCATCTCGCTTACTGGGGCACCGTGCTTCCCCAAGCGGGGTCACCAGGACAAGCCCGGTGACGACGCAAACCGTCAATTTGCCTCGCCAACAACTTTCACAAGGTGCTGCACCTTGCGGATCATGCCGCGGGTCGCCGGCGTGTCCGGAAGGTCGCGTGTGCGCCCAATCTTGTTGAGGCCTAGCCCGATCAATGTCTGCCGCTGATCGAAGTGGCGCCGCTGCGGGCTGCCCACCTGCTCGACCTTGATGGTCTTTTGTCCCTGAGCCATGTGTCAGTTCCCTTAGTCGGCGGCCGCCTCGGCATCGCCATCGCGGCGGCGCGATTGCAGCGTCGAGACCTTGATGTTGCGGCGGGCAGCCACCGAGCGCGGCGAATCCTGGTGCTTGAGAGCATCGAATGTCGCGCGCACAACGTTGTAGGGGTTGGACGAGCCGAGCGACTTCGCCACAACGTCCTGCATCCCGAGCGTTTCGAACACCGCGCGCATCGGCCCGCCGGCGATGATGCCGGTGCCGGGAGGCGCGGCCCGCAGGAAAACCTTGCCGGCGCCGTGCCGTCCAAGCACGTCATGATGCAGCGTACGGCCCTCGCGCAGCGGCACGCGGGTCAGGCCACGCTTGGCCGCGTCGGTTGCCTTGCGGATCGCTTCCGGCACCTCGCGCGCCTTGCCGTGACCGAAACCGACCCGACCTTTCTGATCACCCACGACGACGAGCGCGGCGAAACCAAACCGGCGGCCACCCTTGACCACCTTGGCCACGCGATTGATGTGCACCAGCTTGTCAATGAACTCGCTGTCGCGCTCCTCGCGGCTGCCGCGTTCCCGTTCCCGTCGCGCTTCCCGTGCCATTTGCCTATTCCTTTCGCATCATCTTGCCCAAAAACCGGTTCCCGCTTTTCGGGATGATGCGCGTTCCGTTAAAAGTTGAGTCCGCCCTCACGCGCGGCATCCGCCAATGCCTTGACGCGTCCGTGATAGAGGTAACCGCCGCGATCAAACACGACGTCCTTGATTCCTTTTTCCTTGGCGCGCTCGGCGAGCAACTTGCCGACCGCCTTTGCCGCCGCAATGTTCGCGCCAGTCTTGGCGCCTTCGCGCATCACCTTTTCCAGTGAAGACGCCGCCGCCAACGTCGTCCCCTTCACGTCATCGATCACTTGGGCGTAGATGTGCTTTGACGAGCGGAACACGGACAGCCGCGCGCGCCCCCGCGCCGCAACCTTGATCTTGCGTCGCACCGTCGCCGTCCGCCGCGCGGTCCGGTCTGTTAGTCTCGACATGGCGCGTCCTCTACTTTTTCTTTCCTTCCTTGCGGAAGATGTACTCGTTGGCGTACTTCACGCCCTTGCCCTTGTATGGCTCGGGCGGACGGAATCCGCGGATTTCGGCAGCGACATGCCCGACCTTCTGCTTGTCGACGCCGGTGACCACGATCTCGGTCGGCTTTGGCGTTGCAATCGCGATTCCTTCAGGAATTGGAAAATTGACGTCGTGCGAAAAGCCGAGTTGCAACTGCAGGGTCTTGCCCTGCACCGCAGCGCGATAACCGACGCCGGTGATTTCCAGCCGCTCTTCGAAGCCTTTGGTCACGCCCGCCATCACGTTGGCGACCAGCGTGCGTGACGTGCCCCACATCGAGAGCGCGCGTTTCGTCTCGCTGCGCGGCTCGAGCTTGATCCCGGCCTTGTCCATGGCGACAGAGACGTCGTCGTGCACAACGACCTGGAGAGCACCCTTCGGGCCCTTCACCTTCACGGTTTGACCTTCGACGTTGGCGGTGACCCCGGTCGGAACCGCGACTGCTTTTTTGCCGATGCGCGACATCAGAACACCGTGCAGATGATTTCGCCGCCCACGTTGGCCTCGCGGGCATCGTGGTCGGCCATCACGCCCTTGGGAGTCGACAGGATCGCCACCCCAAGACCGTTGTTGATGCGCGGCAGGTTGCGTACCGCGACGTAGACACGGCGCCCCGGCTTTGAGACGCGTTCGATTTCGCGAATCACAGGCTCGCCGTCGAAATATTTGAGCTCAATCTCAAGCTCGGACCGGCCGCTCGCGTGCGCCACGCTCGCATAGCCTCGGATGAATCCCTCGGTCTTGAGCACCTCGAGCACGCGCTCGCGCTGCTTGGAGCCCGGCATCGAGACCTTCGACTTGTTACGCATCTGCGCGTTGCGGATGCGCGCGATCATGTCGCCGATCGGATCGTTGACTGCCATCGCGCCCTCCCTACCAGCTCGACTTCACAAGGCCCGGAATCAGGCCTTTCGACCCAAGTTCGCGCAATGCGATACGGCTCAAGCGGTGCTTGCGGTAATAGGCGCGCGGACGGCCACTCAACTCGCAGCGGTTGCGGATGCGCGTCTTGGAAGAGTTGCGCGGCAACTCCGCCAGCTTCAGCGACGCCGCAAACCGCTCTTCCATCGGCAGCTTTTTGTCGCGCGCGATCGCTTTCAACTTTGCGCGCCGGTTGGCGTATAGCTTTGCCATCCTGCGCCGCCTGTTGTTCTTCTCGATCGAACTCTTCTTCGCCATACTTTCGCTCCTTGCGGTTCCGCGTATGAGGGACGCCCTCACTGCCGGAACGGGAAGTTGAACGCGGTAAGCAGCGCGCGTGCTTCATCATCAGTACGCGCGCTGGTGCAAACGGTAATGTCCATGCCCCAGGTATCGGTGACCTTGTCGAAATCGATCTCCGGGAACACCGTGTATTCCTTGATGCCGAGGCTGTAGTTGCCGCGGCCGTCGAAGCTCTTCGGGTTGAGCCCGCGGAAATCACGCACGCGTGGCAGCGCGATGTTCACCAGGCGATCGAGGAAGTCGTACATGCGAGCCTTGCGCAGCGTGACCTTGCAGCCGATGGCCTGGCCGTCGCGCAGCTTGTAGGTCGCAATAGACTTTCGCGATTTGGTGATCACGGCCTTCTGGCCAGCAATCAATGACAGATCGTTGGCGGCGTTATCCACCTTCTTGCGGTCAGCAACGCCCTCCCCGATGCCCATGTTGAGCACGATCTTCGTGATCGCAGGCACCTGCATGCGATTCGTGTAGCCGAATTTCTTCGACAGCTCGCCGCGGATGACCTGCTCGTATTGGGTCTTCAGACGCGCGACATAGTCGGAGCGCTCGCGCGGCTTCTTCACCTTCGGCTCGCCGCCCTTGGCTTCTGCACCCTTGGTCGCGCCGCCATCCTTGGCGCCTTTCGGAGCGCCCTGTGGCTGTTTCGGCTTCTTGCCTTCGGACTGCTGCTGGGTATCAGCCATCGATTTCAACTCCGGAACGCCTGGCGATGCGCACCTTCTTGCGCGCATCACCTTCGCCGACGAACTTGAAGCCGACGCGGGTCGGCTTGCCGTCCTTTGGATCAGCGATTGCAAGATTGGACAGGTGGATCGACCCCTCCTTGGAGATGATCCCGCCTTCCTGCTGTGCGGTCTGGCGCTGATGGCGCTTGACCATGTTGATGCCGCGCACAAGCGCGCGGTTTTCATCGGGGCGCACAGCGATCACCTCGCCGGTGCGGCCTTTGTCGCGGCCGGCGAGCACGACGACCTTGTCGCCCTTGCGGATCTTGGCCGCCATCAGAGCACCTCCGGGGCGAGCGAGATGATTTTCATGTGATTCTTCGCACGCAGTTCGCGCGGCACCGGTCCGAAAATGCGGGTACCGACCGGCTCCATCTGCGGCGTGATCAGCACCGCGGCGTTGCGGTCAAAGCGAATGACCGAACCATCCGGGCGCTTGATGTCCTTGGAAATGCGCACCACGACCGCCTTCATCACGTCGCCCTTCTTCACGCGGCCGCGCGGAATCGCTTCCTTGACCGACACGACGATGACGTCGCCGATAGTGGCGTATTTGCGCTTGGAGCCGCCAAGCACCTTGATGCACATGACACGGCGCGCGCCGGAATTGTCGGCCACGTCGAGATTGGTTTGCATCTGAATCATGATGCGGCTCTCACTGTCTGGTCGCTCATCGCGCTCACTGAACTTTCTGCTTCTTCTCGCCCCGGACCACGGCCCAGCGCTTGAGCTTGGAGATCGGCCGGCGCTCTTCGATCCACACCAGATCGCCAACCGAGTACGTGTTGGCCTCGTCGTGCGCGTGGTACCTCTTTGAGCGGCGGATCGTCTTCTTCATCGTCGGGTGCGTAAAACGCCGGTCGACGCGCACGACAATGGTCTTGTCCTGCTTGTCGCTGACAACAACGCCCTGGAGCGTACGCTTCGGCATCTCGAACCCCTTATTCCTTCGACTTCGTCTTGGCGCGCGACTTCGGCTTCGCGGCGGCCTTCGGTTTGGCGGTCTTCGTCTTCTTCTCGGTCTTTTCAGCCTTCGGCGCGGGCGCAGCCTTTGCTGCCGGCTCCGGCATTCCGGCCCGCTTCTGCGCCGCGATCGTCAGCATGCGCGCGATGTCGCGCCGGATCACGCGCACCCGCGACGTGTTCTCGAGCTGACCGGTCGCCCGCTGGAAGCGCAGATTGAACTGCTCTTTCTTCAGCTTGAGCACTTCGTCATCGAGTTGATCGAGCGTCATCGCTCTTACGTCGGCGGCTTTCATCGTCATCACTCGGCGATACGTTCGATAAAACGGGTTTTTACCGGCAGCTTGGCGGCGGCGAGCCCCAGCGCTTCACGGGCAACCGAAACCGGAATGCCGTCGACCTCGAAAAGAATCCGGCCCGGCTTCACGCGCACCACCCAAAGCTCGGGCGTGCCTTTGCCTTTGCCCATGCGCACTTCGATCGGCTTTTTCGAAACCGGAACGTCCGGATAGACGCGAATCCAGACCCGGCCCGACCGCTTCATGAAGCGCGTGAGCGCGCGGCGCGCGGCCTCGATCTGGCGCGCGGTCACACGCTCCGGCTCAAGCGCTTTGAGGCCGTATTGGCCGAACGCAAGCGTGGTGCCGCTCGTGGCCACACCGTGGATGCGGCCCTTGAACGCCTTGCGAAACTTTGTGCGGATCGGTTGCAACATGGCCTAAAACTCTATTCGTCCTCGATCTTTCGTTTTGTGCGTGATCTTTTCCGAAAACCGGTTTCCACCTTTCGGGATCACGCACCCGCGGTCTCGCGGCGCGGGCGGCTGCCCTCGCCTTCGGCGAGCTTCTTGTCCTGCGCCATCGGGTCATGCTCGAGAATTTCGCCCTTGAAGATCCAGACCTTCACACCGCAGGTGCCATAGGTCGTGAAAGCGGTGGCAACCCCGTAGTCGACGTCGGCTCGCAAGGTGTGCAACGGCACGCGACCCTCGCGGTACCACTCCATTCGCGCGATTTCAGCGCCGCCCAGCCGGCCCGAGCAGTTGATACGGATGCCTTCGGCGCCGAGACGCATCGCGGACTGAACGGCGCGCTTCATGGCGCGGCGGAACGCGACGCGGCGCTCGAGCTGCTGCGAAATCGATTCAGCAACGAGCTGCGCATCGAGCTCCGGCTTGCGGATTTCAACGATATTGATCACGACATCGCTGTCGGTCAGCTTGGACACCACCTTGCGCAGTTTCTCGATATCGGCGCCCTTCTTGCCGATCACCACGCCCGGCCGCGCCGAGTGGATGGTGACCCGGCACTTCTTGTGCGGGCGCTCGATCACGATATGCGACACCGCCGCCTGCTTGAGCTGCTTCATCAGCTCCTCGCGGATCTTGATGTCTTCGTGCAGAAGCGAACCGTACTCGGCCTTGCCCGCGAACCACCGCGAATCCCAGGTGCGGTTGATGCCGACGCGCAGCCCGACCGGATTGACCTTCTGACCCATCGCCTACTCCTCAGGCTTCCGCCCGCGCCTCAACCTGACGCACGACGATGGTCAGGTGAGAAAACGGCTTGAAAATGCGTCCGACACGGCCGCGGCCGCGCGGGGTGAATCGCTTTATCACGAGCGCCTTGCCGACATGCGCCTCGGCAACGACGAGATCGTCAACGTCGAGATCGTGATTGTTCTCGGCATTCGCGATCGCCGATTCCAGGCACTTGCGCACGTCCTTGGCGATGCGCTTGCGCGAAAACTCAAGGTCGGCGAGCGCGCTCGCAACCTTCTTGCCGCGAATCAATTGCGCGACGAGGTTGAGCTTCTGCGGAGAGATCCGCAGCATCTTGCTCACAGCCTTGGCCTCGTTCTCACCGAGGTCCCGTTCGCGTTGGCGCTTGCCCATGACGTTGCTCTTTGTCCCTTAGCTTGCCGCCGGAGCAGCCGGTGCTGCCGCAGGCGCCGGAGCGCCCGGCGCCGCAGGCGCGCCCACCCGCTTGGCTTTGCGATCGGACGAATGGCCGTAGAACATCCGGCTCGGCGCAAACTCGCCGAACTTGTGGCCGACCATTTCCTCGGTCACCAGCACCGGAATGTGCTTCTGGCCGTTGTAGACGCCGAAGTTAAGTCCGACGAACTGCGGCAGGATGGTCGAGCGCCGGCTCCAGATCTTGATCATCTCGTGACGACCGGATGCGCGCGCTGCTTCCGCCTTGCGCAGCAGATATCCGTCGACGAACGGGCCCTTCCAACTTGAACGCGTCATAGCTCTCTGTCCTTACTGCTGCTTCTTCTTGCGGTCGTGCCGGCTCGCAACGATGAAGCGCTCCGTACGCTTGTTCTTGCGGGTCTTCTTGCCTTTGGTCGGGAAGCCCCACGGCGTAACCCAGTGCTTGCCGCCTTTCGTGCGGCCGCCATGCGGATGATCGACCGGATTCATCGTGATACCGCGGTTGTGCGGCATGCGGCCCTTCCAACGCTGCCGCCCGGCCTTGCCGATAGTAGTGTTCATATTGTCGGGGTTCGACACCGCGCCGACCGTCGCCATGCAGCGGCCGTGCACGAGACGCTGCTCGGTCGTGCTCAGACGCAGGATCACATAATCCTGATCGCGGCCGACGATCTGCACGTAGCTGCCGGCCGAACGCGCGATCTGTCCGCCTTTGCCGATCTTGGTCTCGACATTGTGTACGATCGTGCCGACCGGAATATTCGCGATCGGCATCGCATTGCCCGGCTTCACGTCGGCATGCTCTGCGGCAATGACAGTGTCACCCGGCGCAAGCCGCTGCGGCGCCAGGATGTAGGCAAGCTCGCCGTCCTGATATTTGATCAGCGCGATGAATCCGGTGCGGTTCGGGTCGTATTCCAGACGCTCAACTGTCGCCGGCACGTCGAACTTCCTGCGGCGGAAATCGATCCGCCGGTAGGCCTGCTTGTGGCCACCACCGCGAAAACGCGAGGTGATCCGGCCGTGATTGTTGCGGCCGCCGGTCGACGTCTGTCCCTCGGTCAGCGATTTCACCGGCGGACCCTTGTGCAGGCCTGAGCGGTCCACCGTCACCAACTGGCGCTGGCCCGGCGTCACCGGATTGTAGGTTTTCAACGCCATCGCAACGCTCCCCTTACAAGCCCGTGGTCACGTCGATCCTGTGACCCTCTTCGAGAGTCACGATCGCGCGCTTGACGTCGGATTGCTGTCCGATCCGGTTGCGAAATACTTTCCATTTGCCGGGCCGGGTAAGCGTGTTGACGCTCTTGACCTTGACGTCGAACAGCTTCTCCACCGCTTCCTTGATCTGCGGCTTGGTGGCGGTCTTGGCGACCTTGAACGTCACCTTGTTATGCTCGGACGCCATTGTCGCCTTTTCGGTGATCACCGGGCCAATGATGACGTCGTAGTGGCGCGGATCGCTGGTGCTCATTTGAATCGCGCCTCCAGCGCATCAAGCGCAGCCTTGGTCAACACCAGGGTCTTGCGCCGCAGGATGTCGTAGACATTGATGCCCTGCACCGGCAGCACATCGATATTCGGAATATTGCGCGCTGCGCTACGGAAGTTGGCTTCAATCTCGGCGCCGTCGATGATCAGCGCGTTCTCAACACCGAGCTTGCCGAATTGCTTGGCGAGCGTCCTGGTCTTCGGTTCCTTCACCGACGCCTTCTCGAGAACGATGATGCCACCGTCTTTGGCTTTCGAGGACAACGCATGCTTGAGCGCAAGGGCGCGAACCTTCTTGGGCAGGTCGATGGCATGGCTGCGAACCAGCGGACCGAAGGCGCGACCGCCGCCGCGGAACTGCGGCACGCGCGCGGAGCCGTGACGGGCGCCGCCGGTCCCCTTTTGCGCATACATCTTCTTGCCGGTCCGCCAGATTTCAGCGCGACCCTTGGTCTTGTGCGTGCCGCGCTGACGCTTGGCAAGCTGCCAGTTGACGCAGCGCTGGATGATGTCGGTGCGCGGCTCAAGGCCGAAAATTGCATCCGGCAGCTTGACCGAGCCGGCCTCTTTGCCTTCGAGCGTGGTGATCTTCATTTCCATGTCACGCGCCCTCCTTCGCTGGAGCGGCGGTCTCAGGCGCGGGTGCGTCGGCTGGCTTCCCTGCCTTCGGCGCGGACTTGGTTTCGGCCTTGGTTTCGACCTTGGTTTCGGCCTTGGTTTCGGCCTTTGCTTCCGGCTTTAGCTCGGCGCTTTCGCTGACGCGGAACTTGCCGGGCTTCGGTGCTTCCTTGGGCAGTTTTTTCTTCACGGCATCGCGGACTGTCACCCATCCGCTTTTGGCGCCGGGGACCGCACCTTCGACAAGCAGGAGGCCGCGCTCGACGTCGGTCTGCACGACCTTGAGATTGAGCGTCGTCACGCGCTCGACACCCAGGTGGCCCGGCATCTTTTTGTTCTTGAACGTCTTGCCCGGATCCTGACGGCCGCCGGTGCCGCCGATCGAACGGTGCGAGATCGACACGCCGTGCGATGCCCGCAGACCGGCGAAATTCCAGCGCTTCATGCCGCCGGCAAAGCCCTTGCCGATGGTGATCCCGCAGACGTCGACAAACTGGCCTGGAATAAAGTGGTCGGCGGTAATTTCAGCGCCGACGGGAATAACCGAATCCTCGGTCACGCGGAATTCGGCGAGCTTGCGTTTCGGCTCGACCTTCTGCTTGCCGAAATAGCCGCGGTCGGCCTTGCTCATGTTGTTGGAGCGGCGCGGGCCCGAACCGAGTTGCAGCGCCACATAACCGTTCTTGTCCTTGGTCCGGTGGGCGACCACCTGACACTGTGCGAGGCGCAGCACCGTGACCGGCACATGCTCGCCGGCCTCGGTGAACACCCGGGTCATTCCGACCTTCTGAGCAACTACACCCGTACGCATCGTAGTCCCATCCCGGCCTTAGAGCTTGATCTCGACGTCGACGCCGGCGGCCAGGTCGAGCTTCATCAGCGCGTCCACCGTTTGCGGCGTCGGATCAACGATGTCGAGCAAGCGCTTGTGTGTGCGCATCTCGAACTGTTCGCGGCTCTTTTTGTCGACATGCGGCGAACGGTTCACCGTGAACTTCTCGATGCGCGTCGGCAGCGGAATCGGGCCACGGACCTGCGCACCGGTGCGCTTGGCCGTATTCACGATCTCGCGCGTCGACGCATCGAGGATGCGGTGATCGAACGCCTTGAGCCGGATCCGGATATTCTGGCCGTTCATTTGTCTCGTCTCTCTGTCCCGTCATGGCCGGGCCTGTCCCGGCCATCCACGTCCTACATTCACCTCAAGTCGTGGATGCCCGGCCAAGGCCGGGCATGACGACGGATAGACCGTTACTCGATGATGCTCGCCACCACGCCGGCGCCGACGGTGCGGCCGCCTTCGCGAATGGCGAAGCGCAGTTTCTCTTCCATGGCGATCGGCACGATCAGGTGCACTTCCATCGCCACGTTGTCGCCCGGCATCACCATTTCCGTGCCCTGCGGCAGGTGCACCACACCCGTCACGTCGGTGGTGCGGAAATAGAACTGCGGACGATAATTGGTGAAGAACGGCGTGTGGCGCCCACCCTCTTCCTTGGTGAGGATGTAGGCTTCCGCCTTGAACTTCGTGTGCGGCTTGACCGAGCCGGGCTTGCAGAGCACCTGGCCGCGCTCGACTTCCTCGCGCTTGGTGCCGCGCAGCAGACAGCCGACGTTGTCGCCGGCCTCACCCTGATCGAGCAGCTTGCGGAACATCTCGACACCGGTGACGACCGTCTTTTGGGTCGGACGAATACCAACAATCTCGACTTCCTCCCCGACCTTGATGATGCCGCGCTCGACACGGCCGGTGCAGACAGTGCCGCGGCCCGAGATCGAGAACACGTCTTCCACGGGCATCAGGAACGGCTGATCCTTCGGGCGCTCGGGCTGCGGAATGTATTCGTCCACCGCCTTCATTAAGGCCAAAACAGACTCTCTGCCGAGCTTCTCGTCGCTGCCTTCGAGCGCCTTGAGCGCCGAACCCTTGATGATCGGAATCTTGTCGCC
>DASSRJ010000148.1:0-6838 GCA_035701845.1 Pseudolabrys sp. | reverse complement strand
TGGAGCAGCCGCGAATGCCCCATTTCGGAATGCCGCGCCGGATCGTCGAAACGCCGGTGAGCAGCAAGGCGCAGGTGAACTGGCGGCGCGGATTTTTCCGCATCTGGCTGCTGGCCTCCGGCGCCTGGATCATGAGCTGGGTGATCTGGCTGATGATCTACGGGATCAGCCGGGGCTTTCGCGACATCCACGAGGTGTTCGCGGTGCCGGTGCTGCTGTTCGGACCGCCGGTGGCGCTGATGCTGTTCGGGCTGGTCGCCGGCTGGGCCTTCCGCGGCTTCAAGCCGGACGAGGAGGAAGAAAAGGAGAAGTAGGCGCGCTCTCTCCTTCGTCATCCACATCTTGATCCACGTTTTGCCGAGTCACCTTGTCACTGGTGTCGTCCCGCCCGTGCGCCCCGGAACCTTGCGCCGCCTCGCGCGTTGACTCCGCATGCCGCACAATGAGAACCAGGAACGCGCCGAGCGCCTGTTCAAGGCGCGCGCCCAGCAGAAGGCCGATGCTCCGCAGGCGATGGCGGAATATCACGCCGCCATCCAGCGCACGCGCGACCGCACCCGCGAGCTGCGGCAGCAACGCCTCGCGCGCGAGGCGCGCAAGCAGGCGCGCTCCGCCTGAGTGCGGCTTGCGCACGCATTGAAGACAGCAATCGCCACTCACAACTTTCCAATCACCTTCGCGATCGAAGCGCCAAAGCGGGTATTAACTTGACTCGCAATTTGCGCATTATCTAGCGTGTGCGGGTGGCGCCAGATACGAGGCAGACCCATGGGTATCCGGTTGGCTGCCGCCGCTTCGACGGCCCTGTTGGCGATCATCCTCGCCGCACCTGCAAATTCCACCACCCTCTTCAGCACCGGCACCCCCGATGACCGAATGGCGTCCGCCAGCCGGCCTGACTCGACCGGAAAGATCGAAATTGAAACGGCCGATGACTTTGTCCTCGCAGGCCCGGCATCGATCACCGGCGCGACCTTTACCGGATTGCTGGGGGGTGGAGCGGGCATCGCCGATGTGGGCGAGGTCGCCGTCAAGATCTACCGGGTCTTCCCGAGCGACTCCGACGTCGCGCCGACAAGCGGCCCTCCTGTCTTCAGCACGCCGAAGGTGCCGACGCGTGTGAACTCGCCGGCGGACATTGCGCTTGGCACGCGTTCCGCAGCGGCGTCTTCGCTGACCTTTTCCACGACCGGGCTCGGTAGCGTTACCGCACTCAATTCCGTCCTGAACGGCATCAACCCGAAGCCCAACCAGACCACCGGCGGCGACGGGGCGGTGACCGGCCAGGAGGTGCTGTTCAGCGTCTCGTTCACAACGCCTTTCAGCCTTCCGTCCGGTCACTATTTCTTCGTGCCCGAAGTGCAGGTGACGACGGCGGGCGGCAACTTCTTCTGGCTGTCGGCCCCGAGTCCGATCGTTGATGGAACGGGACCCTTCTCACCCGACCTGCAGGGATGGATCCGCAACGCGGATCTCGCTCCGGACTGGCTGCGCGTCGGCACCGATGTTGTCGGCGCCGGCGAATTCAATTTCGCTTTCTCCCTGCAAGGCGATATTGCGAGCGAGACGCCGCTTCCGGCGACACTCCCGCTCTTCGCCGGCGGTCTGGGCGCGTTGAGCCTGCTCGGCTGGCGCCGGAAGCAGGCGCGGGCGGCGTAAATTATCCGGCCTCTCATTTGTCATGCGCGGGCTTGACCCGCGCATCCATGATGAGTGTCGGCAAATTCCAACCTTACGTTCCTGGGAGACGCGTCATGGATGGCATCAGAACTCGGGCTTGCCCGAGTTCTGCATTAATTATTGCTGCAAGTCGGGTAAACCCGACTTGCAGTGTCAAGCCCGGCCATGACACCGGAGAGACTTTCGCGGGGACGAACGGGAATAGCATCACGCCTCCCCGATCACCTTCTCGATGCGCCGGTCGGGCACCAGCCAGATCGCGGCGACGAGCGCGTAGAGCGCGATTGAGAGCCACGGGTTCACGAAGGCAAGCCAGATCGCGGCGACATAGAGCACCGGCGAGATCTTTCCCTTGAGGTCGCTGCCGAGCGCGACCGCCAGCGCCGACTGGCGGCCGTGCCGGTGCACGATCGCGTTCTGCAGCAGCACATAGGCGATCGCCGACATCAGCAGCACGAAGCCGTAGACCGCGGCCGGCAGCGCGGCCGGGAAATTGTCACCGAGCCAGGCCGTGGTCGCCGGGATCAGCGACAGCCAGAACAGCAGATGGCTGTTGGCCCACAGGATGAGGCCGTCGACGCGCGTGACGGTGTGCAGCATGTGATGATGGTTGTTCCAGTAGATCGCGAGATAGATGAAGCTGAGCACGTAGCTGAGAAAATGCGGACCGATGCCGGCGAGCGTCGCCCAGTCGGCGCCGTGCGGCAGCTTCAGCTCCAGCACCATGATGGTGATGATGATGGCGATGACGCCGTCGCTGAAAGCCGCCAGACGTTCCTTGCCCATGGTTATGTGCCTCGCTCGATGCGGGTTGGCCGAAGACCCGATCATGCGAGCCTGCCACAGGGAAAATTTGTTCGACAGGGCCGTAGGGTGGGCCAAGGCGCACCTGGATCGGCGCGAACCCCCGGCACCGTCCGGGTGCGCCGAGCCCACCAAACACGTTGCAACCGATGAACCGGGAGGAAGGCATGCTATTCTTCCCCCATCGCAAAGCTCGGGGGCCCGCATGCCTTTGCTCAATGACATCCGCAAAACTCCGCTGCTGTGGCTGCTGGTGCTGGTGCCGGTTGCGATCGCGGCCGAGGCGCTGAAGCCGGATGCGCACACGCTGCTGTTCGTGCTGTCGGTGCTGGCGATCGTGCCGCTGGCAGCGCTGCTGAGCCGCGCAACCGAAGCGGTGGCCGCGCGCACCGGCGACACGATCGGCGGCCTGCTCAATGCGACCCTCGGCAACCTGACCGAGCTGCTGATCGCGCTCGCCGCTTTGCGCGCGGGGCAGTATGTGCTGGTGAAGGCCTCGATCGCCGGCGCGATCGTCACCAACACATTGTTCATGCTGGGCATGTCGTTCCTGCTCGGCGGGCTCAAGCACCGCGTGCAGGAGTTCAACCGCAACAGCGCGCGGCTGCAGGCCGGCCTGCTGTTTCTCGCAACGGTCGCGATGCTGGTGCCGTCGGTCGTCGCCGATCCGGATGCCGGCGCGGCCAACAGGACCTTCACGCATGCGCTGAGCGCGAGCCTCGCGGTGGTGCTGATCGTCACCTACGCGCTCGGGCTGCTGTTCTCGCTGAAGACCCACCGCGACTTTTTCGGCGCCGCCGAGCATGGCGAGGAGCACGAAGAGGAATGGCCGATGGCGCTGGCGCTGGCGACGCTTGCCGGCGTCACCGTGCTGGTCGCGCTGATCAGCGAGATCTTCGTCGAATCGGTGCAGCAGGCGGCGGCCTCGCTCGGGTTGTCGCCGGCCTTCGTCGGCTTCATCGTCGTGGCGATCGTTGGCGCCGCCGCCGAAATGGTCGCGGCGTTCTCGGCCGCGCGCAAGAACCGGCTCGATCTCAGCGTCGGCATCGCGCTCGGCAGCGCCTCGCAGATCGCGCTGTTCGTCGCGCCGGTGCTGGTGCTGCTCAGCTACGTGCTCGGCCCATCCCCGATGGACCTGACATTCTGGCCGGGTGCCATCGCCATGATGCTGATCGCGACCATGACGGCATCGCTGGTCACCACCGCCGGCCGCTCCGCCTGGTTCGTCGGGTGCCTGGTCGTGATGGTGTATCTCGTGTTCGCGCTGACGCTCTATCTGCTGCCGCCGCGGGTATCCTGAGGGCCATCATGCTGCGACAACTCCTGTTCGGCGGCGCGGTCAGTGCGGTGAACATCGGCCTGCACGCGCTGGTCATGATGATCCTTATCCGGGTTGCGCAAATGGCGAGCGCGCGCAGCAGGAAGCAGGCATCCCGGCACCTGGTGCTGGTCATGATCCCGACGGTGCTGGTGCTGATGGTCACGCACGCGGGCGAGATCATGGTCTGGGCCCTCGCCTATTCCCTGGTCGATGCAACGCCGCCGGACGCCGACCGCGTGTATTTCGCCTTCGTCAATTACACCACGCTCGGCTATGGCGACGTCGTTCCGGTCCGCCGCTGGAATTTGCTCGGCCCGATGACGGCGATGAACGGCGTGCTGCTGTTCGGCTGGTCGACCGCGGTGATCTTCGAGGTGCTGCGGCGGGCGCTGCGCGAAGCGGGCAGACGGTGAACAGACCCGGTGCAGGAATGAGCGGAGAGAAATGAGGGGCGGATCCAGCCGCGGCGCAGCCGGTGGGCCCGCGCCGCGATACGCGCATTCATGCACGTTTCAGGCGTGACATGGCGGAGCTTGGCCCACCCTACGGCTCTCTCCTACGTCATGCCCCTCACCGTTGCGGGCCGCACAGGCTCAGCTCGCGCTCGGCGCGGAAAACATTGCTGTAGAGATTGGCGATCCACTGCCGACCGTTGGACGTGACATTGAGGTAGCGGATCGCGCCTTCGATCTGGGTCGATACGTTGCCCCAGTAGAACTGCGGATAGAGGTCGATCAGGTCGGCCGGCGAGGTATAGCCGAGCTGCTTGTTCATCCCGACCTCCTCGAACTCCCAATAGAGCGCGTTGGCCTTGCGCAGATAATGCGGATCGCCGAGCTGGCCGATGAAATCGGCGGCGCGCACCAGGATGCCGTCCTCGCTGGCATCGACCGCCGCCGGAAACCGCGTGGCTTCGATGGCATCGGCGATGCGGGCGGCGTCGAGCTTTTTGACCCGGTCCATCACGAACAGCTTCGAGCGATCGACATGATACGGCATGAGCGCAGCGTCGGACGCGCCGCGCGGGAGTTTCGCCCTGCCGCCTTTGGCGTCGACGACAAAGCCGTCGTCGCTGTCGCCGCTGAGAATGCCGCGAACATAGCCGATGTCGTGAAACAGGCAGGCGACAATAATGTGCGCGTAATCGCTGGCGCTCATGTCGATCAGCAGCCTGCGCCCGCGCAGGATGTCGTAGCCGACGAGCGTCACCAGCATCGTATGCTCGACATTGTGATAGAGCGCGTCGCTGTTGCCGATGCAGTCGAGAGCAAGCCGCGCCGCCGACTGGACGAGTTCGATGAGGTCCGCGTCCGTCGAGCCGAACCGGCGGCCCATATGCTCGGCGAGGTAAGACCCCAGTGCATCTGCCGCGAGTTCGGGAACGGTAATCATGACCCCACCCGGGTAGCGCTGCGCCAATCGTGGCGCTTCGCCTTGAAATTTGCAAATCAACGCAATTTTCGCGAGAAGCCGAAGGATTTCCTGCCCCTGGCCGGCCAGCCGGCCGGAGATTTTGCCGCCGCTGTCCTCCTGGTGCACAGGAGATTGGGGCAAAAGAGATTGGGGCAAAGGAGACATGAGACCGGGACGTTGGAGTTATGGCGTGGCAATCGCCTACACTACCGGAAGAGATTGCAGCGAGCCCGGTGCAGCAATGGAGCGTGTGCATGGAGAGCATAAAATATAGAACGGCCCTGATCGTCGGTGCCGGCGCGGGCCTGAGCGCCGCGCTGGCGCGGCGGTTCGCGCGCGAGGGCATCCGTGTCGCATTGGCGGCGCGGCGCACGGACAAGCTCGATGCGCTTTGCAGGGAAACCGGTGCAAAAGCCTATGCATGTGATGCGATCAGCCCGGACGATGTGACGGCCCTGTTTGCCGCGGTCGAGCAGGACTCCGGCGCGCCCGACATCGTGGTCTATAATGCGAGCGGCCGCACGCGCGGCGCATTGGTCGATCTGGTCCCTGCCGATGTTTCAAAGGCGATTGCGGTCAGCGCGTTCGGAGGCTTTCTGGTCGCGCAACAGGCCGCGCGCCGCATGCTTGCGAACCGGCACGGCGCCATTCTTCTGACCGGCGCATCGGCGAGCGTGAAAGGCTATGCGCAGTCCGCCGCATTTGCGATGGGCAAGTTCGCATTGCGCGGCCTTGCGCAGAGCATGGCGCGCGAACTGTCGCCGCACGGCATTCACGTTGCGCATTTCGTGATCGACGGCGGCATCCGCAGCGCGACGCGCACCGAGCCGAAAGACAGACCGGACTCCATGCTCGACCCTGACGCGCTCGCCGCCAGTTACTGGGCCGTGTTGTGCCAGCCGCGCAGCGCCTGGACATGGGAAATGGAAATGCGGCCCTGGGTCGAAACGTTCTAGCGTGCGGTCTGTCCGGACCGAACCCGGTTCGTTCTCTCCCGCTCATTCCCGCGGAAGCGGGAATCCAGTATTTTAGCTTTGGTCCCCGCTTTCGCGCGGACGAACGGACAACAAGTCGGAGGAAACACATGCCGCAGTTTGATCGCCGCCGCTTTGCTGCCATGGCAGCAGCCGGCATCGCCGCCGTTTTTCCGGCGGCCCGGCCAACCGCCGCACTTGACGGCAAGACGCAAATGTTCGTTGCCGAAGCCGAACGCATGAAGCGCGAGGCCATCGCAAGCGGCGATCAATCGTTCGGCGCCGTCGTGGTGATGGGCGACAAGATCATCGGATACGGGCCGAGCCGCGTCGTGAGCGAGCGCAATCCGAATGCCCACGCCGAGCGAGTTGCGCTTTGGGATGCCCAGCATCGCCTCGGCAGGCGCGACCTGTCCGGCGCGGTGATCTATTCGACCTCGCGGCCCTGCCCGGTCTGTGAGAAGGCCCTCGCCGACGGCAATATCGAGCGGATGTTTTTTGGGCCGGACGCCGCCGACGCCGGCAAGCCCGCACGATAAGACCGGAGTCGCGGCCGCCGGCGCACGGCGTCAGGGTTGCCTCGCTGACACGCCTTTGCTAAGCCACGCGCGCTGCGGCGGTTCCCGCCACGGCAATCCGGGCGCAT
>DASSRJ010000147.1:0-15109 GCA_035701845.1 Pseudolabrys sp. | reverse complement strand
GCGTTTCTGAAGCGCTGCAGCGCCGTCAGCAGCAACGTCAACGCCGACGGCGCGCAGACGCTCGCGCGTGTCCGGCGTCGTAAGCGCGGCAATTGTGGCGCGTTCCAGTTCGGCCCGGATTGGCTCCGGTGTCGCCTTCGGCGCGAGTAGGGCAAACCAGGCGCTGGTGTCGAAGCCGGGCAGACCGGATTCGGCGATTGTCGGCACGTCGGGAAGCTGCGGCGCCCGCTGCGCGGTGGTGACGGCGAGTGCGCGGAGCTTGCCCGATCGGATGAGTTGAAGCACCGAAGGCAAGTTATCAAACATGATCTGCACCTGGCCCGACAGCAGATCCTGCACGGCCGGTGCGCTTCCTTTGTAAGGCACGTGTAACATGTCGATCTGCGCCCGCTGCTTGAATAGTTCGCCGGTCACCTGGCCATTGGAGCCGACGCCTTGCGAAGCGTAAACGAGCGTGCCTGGTTTGGATTTCGCCAGTTCGATCAGAGACCTCACGTCAATCGCCTGGAGTGACGGATTGACTACGAGCACATTTGCCACGACGCCGGTACGGGTGATCGGCGCGAGATCGCGGGCGACGTCGTAGGACAGCTTCGAATAAAAGAGGGGGTTGAGTGTCAGCGCGCTGGAGGCAACGGCCAATAGAGTATGGCCGTCAGGCGGTGAGCTAGTCACCATGTTCACGCCAATGCCGCCATTGGCGCCCGGCTTGTTTTCGACGATGACAGTCTTTCCCCAGCGTTCGGACAGCTTCTGCGCCAGGATGCGGGCGATGACGTCGCTGGTCCCTCCGGCCTGGTACGGCGAAACGATGGTTACGGTTCGCGAGGGAAAGTCGACAGCGTGAACGGTAAGGCAGCTCGTGAAAAGCAGAGCCAAGCAGGACGCGATACGCAACATGTGGTCCTCTATATCAGGTTCGCTACTTCGGCGCGTTACATTGGATTATCTGCTCGGCATTCTAAATGAATTGTAATTTGGACGATTGTAAAAAAGCCGCAATATCGATCAAGAGGTCTTGTCTGGGTGGGCGGGGAGTTGCCGGATGGACACCGCCACCATTGACATCCCACAAACGAAATCCACTCGCCCGCCCGGGCGTCCGCCATTCGAATGCGTCGCACTTACGTTGCAAGGCGGCGGTGCGCTCGGGGCCTACCAGGCAGGCGTTTATCAGGCACTCGACGAAGGCAATATTCGTCCTGATTGGATCGCCGGCATTTCGATCGGTGCTATTAATGCTGCCATCATCGCGGGCAATGCGCCCGGGGATCGCGTTGCTCGGCTGCGTGAGTTCTGGGCAACTGTGACCACCAATCCGATCTATAGCGGATTTACCGATTATGCCCGATGCTTCGTTGATGACATTACTGCGCGCCGCGGCGTAAACCGGACAAGCGCGCAAACCGCAATGATAGTCGGCGTGCCCGGGTTTTTCAGGCCACGCGCGCTGCCGCCAGTTCTTTCGTCGTCAGGCAGCGCCGCTGCCACCAGCTGGTACGATACTTCGCCACTGAGGCGCACGCTGGAGCGGCTTGTCGATTTTGATCGTATCAACGCAGGTCCGATACGACTCAGCGTTGGTGCCGTCAACATCGAGAGCGGTAACTTCGCTTATTTCGATACTACAACGCATAAGATTGGGCCGGCGCACATCATGGCGAGTGGTGCCCTGCCGCCGGGCTTCCCCGCTATTGAAATCGAGGGAAAGCATTACTGGGATGGCGGAGCCGTCTCCAACACACCGCTCCAGTGGATCCTGCAATACGGACCGCGCCAGGACACGCTCGTTTTCCAGATTGACCTGTGGAACGCGCGCGGCGCGCTCCCGCGCGATATTGTCGACGTTGAAACGCGCCGCAAGGAGATCCTCTACTCGAGCCGCACGCGCGAAAACGTCGATCGCTTTATCGAGACGCAGCGATTGCGCCATGCGGTGGCCAAGATCTGCGACAGGCTGCCAAAGGAATTATGCGATATTCCGGAAGCCGAAACGCTACGCCGCTTCGCAGACAACAAGGTCTACAGAATTGTCCACCTGATCTACCGGTCATGTGGATACGAAGGCTTTGCCAAGGATTATGCCTTCTCGCGCCTGAGCATGGAAGATCACTGGCGCGCCGGTTACGCCGACACGATTGATACGCTCCATCATCCCGAGGCACTGGCACGACCTGACAACGGCGAAGGCGTTGCAACCTTTGACGCCGCGCCGGCGGCGCGCGCGTGAAAACGGCGGATTCGTCCAGGGTGCCACGAACGAAATTCTGAAAAATTTCCTGATGGCCGCAGCGCCGGCCTCAGAAATTTCCCTGCAATATTCCCTGGCATGGAATCCGGGCAGAGCATGGTACAAATAGCGCTGCCACGCGAACCAGGCTCGCCGTCATACCAGGCGCCATGACAAACAAGTTCGGAATTTCCCAGCCGGTGCGGCGCCGTGAAGACCGACGGCTTGTCACCGGAAAGGGGTCATTCAGCGACGACGTCAATGTGCCCGGCCAGGCCCGCGCGGTCTTTCTTCGGTCCAGTCACGGCCACGGCTTGATCCGGGCCATCGATACCGGCGAGACGCTGAAGGCACCCGGCGTACTTGCCGTGATGACCGGAGAAGACCTGCGCGCTGCGGGCGTTGGCTACATCCCTTATCTCCCGCTTGGCGGGTTCACGATGGATCCTCCGACCGACACGCCGCGGCCCGCGCTGGCGCAGGACCGGGTGCGTCATGTCGGCGAGCCTGTCGTTATGGTCGTCGCGGAAACGGTCGCGCAGGCGATGGACGCCTGCGAAAAAGTCCGGGTCGAGATCGAGCCGCTGCCGGCCGCGACCGACGTCGAACGTGCCGTCGCGGAAGGGGCCCCGGCGGTTTGGCCGGATGCGCCGAACAACCTGGCGCTCACCTGGCGTTACGGCGATCGCACGGCGGTGGAGAAGGCCTTCGCCCAGGCCGCGCATGTGACCAAACTGAAGCTTGTCAATAACCGGGTGCTCGCCAATCCGATCGAGCCGCGCAGCTGCATCGGCTCCTACAATCCCGCCGACGCCAGCTTCACGCTGATTGCGCCGAGCCAGGGGGCGCACTTCTTCCACCGCGTCCTGTGCGAGCACGTCTTCCGCATGCCGCGCGACAAGATGCGGATCCGCACGTCCGATGTCGGTGGCGCCTTCGGATGCAAGGAGCAGCCTTATCCGGAAGATATTGCCGTGCTGCATGCGGCGAGGGTGCTCGGACGGCCGGTGAAGTGGTCGGGGACGCGCACGGAGCATTTCCTCTCCGACAATCATGCACGCGACGCCGTCATCGACGCCGCGCTCGCGCTTGACGCGAGCGGCAGGTTTCTCGCCATCAAGGCAAGCATTCTCGACGGCATCGGCGCCTATTGCTCGTGCCACGGCGCGCATATTTCCATCCGCAACACGACCAACGGGCTTCCGTTGATGTATGACGTTCAGCTGATCGACGTCGAGATCAGCCTGGTGCTGACCAACACCGCGCCGATCGGTCCCTATCGCGGTGCCGGACGCGAGCAGGCGTCCTACATCACCGAGCGCCTGGTCGACCAGGCGGCGCGGGAGCTCGGCATCGATCCGGTCGATCTGCGCCGGCGCAATCTCATTCCGACAAAATCTATCCCCTACACATCGGCGGCCGGGCAGACCTACGACAGCGGCGATTTCGAAGGCCTGCTCGACAAGACGCTGGCGCTTGCCGATTGGGATGGATTCGACGCTCGCGCCCGTGCATCGGCCGAAAACGGCCTCATCAGGGGCCGCGGATTGTCCTGTTTCGTCGAGTGCGTGGGTGCATATCCGTATGAAGGCGCGGACATCCGCTTTGAGGCGGACAGCTCCGTGACTGTGGTCACCGCGACCCAATCGTCGGGCCAGGGGCACGAGACAAGCTTTGCGCAACTTGTCTCGGAGCGCCTTGGCATCCCGTTCGACAAGGTGCGCATCAAGGAAAACGACAGCTCCGACTTGCCGAAAGGCCTGGCGAGCGTCGGCTCGCGATCGATGATCATGGCGGGCTCGGCGATCGCGATTGCCGGCGACGCGGTGATCGAGAAGGGACGATCGCTGGCGTCGCATGTTCTCGAGGTCAGCAAGGCCGATCTCGAATTCCGCGACGGATCGTTTAACGTGCGGGGCACCGATATTTCGATCGGGCTGCTCGACCTGGCCAAGCGGGTGCGATCCCTGCGCAATCTGCCGCCGGATCTTCCCGCGAAACTCGACTCGACCGGCGAATTCACGGCTCCCGGTCTGCATCATCCGAACGGTTCACATGTGTGCGAAGTCGAGATCGATCCCGAGACCGGAAAGGTGGACGTCGTTGCCTATTGCGCTGTCGACGACGTCGGAACCATGATCAACCCGCTCATCGTGCACGGTCAGATCCATGGCGGGGTCGCGCAGGGAATCGGGCAGGTCCTGCTGGAACGGATTGCCTATGACGATGACGGTCAGCTGATCACGGGATCGCCGATGGATTATGGCTTGCCGCGCGCCGACAATGTTCCGGCGCTGAATGTGGATTTTCACCCGACGCCTTCGACCAAGAATCCGATCGGCGTCAAGGGATCGGGCGAGTGCGGCGTCACGGGATCCATTCCGGCCGTGCTGAATGCGGTCAATGACGCACTCGCGCGCGCCGGTGCCTCGACTGTGATCAGTCTGCCGGTGACGCCGGAGAAAATCTGGCGCTGCTTGCGTGAGGTGAGAGTCCCGAAAGCCACGCAGCGGCGGGCGCCGGCCACTTTCAATGCATGCAGCGGGACTGCGGATGCGTCGACTGGCTAAGGACCGCTACGCTGCAGGCAGTTCAGGGAAAAGCCGCGGCAAATCGCTTATCTGATGCCAGCCCATCCCCCGCGATATCGATTCTACCTTGAGATTATCGAAGTATGTATCAAGTACGGCCGCGCGCTCTTCGGCGAGCGGAGGCCGGCAATAGTCCTCTTCTTCCCACACCGCTATGCCATCGGCACGCAGCCGGGCGCCCCGCAATGCTCCAGTCAAGGCTCGGCCAAAAGGCTGCATGTGAATGAATTCGTCCCGCGCGAGTCGGGCCGCGAGCTCCTCGAGCTTCGCGGCTTTTGGGAGGGCACTGACCAAGTAATACGCCATAGCCGTCCTGCCGGCGTGACAATATCCCATGCGGTCGGACTGTTCCAACGGCTCCCTTTAGACCAGTTGGAAATTTTTGACTTGCCGCGCCAGCCAGCCGTCGCGTCCCGCCACTATAGTCAGGCATGAAGGCTGCCGATACCAGATTGCCGGCCAGGTCAGTCTCGCGCTTTTTTGCATAGGCGACCGGCAAAAAAGCTCTTGCGCGCGGCGCCTCTTGCATGGTCACCGTAACAGCTTGGAGCGCCCCCAAGGATCGGCTTCGGCATGTCACGCACGATGAGCGACAGGAGCAGCCAGGCCCGGCTCATCGTCATCGGCGTCGCCTTGCTGCTCACCCTCGGGATGGGGATCCGCCAGAGTTTCGGGCTCTTTCTGACGCCCGTCACACGGGATCTTGCGCTGACGACGGCTGATTTCACGCTCACCCTCGCGATTCAGAACATTGTCTGGGGTCTCTCGCAGGCATTTGTCGGCGCGACCGCCGATCGCTATGGGCTGCGCATCACGATGATGGCGGGTGCGGCGATCTACGTCCTTGGCCTGGGAATCATGGCTGTAGCCCAAGGGCTGTTTGCACTGATTGTCTCCGGCAGCTTGATCGGCGTGGCACTATCCTGCACGGCAACGTCATTGGGAATAGCCGCATGTGTGCGCGCCGTTTCGGAGCAGCGACGCAGCATGACGCTCGGGCTTGTCGCCGCGGCCGGATCGCTCGGCACCGTCGTCGTGCCGCTCGCCACGCAGGCTCTGCTCGCACACGAGCGGTGGCAGGTCGCGGTGCTGCTTTTTGTGGTGATGGCGCTCGTGATGTTGCCCGCTGCATTTTGGGCCGGCGGCGCTGACAAGATGCCGGCGCGCGGCACCACAACGAGCTCGATGGGCGAAGTGCTCGGCCAGGCAGTTCGTAATCGACCGTTTCTCGTGATGTCGGGAGCGTATTTCGTTTGCGGCCTTAATCTCATTTTTCTGACGACACACTTGCCGAACTATCTGGCGTTCTGCGGCCAGGACCCGATGTTGAGCGCAGAAGCGCTCGCGGTCATCGGCGGCACGAGCGCCGTTGGTTCGTTGCTGACCGGCTGGCTTGGCGCGCGATATCCCAAGCACATCCTGCTGGGGCTTATGTATATTCTTCGAGCGATTATCTTCGCTGCCTATTTCGCCCTGCCGCCCACACCGACAACCACGCTCCTGTTCGCTGCCGCGATGGGGCTCCTTTGGTGGCCAGGCCTGGCACCGCTCATTGGCGGCCTGGTCGCCGAGATTTTTGGCACCCGCTATTTGGCGACCTTGCTCGGTGTATCCTTCGTTGTGCACCAGGTGGGCTCGTCGCTGGGAGCCTGGGGTGGCGGCTTGATATTCGATCTTTCCGGCTCTTATGAACCGGCCTGGCAGATCGGCACGCTGATCGGATTTGCCGCAGGTGTCGTTCAAATTCTGGCAGGTGGGCCGGGCAGGCGGCGTGATCGCATGGTCACACCTGCAGCGGCGACGGCCTGATCAGTTCGACGTCACCGGGGACGGTGCAGTATTGCCGCCTGCCGCGATACCGTCCTGCGGCCCCGTTTGAACGCGTAGAGCACCGGTGCCAATTCGGCAACGGCCATTTCCGGAGCGGTGGAATCGAGCACGACGAGGTCGGCGGATTTTCCGACGGCCAGCCCATAATCCGTAAGCCGCATCAACTTCGCCGGCCGTTGTGTGACCATGTTGAAGCACTCCCGCATGTCGGCCGGTTTCGCCACCTGGCAAACATTGGCATAGAGGTTCGCCATGCGCATCTGCGAGCAGTCGCCATAGGGCGTGAATGGATTCAGGACATTGTTCGTCGATAGTGAGCAATTGACGCCATGATGCAGAAGCTTGTGCGCCGGCACCACCCCGCGCGTGACGTTATAATCATGCTTGTGCTCGCGACCCATAAGAAAGAGATCGGTCGCCGGCAGCACGGTGAGTGCAACCCCCGCGTTTGCCATCCGCCTGGCCAGGGCATCGCACGCGGACGGTGAGAGACTCGTCGCCTGTGTCAGGTGGCCCACCGCGACGCGACCGCCAAACTGAAATTCCTCGGTGCGCCGGCAGACATGGTCGATCTGCATGCCCTCGGCCGTCGATCCCAGATCGAGATGAAAGTCGATGTCGACGTCGTGATCGCGCGCCAATTCAAAAACGCGATCGATCTGGCCGCGCGGATCGCTGTCGACATAGGGCACGCCGCCGACCGCGCCGCAGCCGCGCCTGAGTGCCTCGACCATAAGCTCCTCGGTGCCGGGATTATTGAGCATGCCTTCTTGCGCGAACACGCAAATCTGCAGATCAATTGCCCAGGCATATTGCCGGGCGAGCGGCAGCACGCCTTCGAGCCCGCGCAGCCCGATGCCGGGATCGACCTCCAGATGGGTGCGCATGTGCGTGGTGCCCTGCAGGATCGACTTTTCAAGCGTGCGCGACGCGCGGGTATGAACGTCTTCGACCGTGAACAAGGCCTTGGCCCGGGCTGTCTCGGCAATCGCTTCCGCGACATCGCCTCTGTCCGATTTGGTGCGATCAAGGATGCACGACTTGTCGAGATGGATATGGGTCTCGACGAAGCCAGGCGAAACGAGACGCCCGCCAAGGTCAATGGTTTCGCCGTCGCCGGCGAGACCGGGTGCAATGGCTGCAATCCGGCCGCCGGCAATACCAATGTCCATCAGCGCATGTTCGGTGCCGAGGGAACGCGCGTTGCGCAGAATCAGGTCCATGCTGGCGTCTGTTCAGAAATGCTTGTTCACGGCGTCGCCCAGATAGGCGCGAACAAGTGCCGGATCGTTGGCCACTTCCGCCGCCTTGCCGGAATGAACGATGGTGCCCGATTGCAGAATGTAGGCGCGATCGGCGACGGATAGCGCCAAGGCGGCGGCCTGGTCGACGAGCAGCATGGTTGTTCCCTCTTCACGTATGTCGCCGAGAAGGTCGTAGAGGACTTCCAAAAGCTTCGGGGCAAGGCCGAGTGACGGTTCGTCCAGCATCAGAACCCTGGGTTGCGCCATAAGCCCGCGCGCGATCGCCAGCATTTGTTGCTCACCGCCGGACAAAAGGCCGGCGCGCTGGTGCCTGCGCTGCTTCAATGCAGGAAATCTTTCGAGCAGCGTTTCGATCATGGCGGTTTCATCGGACGACCGGCGTGCATACGCGCCGAGCCGCATATTGTCTTCCACGCTGAGGTCGGGAAATACCTGCCGGCCCTCCGGCACCAGGATCAGACCCTGGCTGGTGATGCGATCGGCCGCAAGCTCGTCGATGCGGGCGCCAAGGAATTGCACTTCACCGGCGATGGGACGAATCAGGCCCGAGAGCGCACGCATCAAGGTTGTCTTGCCCGCGCCGTTGGCGCCGAGCACGGCGACAAGCTCGCCGCCGTTGATCTCAAGCGCCGCGTCGCGGACGACCGTCGCGGCCCCATAGCCGGCCGAAAGCGCGCGCACGCTCAACAGGGGCTTGTCGCCGGCGGTAACGGCCCGTGCCCGCCTGCGCTCGCCTGGCTCGCCGACACCGAGATAGGCAGCGCGCACCGCCGGTTCGGCTGCCACCTTGATCGGTAGCCCCTCGGCGATCTTGGCGCCGGCGTCGAGCACAATGACGTGGCTCGAGACGCCCATCACCAATTCCATGTGATGCTCGACCAGGATGATAGCGATGCCGATGGCGGCGAGCTTGCGCAGCAATTGATCAATTGCCGCGGTGTCCTTCGCGTCGAGTCCGGCGGCAGGCTCGTCGAGCGCCAGCACTGCCGGGCGGATGGCGAGCGCGCGAGCGATTTCCACGAGGCGCTTGTCGACGTGTGACAATGCGCCGGCCGGCTGGTCGATGGCACCCGCATAGCCGACAAATGCAAGCAGATCTTCAGCAATGGCGACGCTCTCTTCATCATGCCCGGAAGCCATCAGCACGCCCGGTGTCAGCCGTCCTTTTCTCAGTGCGATCAGGACGTTGTCGAGCACTGAAAGTGTCTCGAACAGCTGGCTAGTCTGATAGGTGCGGGCAATACCCGCACGCGGGATTTGATATGGACGAAGCTCCGAGACTGTTCGCTCGCCGAGTTTTACGGTTCCGGTATCGGGTCGATAGAAGCCGCAAATCACATTGAGCGCTGTCGACTTGCCGGCGCCGTTTGGTCCGATAATGCTGGTAATCGCGCCGGCGCGCGCGTCGAAACTCAAATCTCTGACCGCGTGCACACCGCCAAAGCTTACCGCGAGATTGCGCACGGAAATGCCGGCTTTGGTGACGCCTGCGGCAAGAAATGCAGTCACGTCGCTTCGTTCTCTGGGGCTTTTGTCGCTGTCCCGTCTGGGGACGGCGAGAAAGCCGCGCGACCCGGCAAGGACGCCGACAATCCCGGTGGGCGCAAGACGAAGGACTGCCAGCGTCAGGACGCCGACGAATAGCAGCCGGTACTGACCGAGCGTTGCCAGGAGTTCCGGCAAGAGTACGACGACTCCGGCGCCGATCAGAGGTCCGAGCGCCCGGTCGGCGCCGCCCAGCATGACCACGAGTACAAACACGATAGACTGGAAGAAGGGAAATGATTCCGGGCTGATGAAATTGCTGAGGGAGGCGTAAACACCGCCGGCGATCCCGGCTACGACCGCCGAGATGCCGAAAGCGGTGGTGCGGATGAGCGTCGGATCAAGGCCGATCGAAATGCTGGCGGATTCAGAGTCGCGCACGGCCCGCATCGCATTACCCCACGGGCTGGTGCTGAGCCGCGCAAACGCGGCCATCGCCAATGCGGTGAGTGCAACTGTAAAGTAAGCAATGCCTTTCTCGCCGATGTCGGTACCAAACACCGTCGGACCGGGGATGCCCGATAATCCGTTCCACCCGCCGGTCAGGTCCTGCCACTCGGCGGCGCCCTGCTCGATCACGAAGCCGAACGCGATCGTTACCATAGCGAGGTAGGGACCCCGGACCCGCAGCGCCGGGATTCCCAGCAGTACGCCGGCCAATCCCGAGATCAGCCCGCTGGCCAGAAGCGCCGGCCAGAACGACCATTGATGTGCCGTGGTCAGGATCCCGGCGGTGTAGGCGCCGATGGCGTAAAACGCCACATGGCCAAGCGAGATCTGGCCGTTCAATCCCAACAGGACATTGAGGCCGATCCCAACGATCGCGGTCAGGCCGACCGTGACGATGACAAAAGTCTGGTAGCTGTTACCCTTGGCGATCAGGAAAAACGCAATCGCTACGAGGATGGCGGCCACACCAACCGCGCGCGTACTCATACCTTCCTCAACTCGGCGCGACCGAACAGGCCGGTCGGCCGTAATGCGAGCGCGAGAATAACGAGCCCGAAGGTCACGATCTGGGTATATGTGGAGCCGAGCAGCGCGGTGATCAGCGCCTCGCCGACCCCATAGATGAGACCGGCCAGTACGACGCCCCAGGCGCTCTCAATGCCGCCGAGAATGGCAACCGCGAAAGCCTTGATGCCGAAGAGTGTGCCCATGGTCGAAGAAATGGTGAACAGGGGCGCAACCACGATACCGGCGATGCCGGCAAGCAATCCAGACAGCGCAAACGCAGCCTCGATTACGCGTTCGACCTGGATGCCCATCAAGCGCGCTGAGTCTTTGTTTTGCACCACGGCGAGCAAGGCTTTTCCGTGTCGTGATGTGGCGAAAAAGGCTTGCAGGCCAGCGGCAAGCGCAAGCCCGATAACCGGGATGAGCACCTGCAGGTACTGAATCCGGATGCCAGCCACCGTGATGAAGCCGGTTGTGAGCAGGCCGGGTGGCATGCCGCGCGGGTCTTTTCCGAAGGTAAAAAGCACCACATTGTCGAGGACGATGCCGAGAGCGACCGTCGCAATCAGCCAGGAATTGGATTCGCGGGCCACGAACGGGCGCACCGCGACCCGTTCGACAATGACGCCCCATAGCGCGCATCCCAATAGAGCCAGCACGACCGAAACGGCGAGTGGCCATCCGAGGGTAACCCAGAACGTGAAACACAAAACTGCGCCGAGCATCATGGTCGAGCCCTGCGCAAAATTCACGGTCTTCGACACGGCATAAGTGACGTGAAAGCCCAGTGCCAACAGCCCGTACATGCTGCCGAGGCCGAGTCCGGAGATAATCGCTGACGCAATCAGCATGAAGAACTACTCAAGATGCGGTCGTATATTCTCCATTCATTGCAGCGAATGCCAATTGAAAATCTCATGGCGCGCGAAGTAATTCGCGGCAGGGATCCAGTTGCTTCGTCTCAGGCTCTCGCAATGAATGATGCATGCTCGCGGTGACACCGGGAGAGGCGCGGGGACGAGCAAAGGTCAGGTTGGGATCGGGCGCCGGGCCTCCGACAAGACCCGGTCGCCCGCTTCGATCAATCGACCGGTACAATATGGTCGCCCTTGTAGTGCACCATGATGTAGTCGTCAGGGCCAAGCGCATCGTGATTGGTGGGCGTGAAGGGCTTCGTGTATGTCTTGATAAGCCCCTCGTATGGGGTCTTTAGATCCTCCAGCGCCTTGCGGATCGCGTCGCCGTCGGTCGATCCGGCCTGCGCGATACCCAAAGCGAGCAGATGCATGGCGTCATATGCGTTCGCCGTGCCGACCGGCGAAAATACGTCTTCGGGTCCCTTTATCCGCGGATATTTTTTCTTCAGCTCCGCAAGGACTCGCTGTCCGACCGGGCCTTGCTTGCCGAAAAAGCTGTAGGTCTGGACGAAATTCGCCTGATCTGCGGTTGGTCCGGCAAGCTCCGTAAACCGGCCGCCCGATATGCCCCAATGCGACACCACCGGGACGGTCCATCCCATGCGCGCACGCGACTTCATCACTTGTGCGCCCGGCTGAGCATTGGCGACAAGAATAATGGAATCAGCGCCCGCACCCCTCAGTCGCTCCAACTGGGCCACCATGTCGACGTCATTCGGCTCATATTTTTCGATGCCGGCAATCTGGACTGATGGATCGGTCTTGCTGGCAGCGACAAGTCCTTTCTCGTTCGATTGGCCCCAGGGATTGTTGAGGAGCATCAGGCCGGCTTTCTTCGAGCCGAACTTCTGATGCGCGAATTTCAGCAGCCTGATATCGACGAGATCGTCAACCGCCGACACGCGGAACGCATAGTTGGGATTGGCGCCGTTGTGAGTGATTCCGGTCGCGGCCGCCCAAACGCCCATGTAAATGCGCTTCTCCTTGTTGATCACCGGAAGCATGGCGAGCGATACGGGCGAGTCGAGACCGCCGAAGATTGCCACGGCATTGCCGGAGATCAGTTCGCGCGCGGCGAGCAATCCCTTGGGCGGGCTCGACTCGTCGTCACGCTGCACCAGTTCGAGCTTGCGGCCGTCCAAGAGGCCGCCCTTCGCATTGATCTCGTCGATCGCCAGCTGCAAGCCGCGGGTGATCGCTTCACCGGATTGCGCGGATGGCCCCGACAGAGCTGCTACCAGGCCGACCTTGATCGACTCCGCTGCAAGTGCCGAAACCGCTCCACAAAATGCCATAACGGCGCTGATCGCTATCGAAAGCGCCACCTGCTTTTTCCATCCTGTGGTCATGGGAGTTCTCCAGATTTCCCGCCAAAAAACGTTGAGCTGCAATGATCCGAGAGAAGCGTGAAGTTGTCAATTTGCTCCTGCCCCGGGGCGAAAGAGCGGAGCTTCAAAATCACGCTTGATGCCGCTGCAACTGTTTCGACAATGTTGATGGCACTTGCACCCACTAATCTGTTCTGTGCGATTGAGCGCAAGCGTCCTGCGGCTATTTCAGTTGCGCTGCGTATTTCTGGATGCCTGCATTGGCACATGCTTCGTCCTTGTCGCCACCCGGCGCGCCGCCGACGCCGACGCCCCCGAGGAGATCGCTGCCAGCTCTAATCGGCAATGCGCCCGCGAGCGCTATTGTGCCGGTAATTTCCTTGAGACCTGCCGCCGCGGGCGTGCCCACGCGCGTCGCGAATTCTGCTGTCGAAATACCAAATGCAGCCGAAGTAAACGCTTTCCGCCGCGCCGTATCCGCCGTGTGCGGCCCCGCGCCATTGTCGCGGATCAGCACTTGCACATTGCCGGCACGATCGACGATGGCGACGGCGACGCGAAAGCCGTCCTTTCGGCATTGCTCGATCGCTGCCATGGCGATGCCATTGGCGACCTCGGTGCTCAGCTGCTTTGTTGTGACGACGCCCTGCGCGGAAGCCGCGCCAGAGGCCAGCACGGCGGCACCCATGAGAGCCGTCATTAAGTGCGAACAAGACATTCTTTGCACTCCATGCTTTTGCCCCTTCGCGACCCCTAGCCGGGGGAAGGAAAATTGTCTATTTGCGTCTGTGCGAATGAGTTTTGTGCTTCTGCAAATGACCGAAGGGTTGCGATCTCTTGAATGGGTCTCGAGCGTGCTCGCCACCGCGAGGACGGGCACGCCCGTCAAGGCGGCGCAAATGTTGTCCTGCGCGCCGTCGACGATCTATCGCACCATTGATCGTCTCGAAAAAAATGTGGGTACTGAACTTTTCGAGCGCGCCGCCGCTGGCTGGCTGCCGACTGAAGCCGGGCAGCGGATCATCCAGCTTGCAGAAAAAATCGAGGCAGAGGCGATCGAGGCCGAAATATTTCTGCTCGGAAAAACCAAAGATTTCCCAAGCCCATTGCGCGTTTCCGCATCCGATAGCTTGGTGGAAGGCTATCTCGGCCCAATATTGGCGGAGTTTTCGCGCCGCAATGACGACCTCGCGATTGAGCTTATCGCCGACAACCACTTTGCCGATTTGGCACGTCGCCACGCTCACATTGCAATCAGGCCCGACCAGCGGCCGGGCGAGGGCCTGATCGGCCGCCGCGCCGGCAAGCTTGCGCATGCGCTGTATTGTGCAACGTCGCTGATCGAGCAGCGCGGCATGCCGGCGTCGGTCGCCGATCTTTCCAGGTTCAAGATCTGCGTTCTGTCGCAAAAGTTAAGTCATTTCACCTCTGCCAGTTGGTGGAGCAGTGCTATGAAGACGTGCGCGACGCCATCATTTGTCGCCAATACCGAGATGGGTCTCGCAGCTGCAATTTCGGCGGGGGGCGGCATTGGGGTGCTGCCTTGCTTCTTGGGCGATCGCCTGGGCGGGATATCACGCGTGACAACTATTCAGGTCAGCACACCCGTTGACATCTGGCTCGTCATGCATTCCTCACGACGTCAAAACCCCGTGATGCGGGCGCTGATCGGCGCATTGGCCGCGGCGATGCAACGGGATGCGGCGATCTTGGCCGGTATCCGGACATAACGGGCCGACACCCTGCTGCCTCACCTCAGCACCCTCGGGTATTCGCACACATTACGGCGCCGCGACCGTGGGAACGATCAATCACGCCCGGTTTCGTGGCTTCCTTCTTTTTCGCAGAAGCACTTCTCTCAGCACGATCGCATCATTGTGCTCTTCGTCATGCGCACTGTAGATGAGAGTGACCGTTTGTTTCTTCGCCAGGGCACGGATGCGGTCCAGTTCCTGAGTGTGTCCCCGAAGCTCGGCCCTGTAGCGGCGCTGGAACGCGGGCCAGCGCCCGGGATCGTGGCCGAACCACCGCCGTAACGCAGTGCTCGGGGCGATGCCCTTCATCCAGTCATCAAGAGCCGCTTTCGCTTTGCTCACCCCGCGAGGCCACAGCCGGTCGACGAGGATCCGTACGCCGTCCTCGGGTCGAGCCGGCTCGTAGGCGCGTTTCAATTTAAGATGCGAGGCGGGAAACGGTGGTCGTGTCATGCAGGCTTCTCCTGCCCGAAAGCCCTGCCCGTAAACTGTCCAACTCGAGATCGATCTGTGCGTTCGTGCGCACACAGGTTTGCCGGCCAGGCGCCGGCTTGTCTGCGGCCGAGCCTTTGCTCTTCGCAGCAGGATGTCTTAGCGTCAAATCAATCTTCAATTATCGAATGTACAGGCGCGAATGAAGATCACCGTGCTGGGCGGCGGCAATGGTTCCTATGCGGCCGCCGCCGATTTGT
>DASSRJ010000146.1:0-11512 GCA_035701845.1 Pseudolabrys sp. | reverse complement strand
AAAAGGATATTTTGCGAAGAACATTCGGTGACGGGAAATGGGAATGTCCGCAAATTCTCGATGAACTCGACCGGGCGGATGATCTTTACATTGACCATGTCAGCCAGATCATCATGCCGGGCTGGTCAAAGGGACGTGTTGCGCTGGTTGGGGATGCCGCCTTTTGCGTGTCACTGACGGCCGGGCAGGGCACCGCTCTTGCCATGACCGCCGCCTACGTACTGGCGGGCGAGCTTGCCAGCGCGGCAGGGCGCCACGGCGAGGCATTTGGCAACTACGAGAGGATTTTGCGCGACTTTATCGTCTCAAAACAGCAGGGCGCGGAACGTTTCGCCTCTGCGTTTGCTCCAAAGACAAAATGGGGTCTGTTTTTCCGCAATCTGGTTATCAACGCAACGGCGATTCCCGGACTGGCCCGGCTGACGTTCGGCCGCGATATCGTCGATAAGTTGCTGCTACCCCGGTATCAGTGGCCCGCAGGAGCGACGCCATCTTCGCGCACAGCCGTTGACTCGCCCGGCCCGCTCTCGACTGAAGCGTGAGTCGGGCAATCCGGGTCCAGGGTGCGAATCAGGCTGCTTTCGCCCACAGCTGTTTGCCCGCACGTCGCGCACCCTCGACAAGCGACTGCAGCTTGAGCCAGACGATCTTGCTGTCGACCTGCACTCGGCCGGCGAAGGTGCCGAAACCGCAGTCGACGCCGGCGATCACATTCTCGCGCCCGACTACGCCCGCGAAATTCATGATGCGGTCGGCGACCACCTCGGGGTGCTCCACGACATTGGTCGTTGAATCGATCACGCCCGGAATGATTTTCTTGCCGGCAGGCAGCTTCACGTCGCGCCAGACCTTCCACTCGTGCTCGTGCCGCGCGTTTGCCGCCGGGAACGAGACGGCGTGCGGGCGGCCGGACAGCACGATGTCGATGATGTCCTTGATCTCGACGTCGGTGTGGTGCGGGGCCATGGTCGAGCCCCAGCACACATGCATGCGCATGCGCTCGGGCGGCAGGTCGCGCACCGCGTGGTTGAGCGCCGCGACGTTGACGGAAATGATCTTGCGGTAGTCCGCGAGCGGCAGGTCGAGATAGACCATGTGCCGCAGCATTGCGAGGTCGGGGCAATCGAGCTGGAGGATAAAGCCGGCTGCCACGATCGCCTGATATTCGCGCCGCATCACGTCGGCGAGTGCGTAAATGTATTCCTCGTCGGTCTTGTAGTAGCGGTTCTTGAGATAGCGCGCGATCTGGCCGGGGGAGGGCGAAGTCATGAAGATGTCCTCGGCCTTCGCGCCCTTTAATAGCGCTTTCGCAAGATCGATGTCGGCCTGCGCTGCCGGCCAGTCCTTCCACGCTACCGGCCCGTTGCAGGCCGGACGGTGCTGGAACGGCGATGCGAAGTGCTTGAGGATCTCCGCAAGCTCGGGAAATTCCGGCTCGCCGGTGCCCATCGGCGGCGCGCTCTCGCCCTCGTAGCCGGTCAGGCGCTTGAGCACGTGCACGGTGTAATCGGTGCGGCCCTGCTCGCCGTCATTGATGATGTCGAGCCCGCATTCGACCTGCCTGCGCACGACGCCGGCAACGGCGTCGCGCACCGCCGCCTGCAGTTCTGGGCGTCGCACGCCGGGATTATTTTCTTCGGCGAGCAGCAGTTCCACGACCTTCGCCGTGCGCGGCAGGCTACCGGTGTGGGTGGTGAGGATGCGGTCTGCCATGGTGTGGCGACGCTCAGAAACCGTGCACCACCTCGGCGACGTGCTCGACATAAGGCGGCGACGCGAAGCAGTGGCCGACCAGTCTGCGCCATTCCTGGAAGTCGGCGGATTCCCGGAAGTCCTTGGTATGATTTTCCAGCGTGTCCCATTGCACGAAGAGCCGGTAGCGCTGCGGTATCTCGTGCGAGCGGTGCAGGCTCATGGAGCCGCAGCCTTTGGCGCGCTTGAAGAGGGGCGCGGCTTTCTTCACGCCGGTTTCAAATTCGGCTTCCATGCCGGGTTTCACGTCGATCTGTGCAATTTCAAGAATCATGGTTGGGTTTCCGCTGCGGTGGGGCCTCAAAGGCGCGGCATTATGATCTGCGCGAGACAGTGAGGAAAGACCCAGCCTCTCATTTGTCATTGCCGGGCTTGACCCGGCAATCAATGATGACTTTCAGCGCGTGATATCGTTGTAAAGATCGCGCCATTGAGGGTTCATTGCCTCGACAAGTTGCAATTTCCAAACGCGCGACCAGTGTTTGATGTTTTTCTCACGTTGAATTGCGGCTTGTGGTGTGTCGAATTTTTCGAAATAGACGAGCATCTTTAAGCCGTATCGTTGCGTGAAACCTTTCACCAAATTCTCGCGATGCTCATAGGTACGTCGGACGAGATCTCGCGTCACGCCAATGTAAAGCGTGCTTCGCGGCTTATTTGTGAGGATGTAGACCCAATAGGCTGACATTGCATTCGACTGCGCGAGCAACCGGGTCCGACCGAAGACCGGCCCGGTCGCAAACTTGCGCCGCGCATCCATGATGAGCCGTGGAATTCCTATAAGACCGTTGCCTGCGGAACGGCATCATGGATTGCCGGGTCAAGCCCGGCAATGACCGAATGGATGGGTTACGCCATCCTTCGAACGGCCTACTTCGCGGCCTGCTGCGGTGGGCGTCGATGAATCCACCGGACTGCAGCCGCCACAACGCCGCGTAGTGACCGTTGTGACGCAGCAGCTCGGCGTGCGAGCCCTCCTCGACGATGCGGCGGTTAGCGATACCGAGAACGACTGCTCCGCCGCAGGTTGCACCGATTGGCCGCTCAGCGTCGCGCCTTTGTCTTTGCGATCACCGCCGCGCGATAGGCTTCATCCGCTTCGCCGGTCCGGGCCACTTCACACCCGATACGGGCCCAGGGGAGGGCCATCCCGGTATACATTTCGCCGGCCATTTCGAACGCCCGCATGTCGTCGAACGCGCCGCCCGCCAGAACCTGGCGATCTTTCAGCGCGGCAACATGCCACCGTAGTGTCGCCGCACAACGAGGGCAGAACTCGTAGTCGACCTTTTTGCCGCTTTCGGCGACGCGAGTGAAAGTCCGGGTCTCGCCGCTAAACGCGATGACCTGCGCGTTCTCGACAACAACCGATACTCCGTAGGCGCTGCCCGTTCGCTTCTTGCACGCATCGCAATGGCAGAGATGGGCATACAGATAGCCGTCAATCGCGAATCGCACGGCCCCGCAGGAACACCCGCCAGAAAATGGCATCTTCCCCTCCGCTCGATGCGAGCAAACATCCTATCGACTTGATCCGCAGCTGGGCAACAGATCACGAGAGCACCAATTGCGTAGCGGGCAACAGCGACGGTTATGGTCGGCCGTGCAGGAGTTGCGATTCTTCGCGCAGCGCCTCGCCGGCCGCATGGATGCCATTGAATGCAATGAGAGAGATCCCCGACAGCACCAACAGGGCTGCTGCCAGAATTTGCGCGGTTCGTGACATCGCCGTTCAGTTCACGGCCAGAGGAGGACCGACAATGTCGACGCCATGGGCGCGACCGAACATGCGCCAGTCGTCGACTGTCAGCGGCCGGGATTGGCTCGTTTGCCATGCCTTGAAGAAGAGCTGCTCGATCTCTCCGGCCGGCTGAAACACGATCAGCAACGCGCTGGTGTCCGTGATGCCCGCAAACGCGTGCGGGACCTTGCGGGGGCCAAGCAGCGAATCGCCCGGCTTGAGATGGAACGTTTCGTCTCCAACCATGAAGATAAACTCGCCCTCGCGCACATAAAACCACTCGTCCTGATCATGATGAATGTGCAGCGGTGGACCGCCTCGACCGGTGCGGATGGTGTCGAAAATGCAATAGCGGCCCTCGGTATCCAGGCCGGATACCTTACATTCAAAGCGCCAGTCGGCGATCTGCAGCGCGGCGTCGCGGCGGTCGCGGCCGGCGTCGACCTTGACCGCCGTAAGCGTTCGCGTGCCGGTCGCACGCGCCGTGGCCGTCGTTTCAGGCATTACAAGGTCCTCTCGGGTAAAGAGGCCACAAAATCCGCCCGAAACGCAGCAGCAAGATTGCGAACCGAGAGGGCAAAAGTGCATAACTGGCGCATGTTCGACTGGAGCGACCTGAAGTACTTCCTCGCGGTGGCCAAGGCCGGAAGCACGCTGGCTGCAGCCAGGTCCATTGGCGTCAATCAGTCGACGGTGCACCGGCGCTTGCAAGAGCTGGAAAAGCGCCTTGGCCATCAATTGGTGAAGCGTTACCCGACCGGTTATCGGCTGACCGAACTGGGGGCGCAGTTGGTCAGCTACGCCGAAAGCGTGGAGAATGCGGTCGCGGCATTCGAGCGGCGCGTTTCCGCTTCAGGTCAGGAAGCGAAAGGTGCGGTCACGATCACGTGTCCGGCGGCGGTCGGCGCCCGCCTGATGCGTTCGCGCCTGATGGACAAATTGAAGGCGCGGTATCCGGGATTGCACGTGGAATTCGCCATGAGCGACATGGCTCTCGATCTCGCAAAAGGCGAGGCCGATATCGCCATTCGCGGAAAAGATCCCACCGGCGATACGCTGTTCGGCCGCAAGATTGCCGATTCCCAATGGGCTGTTTATGCGAGCCGATCATACGTGGAGCGCCACGGAGGCATTGATCGCGTCGAGGATATCAACGGCCATGCTGTCGTGATGTTTTCTGGCGAATTACGAACTCATCGATCCGCCCGATGGCTTAAGTCTGTTGCGCCCAAGGCAACCGTAGCGGCCAACGGAAGCAACCTGACGGCCCTGCTGTTGGCGGTGAAGTCGGGGGCCGGACTCGCGCCAATGCCGCTCATTGTCGGCGAATACGAAAAAGATTTGGTGCGGGTGTTCGGTCCTGTGCCGGACATGGCGACGCCTTTCTACCTGCTCATGCACCAGGACATGCGCCGCACACCACGCGTGCGCGTTGTTTTCGATTTCCTGATCGAGCATCTGTCCGTGATCAAGCCGCTGCTTGCCTGCGAACCTGAGCAGCCGCAAGCGCGCAATCCGGTGGTGCGGCGGCGGCCCGCTGGACGTCGCGCCGCGGACCTACGGCGTCAAGCGCGGCAATGACAGAACGGTGAGGCTACCTCATAATCAGGCTGCGGCGCAGCGCGCCCTCGCGTTGGTCATTCCGGGACGGCGCGGAAGCGAGCGCCCCGGAATGACTGCCGGATTACTCCGCGGCCTGCTGCGGCACGGAGGAGTCGATGAAGCCGCCGGACTGATGGCGCCACAACGCGGCGTAGTGACCTTTGCGCCGGAGCAACTCGGCGTGCGAGCCCTCCTCGACGATGCGGCCATGGTCGAGCACGATCAGGCGGTCCATCTGCGCGATGGTCGACAGGCGGTGCGCGATGGCGATCACCGTGCGTCCCTGCATCAGCGTGCCGAGGCTCGACTGGATCGCGGCCTCGACCTCGCTGTCGAGCGCCGACGTGGCCTCGTCGAGAACAAGGATCGGCGCGTTCTTCAGGATCACGCGCGCAATGGCGATGCGCTGGCGCTGGCCGCCTGACAATTTGACACCGCGCTCACCAACATGAGCGTCGTAGCCGCGCCGGCCCTTCCAGTCCTCGAGTTCGAGGATGAATTCGTGCGCATGCGCCATCTGCGCGGCCGCGACGATGTCGGCCTCGCTCGCGTCCGGCCGCCCGTAGCGGATGTTGTCGCGGATCGAGCGGTGCAGCAGCGAGGTATCCTGCGTCACCATCGAGATGTGCGCGCGCAGGCTTTCCTGCGATACGCCGGCAATATCCTGCCCGTCGATCAGGATACGCCCGCCCTCCAGGTCGAAGAACCGCAACAGCAGGTTGACCAAGGTCGACTTGCCGGCGCCGGAACGGCCGACCAGCCCGATCTTCTCGCCCGGCCGCACGTCGAGGGTGAGGTTGTCGATCAACCCCGTCTCGCGCCCATAGCCGAAGCGAATGTTCTCGAAATGGATCTCGCCGCGCGACACCTTAAGCGTACGCGCATCAGGTTTGTCGACCAGCGTGTGCGGGCGCGCGATCGTGAGCATGCCTTCCTGCACCACGCCAATATTCTCGAAAATGTCGGTAATCTGCCAGGCGACCCAGCCGGAGGCGCTGATGATCTGCATCGTCATCGGCAGCGCCATGGCGACCGTGCCGACGCCGACATAGCCGTGGCGCCACAGCACGAGGGCGAACGCACCGGTCGTCGTGACCAGCAGCGAGTTCAGGACCGTCAACGTGAGCGCAAACAAAGTGTTCAGGCGCAGCGATTCATGAAAGCGATCGGTGTGATAGTCGATCGCCTCGCGCACATAGCCGTCCTCTTCCCTGGCGCGCGCGAACAGCTTCACGGTCACGATGTTCGTGTAGGTGTCGACAATGCGCCCGGTCAGCATCGATCGCGCTTCCGACATCACCTTTGATTTGTTCTGCATGCGCGGCACGAAGACGCGCAGCATCACGATGTAGCCGGCGAACCACAGCAGAACGGGCAGCGCCAGCCAGCGGTCGGCGGAAGCGAGCAGGATCAACGACGATGTGCCGTAGATCAGGATGAACCAGACCGCGGTCAGCAGCGACACGAGGCTCTCGCGGATGGCCGGTCCGGTCTGCATAACGCGCGTCGCGATCCGGCCGGCGAAATCGTTCTGGAAAAACGACCAGGATTGCCGCGATACGTGCCAGTGGTTCTGCCAGCGGATGCGGTTCGACACATTCGCGGCGATCGCCTGGTTCATCAGCAGATGCTGGGTTGTCGAGGCGGCGGGCCGCAGCACGAGCAGCACGCCCGCCATGCCGAGCAGCCACGGCCAGGCGGTCGCGAGCAGCTCTTCCGGCTTGCTCGCGGTCACCAGCGTGACCACCTTGCCGATGAAGACGGGGATCGTCACCTCGATCAGCGCGACCGCAAAGCCGACTGCGAACAGGCCGGCGAACAGCGGCTTCGCCTGGCGGGCGAAGTGCCAGTAGAACGCGACGAGCCCGCCCGGCGGCTCGGCCGTGTCCGGCACGCCGGTCGGCTTCAGCGATCTCTCGAAAAAGTGAAACATCGGCTTCCCAACGCGAGAGCGCGCGACGCCGTGGCGCCGCGCGCGGTCAACTCAAAACCATGCGATTCATCGAAAACTAGAGCCGCATCATGTCGACAGCAAGGCACGCCTGCATGATCAGGCCCGTGCGTATTTTCCGCGGCCGAAGAAGCGATCCTTCTGGTCGTCGGTGGCCTTATCGCGGACCGATTTGAGCGCCGGCAGATGTGCAAGCGCGCGCTTGACGGCATCACGGCCGGCAATCTTGTCGGCCCAACTCTTGATCGTCGGATACTTGCCGGGGTCGATGGCAAGCAGCTCGAAATTGCGCAGCCACGGCCAGGCCGCGATGTCCGCGATGGTGTATTCGCTGCCGGCAACGTAAGGACGGGTGGCGAGCCGCTCCTCATAGAGATCGAACAGCTTGATCACCTGCGTGCGGTAGCGCCTGGCGCTGTAGTCGTGGCCGGGGCCGGAGAATTTGCTGAAATGCACGTGCTGACCGCTCATCGGGCCGACATTGGCGACCTGCAACACAAGCCACTGCAGGGTGTCGTAGCGGGCAACCGGCTCGTGCGGAATGAACTTGCCGGTCTTCTCCGCGAGATAGATCAGGATCGCACCGGACTCGATCACCGTGTAGGGCTTGCCGCCGGGTCCGTCGCTGTCGACGATCGCGGGCACCTTCAGGAGCGGGTTGATCCTGGCAAATTCCGGCGTGAACTGCTCGCCGGCCCACACATCCACCGGCTTGATGTTGTATGGCAGCCCGCACTCCTCGAGCATGATGAAAATCTTCTGCACGTTCGGGCTGGTCAGCGCGTAAAAATCAATCATGAGGATTGTCTCTCGTCTTGCGGCCGCGGACCGCGGCGGCCTTCTATAGACGAACGTATGCGGGTGCGGCTAGCCGCCTTGCTCCGCCTCGCGCCGGCTCTCGGCGAGCGCAGCCGCCGCCTTGCGCAGGCAGGCGGGGCACAGGCAGTCCTCGGTCCCGGCCTTGGTCATCGGCAGGCGGCAGGGCTCGGCGGCGCACCAGCAATCGACGGAAAGGCCGCAGTCGAAAGAGGCGCCGCAGCGCGCGCAGGCAATCCGGCGAGGTGCGGATATTGTCATGCCTTGAGCCTGCGCTGCGTCGCAGGTCAAGGCAAGCTTGCCGCCTGGCAGACTTACTCCGCTCGCGAGCGTGCGCTGTGCGCGGATCGCGTGACCCTGTGCCGGTGCAATCGCGTATATCGGTTGATGACCTCGCGGCAGTCCGGGTTCAGCTGGCTTTTGTTCTCAATGAGGCATTGAAGCACATTGTTGCGGTCCGGAATGGCGGACCAGCAAACCCTGAATGCGTCTCCGATGCACGCTTGCCGCTCTTCCGATGTTTCAGCCGAAGCGGTCCAGCCCGACACAAAAAGTGTCAAAGCAGCCGCGATTGGACAGAGTGATTTCAATGCCGCCTCCCCAGGTGCCAAAGATCATCATAGGTGTCCGCTCGCGCCGCTCTATTGAAGATGCGCAATAGTGCACAGGTTTGTCGGAGATAAAGTTCCAGCGAAAAGATAGGCGCGCCGCCATCATGCGTTCGCGCTCGCTCTGCGATGGCTACACTCCCACGCGCACCATGGTATGGTTCCACCCATAAAAACAGCATCAGGGGAGGGGACGATGGGAGGACGAACGACTGCAACGCTGCTTGTCCTGCTTGCGGGCATCGGCGGAGCGCAGGCGCTGGATTACCCGACAAAAACCGTGACGGTGATCGTGCCGTTTGCGGCCGGGGGACCGGCGGACGTCACCGGGCGAATTGTGGCAGATATCTTCACGCGCCATCTCGGCCAGCAATTCGTGGTCGAGAATGTCGGCGGCGCCGGCGGCACTGTCGGATCGCTGCGCGCCGCGCGTGCAGCTGCCGACGGCTACACGCTCATCTCCGGTCATATGGGCACGCATGCGGCAGCGCCCTTCTTCTATCCCAACCTCGGCTACGATCCGCAGAAGGATTTCGAGCCGGTCGGGCTTATCGCCGAGCAGCCGGAACTGCTCACGGTCCGCAAGGACTTTCCCGCCAACAACCTCAAGGAATTCATCGCCTACGCGAAAGCAAACGAGAGCAAGCTCAATATGGGACACGCGGGCGTCGGATCGGTGTCCTATGTCGGCTGCCTGCTTCTCAATTCGGCCATCGGCATCAAGCCGACCATGGTGCCGTTCACAGGGACCGCGCCGGTAATGAATGCGATCCTCGCCGGCCACATCGATTATGACTGCGATCCGTTGCTCGGGCCGCTGCCGCATGTGCGCGCGGGCAATGCCAAGGCGCTCGCCATCGCCACGAAGAAGCGTAGTCCGCTGCTGCCGGACGTGCCGACCTCGCATGAGCAGGGCCTGCCCGAGTTCGACTGTGCGCCTTTCTATGCGATCTTCGCGCCGAAGGGCATGCCGCAGGCGGTCATCGACAAGCTCGCCGATGCTCTCAACAAGGGCTTGAGCGAAGAGGCCGTCCAGAAGCGGCTGGGGGCGCTCGGCGCCGAGATCGCCGAGCCGAGCCGCCGCGGGCCGAAGACGCTCGCGGCGCTGGTCAAGAGCGAAGTCGACCGCCTGACGCCGATCCTGAAGGCCGCATCGTCGAAGTAGGTGTCAGCGCCCGGCCGTCATGCAGGCCGAGGTGTCCTCGAGGGCGCTCCAGGTCTTTTCGATCTCGCTGCCGTTTTTGTTGTCGCTTTTTCCAAGCTCGGTCTGCTGGTGCAGATGGATTTGTATCGGCGTGGAGAGCCACCAGCTCAGTGACACCGGTCGCGTTTTTTTCTGATCGCCGGTGCCGACCGGCGCATATTGCGGCCAAACGCGGATGTGAGCCGTATTCGCGCGATCGCAAGACCGGCTGGTCAGGTTGCCGAGCGCGGCGTTGAGCTCCAGCACTGCGAGCCGGCCACGGCCATTGCGCGTATTTTCAACCGCTTCAAGCGGGATCGATACGTCTGTGAGAAAGACATTGTCGGGAACGTCAATTCGGTTGAGGTCGGGGTTCTCGTCGGGATCGTTGGATATCACCAGCACGAAAGGTGCGAGTTCCGGCTCGACCGCATGAATCGCGGCAGCAAGCTCCATCGCGCTCAGCGCCCCGTAATTTTCGATGTAGCCGCCGTCGACGATGCGGTCGACGACATCGTGCTGGAGATTGCGCACCGCGCCGGGTGGCGAAATGACCGGAAAGCGCGCCGAATTGTGCGCCGCCGTGCTCAGGCGCACGTCATCGAGCGTTTCCCTGGGAGCGTTCGGGAGCTTTTCACGAATGTATTCCCACAGGAACAAGCGTTGAAGCTTCGTCCAGAAGCCAACGTTGGTTTGCTTCTTCAGCAGCTCGTGAAACGGGACCGTGTCCAGGAAAATAGGGCAATCCCGGTTCGGCGTGACATAAGTCTGTTGAACGGGCGATTTTGCCCTTAACTCACGCACCACCTTCTGTGCGGCTTGGGTCGGGCAGCCGCGTGGCGCCGTGTAATCCGGATCCAGCACCGTGGTCAGCAGCCGCCGTCCGGTCGTCGCCGAAGTGCCGTTGAGCAAGAGCAAAGGCAGCCAGGACCCCTCGCGTGGCCGTACATCCATGAAGGGACAGCGCATGTCGCCCGGACAACCGGCCTGCCAGTCGCCGCGCCTGATCTGCATGGCATCTGCGAAACGCAGTTCCCAGGATCGTTCCAGCAAAGCGGCACGATCCCGCCACCATCCGAACCTGATCGTGTCGTGGAACGTGAGCCCGATCATGGTGGGGGTGAGAAAGTCGCCCGCCATCAGCGCTTCCAGGCAGTCGCGCCAGTTGCCAATGTCTCCGCCGTACCAAAGTCCGGGGTTGCGCTTGCCACAGGGCTCCTTCGTTTCCGGGCCGCCGCGCGCGAGCGCCGCCACGGTCATCGCTGCGCCGACGGCGCTTCCGGAGACGGCGGAGATCGCGAAGATTCGTTTGCGGATCTTGCTGGCATCCAGCGTCTCGTTTTTTGACGCATGGAATTTCGCCTGATCGAGCAGCTGGCCGATGACGCTGGCCGTAAAAAAACCTGCCCGGCTGGCGCCGCCGGCGCCGACAACGATCATGGGCCTGGGACACGCGCCGGGACTGCCTGCGCAACCATTTTCCTTCATCCAGAGATCGATCGCCTGATTGAGGTGGATCGTTGATGTATCGACGGGCCTGGGCAGGAACGTCTGCGCATCGATCCGCCGCACAGAATGATTGTCGCCAAGAAACGCAGAGAGCACGGCGATTACAGCGGCGGCTGCAACGATCAGCGGCGCCCTTATTTGCCGCCCAAGCCCGGAGAAGAAAGTCAGCAGCGGCAGCCATCCGCCGAGGATGACCGGAACGATCAGCGCCCGCGGCAGCAGCGCCGCGGTACGATCCGCGCCGATAAAGATGACGATGGCGGAAAAGACAAAAACAACAATGAGCAGCAGCGGTCCGAGCGCCGGCTGGACACTTCGGCCGTCGCGCGCGTTCCTCCGGCTGTCGCCGC
>DASSRJ010000145.1:0-11655 GCA_035701845.1 Pseudolabrys sp. | reverse complement strand
GTCCCCGTCCGGCTCAAGCTGACGCTTCGCGGTTTAGGAAGCATTAACGGTCGACATCACGCCGGGGATTGCCAGCACCGCATCGGTAAAGGCTTTGCCGCGCACTTCGAAATTCCGGTACTGGTCGAACGAGGCGCAGGCCGGCGAGAACAGCACAACCGGCTCTTTGAGCTTTGCAGCAGCAGCATCGCGGGCCGCCGCCTCGATCGCCGCGGACAGAACGCCGTTGATCTCATAAGGCACCCGGCCCTCCAGCGTCTGCGCAAATTCCTGCGCCGCCTCGCCGATCAGATAGGCCTTGCGGATACGCGGGAAAAATTCGACAAGACCTGCGATCCCGCCTGTTTTCGGCTTTCCGCCGGCAATCCAGTAGATGTCGTTGAAGCTTGCCAGTGCCTTGGCGGCTGAATCGGCATTGGTTGCCTTCGAGTCATTGACGAACAGCACGTTCCCCTTGCGGCCGACCTGCTGCATGCGGTGCGCAAGCCCAGGGAAACTGGCGAGCCCTTTCTGGATCGCGGGCAGTCCGATGCCGAGCGCGACACAGGCCGCCACCGCGCAGGCGGCGTTCTGCGCGTTGTGCGCGCCACGCAGCGAGCCGATTCCCGCCAGGTTGGCCACTGCCTGCGCCTTGCCGCCGGCCGCGCGCATGATGCGGCTTCCTTCCGCGAAATATCCGTCGCGCAACGGCGCCTCGACGGAAACGCGGACGATAGTCTTGCCCGAACGCTGGATCCGGTCAGCCGCCGCGCGGGTATAGGCGTCGTCAATATCGATGACGGCGGTGCCGTTCTTCTCGACATTGGCCGCAAGCAGCTCCTTGATCGCGGCGTAGCGTTCCATCGTGCCGTGACGATCGAGGTGATCTTCCGTGACATTCAGGAGAACGCCGACCGTCGGTTTCAGCGAAGGCGCAAGATCGATCTGGTAGGACGAAACCTCCAGCACGTAGGCGCGCCCCGCCTTGAACGGTGCAAGCGCCAGAACCGGCACGCCGATATTGCCGCCCATCTGCGCGTCGACGCCGGCGCTCTGCAAAAGATGTGTCGTGAGTGCGGTCGTCGTCGACTTGCCGTTGGTGCCGGTGATCGCCACCAGCGGACAATCCGCTCCGGATCTGGCCCGCTCGCGGCAGAACAGCTCGATGTCGCCGATCACCTCGATCTTGGCCTTGCGTGCCAGGTCGACCGTCCAGTGCGGTTGCGGATGCGTCAGCGGCACGCCGGGCGCCAGCACCAGGGCCGCAGTTTTCGTCCAGTCGAGATTGCGCAGATCCTGCGTCCTTATCCCCGCCGCCTGCGCCTCGGCGATTTTTTGGGCGTCATCGTCAAAGGCGATCACGTCGGCGCCGCCGTCTTTCAGCGCGCGCACCGCCAGAAGACCGGAACTACCGAGGCCGAAGAGCGCGACCTGCTGTCCGGCGAACGTGGTGACGGGAATCATTTCCTTCGGTCGTCCCGGCCGAACGAAGTGAGGGCCGGGACCCATACTCCGCAGCCTATCGATAGGTCAGTGGCTATGGGTCCCCGCTTTCGCGGGGACGACAAAATCCGGTTCATCGCAACTTCAGTGTCGCCAGCCCGGCGAGCGCCAGCACGACCGCGACAATCCAGAAGCGGATGACGATCTGCGGCTCGGTCCAGCCAAGCTGTTCGTAATGGTGATGGATAGGGGCCATCTTGAAAACGCGCTTGCCCGTCAGCTTGTACGACACCACCTGAACGATCACCGACACGGCTTCGAGCACGAACAGGCCACCGACAATCGCAAGAACGATCTCGTGCTTGATGGCGACGGCAACCGCGCCGAGCAAACCGCCGAGCGCGAGCGATCCGGTGTCGCCCATGAAGATCGACGCCGGCGGCGCGTTGAACCAGAGAAAACCGAGACCGGCGCCGATCACCGCACCGCAAAGCACGGCCAGCTCGCCGGTGCCGGCCACGTAGCGAATCTGCAGATATTCCGCGAACACGGCATTGCCGGCGAGGTAGGAAATCAACCCGAAGGTTGCTGCCGCGATCATCACCGGCACGATCGCCAGGCCATCGAGACCGTCGGTGAGATTGACGGCATTGCCCGCGCCCACGATCACGAAGCCGCCCAGCAATACGAAAGCCCAGCCGAGATTGATCGCCAGATCCTTGAAAAACGGGAACACCAGCGACGTCGAAATCGCTCCGCGGCCGAGATGCATCATCGCCGTGCAGGCAAGCACAGCGATCACCATCTCGACGATCAATCGGGTCCTGGCGGAAAATCCGGCCTCGGTCTGCTTCGTGATTTTGAGATAGTCGTCATAGAAGCCGATGATCCCGAACGAAAGCGTCACCCCGAGCACGATCCACACATAGGGGCTTCGCGGATTGGCCCAGAGCAATGTCGACACCAGCAGGCCGGACAGGATCATCAGCCCGCCCATGGTGGGCGTGCCCTTCTTGGTGACGAGATGGGACGGCGGACCATCGCTGCGGATCGGCTGGCCTTTGCCCTGCTTGAGACGCAGCACGTCTATGATCGGGCCCGCGAACAGGAAGACGAAAACAAGGGCGGTGACGATCGCGCCTCCCGTGCGGAAGGTGATGTAACGGAAGACGTTGAAAAACGAGATCTTGTCGGAAAGCTCGGTCAGCCAATAGAACATCGGGTCGGACCCTGACTTTCAGCCTGGCGCCCTCTCGAGCGCGGTCTGCTTTGGGAACTGCTTCTCCAACGCCTTGACGATCGGACCCATTTTCGAACCGAGGGACCCTTTCACCATCACGGCGTCGCCGGCACGAATGGCCTCGATCACAGCCGGCTGCAGCGTCGCCGCCACCTCGGCATAGCCGCCCCGGGCACGCGAGGGAAGAGCCTCCCACAATTGATGCATCAGCGGGCCAGAGCAAAAAACGAGATCGATGCCCGTTTCCGCAATCACATTTGCAAGTGCACGGTGCAGTTCGCCACCCTGTGGACCGAGTTCCAGCATGTCGCCGAGAACGGCTATGCGGCGGCCGTGCTGTCCGATCGGAGCCTCGCCCAGCAGCGCGATTGCCGCGCGCATTGAGGCGGGGTTGGCGTTATAGCTTTCATCAATCAGCAGCGCGGTCCCTCCCGGAACCGTCAGCACGCTGCGCGTGCCGCGCCCGCCCGGAGGCTTCAGATTGCCCAGCGCAAGCGCGGCGAGCGCGAGATCGGCGCCGGCGAGCGATGCTGCCGCCAGGACGGCAAGCGAGTTGAGTGCAATGTGGCGGCCCGGCATGCCGACTTTGTAGGTTACCGCCTGCCGCAGAATATTTGCTTCCACCGTCGATAAATCCGGTTGCAATGATATGCGCAACAGCCGCGCATCGGCTTCTGCGTGCGCGCCGAAGGAAACGATACGCCTGATGCCGGCCGCACGGCCCGCAGCAACAAGCTGCGCGAAATGCGAATTGTCACGGTTGAGCACGGCAGCGCCGCCCGGCTCAACGCCGGCGAATATCTCAGCCTTGGCATCGGCGATCTTCTCGAGCGTGCCGAAATATTCCAGGTGCACCGGTTCGATCGCGGTGATGACGGCGACGTGCGGCCGCGCGAGCTTCGTCAGCGGTGTTATTTCGCCGGCATGATTCATGCCGATCTCGAACACTGCATACTTCGCCGACGCTGGACAGCGCGCCAGCGAGAGCGGAACGCCCCAGTGGTTGTTGTACGAGGCGGCGGATGCATGCGTTTCGCCGTCCGCCGACAGAGCGAGCCGGAGCGCCTCCTTGGTCGTGGTCTTGCCGACCGAACCGGTGACCGCAATGACCTTGCCGAGCATGCGCTCGCGCGCGGCGCGTGCCAGCCCACGCAATCCTTCAAGCACATCGTCGACGACGAGCAGCGGCGCGCCGGCAAACCGCCGGCGCTGACCTTTCGCCACCACGGCCAAACCTGCGCCGGCTTTCAGCGCGGCATCGACGAAGTCGTGGCCGTCGCGATTGTCGCCCTGGATCGCGAAGAATGCGTCCCCCCGCGACAACGTACGGCTGTCGATCGAAATCCCCGGTACCTCCGCGGGCAAAGTCCCGGCGCGGTCGGCGTTCATGGCCGCCGCCATCGCATCAGTTGACCAGAGCGCGCTCATGCCACCCTGCCCTGCAATACCGCCACCACGGCGTCATGATCCGAGAACGGCAGGATACGATCGCCGATGATCTGCCCCGTCTCATGGCCCTTGCCGGCGATCAGCAGGACGTCGCCGCTCCTGAGATCTGCGATTGCCTTGCGGATTGCGTCGGCCCGGTCGCCGATTTCGGCTGCGCCCGGCGCATCGGCCAGAATGGCGGCACGGATCGCCGCCGGGTTTTCGCTGCGTGGATTGTCGTCGGTGACGATGACTTTGTCCGCCCCTTCGACGGCGACGCGGCCCATGATCGGCCGCTTGCCGCTGTCACGGTCGCCGCCCGCACCGAACACCACGGTGAGCTTTCCCTTTGCGTAAGGGCGCAGGCTTGCCAGCGCTTTCTTGAGCGCGTCGGGCTTATGTGCATAGTCGATGAAGATCGGCGCGCCGTTGCGGTTGCCGACGAGCTCGAGCCGTCCCCTGGCGCCGGTGAGATGCTCCAGCGCCGCAAATGCACGGCCCGGCTCTGCCCCGACGGCAATGGCAAGTCCCGCCGAAAGCGCGGCGTTCTGGACCTGAAAAGCGCCGACGAGAGGCAGCTTCACTTTATATGTGCGGCCGCCGTGAGCGATATCGATGACCTGTGCGAAGCCGTCGATGGAGCCGCCGGCCAGCTTGATGTTCTCGCCCTGCTCGCCGACGGTCATGACCTTCAGCCCGCGCCTGCGCGCTGCATCGACAACCTGCCCGGCATAACAATCGTCAATTCCGATGACGGCGGTACCGCCCGCGACGATCAGATCTTCAAACAGACGCAGCTTGGCGGCCAGGTAAGCTTCGATGGTCGGATGATAATCGAGATGATCGCGCGAAAGGTTTGTAAAGCCGCCGGCCGCGATGCGCACGCCGTCGAGCCGGTGCTGATCGAGACCGTGCGAGGAGGCTTCGAGCGCAAGATGCGTGACGCCTTCAGCCGCCAGCCGGTCGAGCGTGTGGTGCAGATCGACCGGGTCGGGAGTCGTCAACGAACCGTACTGCTCGCCCTTGGGCGACACGACGCCGACCGTGCCGATGCTTGCCGCCTGGAATCCCAACGTGCTCCAGATCTGGCGCGTGAAGGCGGCGACCGATGTCTTGCCGCTGGTGCCGGTGACCGCGGCAATCGTCCGCGGCTGACGCCAGTAGAAGTTCGCGGCAGCCAGCGCGAGCGCACGGCGCGCGTTGTCGACCTGAACATATGCGACGGTGGAGGGCAGGCCCTCCGGCCGCTGCTCTGCTGCAATCGCCGCCGCGCCCGCAGCTACGGCCTGCTTCGCGAAATGCGCGCCGTCGGCCCTGGCGCCTGCGATCGCGACAAACAGAAACCCGGATTTGATTTTGCGGCTGTCGGCGGACAATCCCGCGATGTCGATCGCAGCCTGCCGTGCATCGATCGCCGCTTCCGGCAAAAGATCGCGCAGCTTCACCGCGTCTCCTTCGCGCTTACCAGAAGCAACTGATCGGCCTTCGGCAGATCGAAGCGCGGCCGGATGTCGAGGAGCGGCGCGACGCGCTCGATGACCTTTGCGCCGACGGGGACGGCATTCCAGCCTGACGTGCTGAAGCCGTGGGTTTCGGGCAGTCCTTGCGGTTCGTCGAGCATGATGAGCAGCAGATAACGGGGCTTGTCGGCCGGCAGGATGGCGGTGAAACTGGTCAAGACTTTGGTCTTCGAATATCGCCCGCCGACTACTTTCTCCGAGGTGCCGGTCTTACCCCCGACATAGTAGCCCAAGACATTGGCACGGGTCGCCGTGCCCTTTTCCACGTTCAACCGCATCAGATAGCGCATTTTCTCGGCGGTTTCGGGCTTTATGACCCGTTTTGCCAGCCGCTCCGCTTCCGCATGGTCACGCTTGAGGAAGGTCGGCGGAATCAGTTTGCCGCCGTTCACCAGGGCGGAAATGCCCATGACCGCCTGCAAAGGCGCAACCGAAAGGCCGTGCCCGAAGGCGATCGTGACCGTGTTGAGCTCACCCCAGTGCTTGGGGACCAGCGGCTCGGCGCTTTCCGGCAATTCTGTGCGCAGCCGGTCGAGCTGGCCGAGCTTCTTCAGGAAGGCCTTGTGATACTCGACGCCGAGCGAGAGCGCCATCCGCGCTGTGCCGATATTTGATGAGTAAGTGAAGATTTCCGGAACGGTCAGGATGCGCCGCTGCGCGTGGAAGTCGTGGATCTCGAACTTGCCGTAGCGCAACGGCATGCGCGCATCGAACGATGACGACAGGGATATCCGGCCGCTGTCGAGCGCCATCGCCAGCGTGAGCGCCTTGAACGTCGAGCCCATCTCGTAGACGCCGGTGGTCAACCGGTTGAGATGGTCGGGATCGTTCGCGATGCGCGGATTGTTCGGATCGAAATCCGGCTCGGACACCATCGCGATAATCTCGCCGGTGTTCACGTCGGCGATGACGCCGGCGGCGGCCTTCGCCTTGAACTTCTCGCGCGCGGCGGCCAGCTCCTCGCGCAGCGCGTACTGCGCGCGCAAGTCGACAGCCAGATTGACCGGACGCTGCAGCTGATCGGTTGCAAGCCCCGCCATGTGCAGCGCGGCGAGCCCCTGCCCGTCCAGCCACTTCTCGATGCCCGCGATGCCCTGATTGTCGATGTTCACGTAGCCGATCTCGTGCGAAACGATCGGCCCGTTTGGATAGACGCGCTTGTTCTCGGTCAGGAAGCCGACACCCGGAATTCCAAGCCTGTGAATATCGCGCTGCTGGCTGGGAGTGATTTCGCGCTTGAGCCAGACGAATCCGCGCTTCGACGACAGGCGTTCGCGGACCTCATTGGCGTCGAGATCCGGCAGGACAGCGGTCAGCAATTCAACCGCTTCGTCCACGTCGATGATCTTGCGCGGCTCGGCGAACAGCGACGGCGTCTTCACATCGGTCGCGATGATCTGTCCATTGCGGTCGAGAATGTCGGGACGAGCCGTCGCGACCGCGTCCTGTGAGACGGTGCGGCGGCCACCATGACCTTCGCTGACCGTCGCAAACATCACCAGGCGAACCGTGATGACGGAAAAAATGCCGATGAAAGCGACGATCGCCAGTCCGAGCCGCGCCTTTGCCTTCACGTTGCGATCGACGTCACGGCCGTAGAGCACCGACCGAAGCGCGCGCTGCCATCCGCTTTCCGGATTTTTTGCCCTTGCGTGCATCGGTCACCGGGCTCCGGCCCGCGGCGGAATGCTGCCGGTCATTTCAGGAGTGTTCGGCGCGAGCATGGCCCCGATCGGGTCTACATTTGGCGCGGACGGAGCCGGACGCTCGGGCAATCGATCCAGGGAATCGAACTGCGTGGGTTCGATCCGCCGCAGGGTCAGATGGCGGTCCGCGAGCCCCTGGATACGGCCTGGGGTATCGAGTTTTGCCCATTCCGCGCGCAACACCGCAATCGCGTTGCGCTCGTTGCGCAGCTCGCCGCGTAACTTGGCAACGCGTTCAGCCTGCAGCGTCGAGTCGAACTTGATCTTGTAAACGTAGGACGCCGCCACGATCAGGGCGCCGATGACGAGGATGTTGAGGAGGCGCATCACCTATCGCCCCTTCAACACCGAAGACAGAGCCGGCAAATGCGGCAGCAGGCGCGGCGGGAAACCGCGCCGCGCCGCTGCGTCAGTCCGCTCGGCGGCACGCAACTTGGCTGACCGTGCGCGCGGGTTACCGGCGACCTCATCTTCGTCCGGGGTCAGTGGGCGCCTGGTGAGAATCCGGAAGGTCGGCGCGTGACGCTTCACTTCGGGCGCATGGCGGGAGCCGGCGCGTGTATCACCGCGGTCCGCGAGGAAGGTTTTGACGATCCGGTCCTCGAGTGAGTGAAATGACACCACCACCAGCCGTCCGCCGCGTTTGAGAATCCGCTCGGCCGCCTGCAATGCGCCGACCAGCTCGCCGAGCTCGTCGTTCACAAAGATACGCAGGGCCTGGAACGTGCGCGTCGCGGGATGGATGTCGCCGGCGCGCGGGCGGACGATGGTTGCCACGACCTGGGCAAGTTCATGCGTCGTCGCAATTGGCGCAATGATGCGCGCATTGACAATGGCACGAGCGATCGCGCGCGAGTGCCGCTCTTCGCCCAAAGTGAAAATGATACCGGCGAGATCCCGTTCGCTTGCACTGTTGACCACATCCGTCGCGCGCGCGCCTTCGCTGCTCATGCGCATGTCGAGTGGCCCGTCGTGGCGGAACGAGAAGCCCCGCTCGCCGCTATCCAGCTGCATCGAGGAAACACCAAGATCGAGCACGACACCGTCGACCGTGTCATGCCCGGCGTGGCGCGCGATCGCCTCGAGATTCGAAAAACGGTCTTCGATCAGGGTCAGGCGGCCGCCCGCCTGTTCGACGAGGTCCACGCCCAGCGCGATCGCGGTCTGATCGCGGTCGATACCGATCACCTTGCAGTCGGACGCCGCAAGAATGGCGCGCGTATAGCCGCCGGCGCCGAAGGTGCCGTCGATATAGACGCCGCCGTCGCGGACATTGAGGAAGCCGACGGCATGGCGGCCGAGCACGGGAATGTGGAGGGCGGGTCCGCCTGCGACAGCCGAGCCGCCGCCGCCCGCCATCATTCCCGTGCTCCGGGCGCGTTGCGCGCCGCCGCCTGGGAACTCAGCTTCCCTTTGAGCGCGCGCACCTTTTGGGTGGCCTCCGCGAGCTCTTTCTGGAAACGCCCGGGCTCCCAGATCTGAAACTTCTGACCGAGACCGACAAATGACACCGTGTCGGTAATTCCTGCGTGGCGCTTCAGGTTCTCGCTCAACACCACCCGCCCCTCTCCATCGACTTTCAGCGTCTCGCTCGTCCCATACAGCGCCAAAGCGAGCCGCTCGCGCTCTTCCGAAAACGGCGCGAAGAGTCCGATCAATGCCTCGATCTCCGCGATCAACGCACGACCGCCCGCATCGATCGCAGGACCGTCCAGCGCCGGATAGCAATAGAGGCCCTCGAAGCCGTCGCGGACGAGCACTGCGCGAAATGCGCCGGGGATCGAGACGCGTCCCTTCGTGTCGAGCCGCAGCGTGAAGTTCGCCACGAAGCGGTCCATACGCCGCACCCCATACCGACTGGACACAACCAATAATTGTATTAAGAGGGACCCTCAAGCTCACCGGGTGGCCGGATAAACGGCACGCGCGGAAGGCATCCCTTATTGGGAAATCGTGGGATATCATGGGATTACGTGACCGTCAACAAATCGGCCCCAATCCAACGCGAAGCACGGCGTTGTCGCAGATCGGTCCCATTAACGGCGGTTAAACTTAAAGAAACGTTGCCGAATTCAAGCTTCGTGAGACGGCCATGTGGATCGGTATGTTCAGCGACATTCATGCCAATCGCGAGGCGCTGGAGGCGTGCCTGAGCCATGCCCGCGGCAACGGCATCGCGCGCTTCATCTTCCTCGGTGACTATGTGGGCTACGGCGCCGATCCGGGCTTTGCGGTCGACACCGTGATGCGCGAAGTCGAGAACGGCGCGACCGCGCTCCTCGGCAATCATGACGATGCTATCGCATCGGGCACCGAGGGCATGAATGCAGTTGCCGCCGCAGCCATCGATTGGACCAGATCCCGGCTCACCGCCGCACAACGTGACTTTCTCGCGCGATTGCCGCTGACCTTCGACGACAACGACAGGCTGTTCGTGCACGCAAGCGCGCATACGCCTGCCGGCTGGGACTACATCACCAGCGTTGAAGATGCCTCGGCTTGCTTCGCCGCGACGCGCGCACAAGCGACGTTCTGCGGCCACGTGCATGTGCCGCAGCTTTATCACTTGCTGCCCCGCGGGCAGGTCTCGGGGATCATTCCGGCGCCGATGATCGAAATTCCGCTGCGGGTGAAAGAACGATGGGTCGCGGTGATCGGTTCGGTAGGCCAACCACGCGACGGGAATCCGGCGGCTTGCTACGGCGCGCTCGAAACGGAGCGCAATGTTCTGACGTACGTACGTGTTCCTTACGACATGGAAACGGCCGCCCGCAAAATTCAAAATGCCGGCCTGCCTCCAATACTGGGCCTTCGTCTGCTTGAGGGCATGTGATCGCAATTCGGCTGCTTTTTCCAAGCTTGCTTTTTCGACTGCCCACGGTGAATGATGCCCGGCCTTTGTTTCCACGCACCGGTGTGTTCCGGCCCATGTCTCTCCTGAAGTCTGCTTTTCGGCCGGATTCGTTCATTGTCGCCGATGTCGCGCCGTCGCCGAATTTCGACGCGCGCAAGGACAATCGCGCGCCCAATATGATTTTACTGCACTACACCGGAATGCAGACCGGCGAGGCCGCGCTGCAGCAGCTCACCACGGCGCAGAGCAAGGTATCGGCACACTACGTAGTGTTCGAAGACGGCAGAATTATACAGTGCGTGCTCGAGGAGTGGCGCGCGTGGCATGCGGGTGAATCGTCCTGGGCGGGCGAGTCAGACATCAACTCCTGCTCGATCGGCATCGAGATCGTCAATCCCGGCCATGAGTTCGGTTACCCGGATTTTCCGCTGCGTCAGATTGCGGCCGTCATCACGCTGTGCAGGTCGATCATCACCCGGCGCGGCCCGATCAGCGCCGATCGCGTCCTCGCTCACTCTGATGTCGCGCCGATGCGCAAACAGGATCCGGGCGAGAAATTTCCGTGGGGCCTGCTGAGTGAATCCGGCGTCGGTCACTGGGTGCGTGCCGCGCCTCTCGACCTCGAAGGTTCGCGCCTCAAGCCCGGCGACCGCGGCGACGCGGTGACGCGGTTGCAGCGCGCACTGCGGTCCTACGGCTACGGGCTGGCGGAAACCGCCAGCTACGACGACACCACGCGTGAGGTGGTGACAGCGTTCCAGCGGCATTTCCGGCAGGCGCGGATCGACGGCATCGCCGATCCGTCGACCCTGCTCACACTGCGCGCATTGATCGAAACGCGGCCGGCGTCACTCGGTTAGCCGCGTAAGGGGCCGGTTTTAGAGGCTTTTAAGGCTGTGGCGCGAGCGGCCTTGACCTGACCGGCGCGTATCACCATTCCTATGGTGTCAGTCGGCCGGACGGCCGCCCCGCGCCAATGCCGAAAGGCGGCCGGGGAGGAAAGTCCGGGCTCCACGGACAAGCGGTGCCGGATAACGTCCGGCGGGATAGCCCTTCGGGGCCGGCCCAGGGACAGTGCCACAGAGAACAGACCGCCTCGGCGCGTTGCGTTTTTGCCGCGGCAAGGGTGAAACGGTGCGGTAAGAGCGCACCGCGCTTCCGGCGACGGAAGCGGCACGGCAAACCCCACCGGGAGCAAGACCGAATAGGAACGGCGCGGCCCGTCCCCGCCGCCCGACCTACGCTCGCTACGCGAGCTTCGGCGGGTTTGAGTCCGCCGTAGCGCGGAGCGCGTAGGCGGGAAGCGGGGAGCTCAGGCCGGATCTGTCCGGATCAGCCGTTCGGGTAGGTTGCTTGATGCGCCGGGCAACCGGCGTGCAAGAGGAATGGCCGTCACGTTTGCGGCTCGCGCCGCAGGCCATACAGAACCCGGCTTACAGGCCGGCTGATACGTTGTAAGGGGGCTCGGCGGCACAACCGCCGGGC
>DASSRJ010000144.1:0-2829 GCA_035701845.1 Pseudolabrys sp. | reverse complement strand
GCAGGCTGTTTGAAAAGTGAATCAGAATGTACGGGCACAACGCAGGCGCGCCGTAGGGTGGGCTACCCAGCCTACGCTCGCTGCGCGAGCTTCGGCGGGTTTGAGTCCGCCGAAGCGCGGAGCGCGAAGGCGGAAGGCGCGTCGAAGACGCGCCGAGCCCACCGCGCCAGTCAAAGCGCCGCCGGTGGGCTCGCATCCACCTTCGCGCGAATGCGCGCCGGCGGATGCTTAGCCCACCTTACGCAAATTTACGCGGGCGATGAGCGGGTTGGACTCACGCCGCGCTCTTGCGGCCCCACAATCTCGCCGACGCGATGTCGGCGCCTTTGCGGATCGCGGCGAGCTTGAGCCAGACCACCGGCTCGATCACCCATTCGCGCTTGGTGAAGGTGCCGAAGCCGCAATCGGTCGATGCGATGACCCGCTCGCGTTCGCCGACGGCGCGCACCGCCTCTTCGATGCGGCGCGCCACGACCTCGGAGTGCTCGACGAAATTGCTGGTCGTCTCGACGACGCCCGGAATGAGCAGCATGTCCTTCGGCAGCGGATGTTTCTTGAGCGCATCATATTCGTGCGCGTGACGCGGATTGGAAAACTCGATCGACAGCGCGCCGACTTTCGCCTGGTAGAGCGCCGGCAGGATCTTCTCGAGCGGAACGTCGTGGATGTGCGGGCCTTCCCAGTTGCCGTAACAGACGTGCAGGCGCACCCGGTCGCGCGGGATGCCGGCAATGCCGTCATTGATCGCCTGCACGTGACGCTCGACGCGCTTGACGAAGCCCGCATCGTCGAGATCGCGGTACATCATGGTGCGATCCATGGCGAGATCGGGGGCGTCGATCTGCAGGATCAGGCCTGCTTTGTGGATGGTCTGGTATTCGTTCCTCATCTCGCGCGCGATCGCATCGAGATAATCGTCATGCGACTTGTAGAAGGCATTGAGCATCGTGGTCGAGATGATGCCCGGCGACGGCGCGGTCATGAACCGCTCGGAAAATGCGCCGAGCTCGTCCGCGATCCTGTTGAAGCCCGCCGTCTCCTCGTTGATCGGCTTGAGATCCTTGTACTTGATGTCAGCCTGCGCTTCCGGCGCACCCTGCTGGCTCTTGGCGGGGCTCGGGAAGCGCCGCATCAGGTAGGACAGCAATTCGGGAAATTCCTCGAACTCGCGGCCGCGCCGGCGCTTCGACACGCCGCCGAATCCGGTCATGCGCTGCGGGACGTAGGTCTGGAACGAAATGCGGCGCTGCTCACCGTCATTGCCGATATCGATGCCGGCTTCCATCTGCTTCCGGACGACGTGGCGCACCGCCTGGTCCATCTCGGACGACAGCACCTTCGGGTCGTAATCCTTGCCTTCCTCCTGCGCCATCAGCAGGTCGGAAAGCTTCTCGTTGCGCGGCAGGCTGCCGACATGGGTGGTGAGGATGCGGTCGCGGCTGAAAATCATCGAAAACTCCAACGCTGACGCTGCAAGAAGGCCGTCACCTTAGCGGCAATTTCCGCCCGGTACAGCGACCCAAACAGGAATAGGCTCTATAACCACGGTGACAGGCCGGAATTATAATCGCATTGCGAGGGTCGCAGGCGGCCCGCATAATTCCGGCAAAACAAGCGGCGTTTGGTCGCCGAGGAGGAAATGATGACAGTCGCGGTTGCGGCAGCGGCCGAAGCCGGGGCGGTGGGCGCTATCCCACGTGATTACAATTTCGCTGCCGACGTTTTGCAGAAAAATCTCGATGCCGGCCGTGCCGGCAAGCCGGCCTATATCGACGTGCGCGGCAGCCACACCTACGGACAGCTTTCCGATCGCGTGGCGCGCTTCGGTGCCGCGCTGCGCGGGCTTGGTGTCAAGCGCGAAGAGCGCGTGCTGATCGCGCTGCTCGACACCATCGACTGGCCGACGGCGTTTCTCGGATGCCTGAAGGCTGGCATCATCGCAGTGCCGGTCAACACGCTGCTGACCGAGGACGACTATCGGTTCATGCTCGCCGACAGCCGCGCCAAGTGCCTCGTCGTGTCGGAGGCGCTGTTTCCGCGGTTCGAGGAGCTCATCAGGCACAGCCCCGATCTCGAGCACGTCATCGTCTCGGGCGACAATCCGCACGGCTACCGCCTGTTCGAGGACATTATCGGCGCCGACGAACCCGAACCTTACACCGCGCCGACAACGTCCGACGACATTGCGTTCTGGCTCTACACCTCGGGCTCGACCGGAAAGCCGAAAGGGGCCGTGCATGTGCATGCCAGCCTCAAGCTGACCGCCGATCTTTACGGGACGCCGGTCGCGGGCCTGAAAGAAAGCGACGTCTGCTATTCGGTGGCGAAACTGTTTTTCGCCTACGGGCTCGGCAACGCGCTGACGTTCCCGCTGACGGTCGGCGCAACGACGGTTCTCAACGCCGACCGCCCGACTCCGGACGGCGTTGCGGCGCTCCTGCGCAAGCATCCGGTCACGGTGTTCTTCGCGGTGCCGACATTCTATGCGGCGTTCCTGGCAAGCCCGGATGCGCCAAAAAACTCCGAAGTGAAATTCCGCCGTTGCATCTCCGCCGGCGAGGCGCTGCCGGAGGACATCGCGCTGCGCTGGAAGGAGCGCTACGGCGTCGAGATTTCCGACGGGCTCGGCACCACCGAGATGCTGCACATCTATCTCACCAACGCGCCGGGCGCGACCAAGTACGGCACTACCGGGAAACCTGTGCCGGGCTACGAGATCAGGCTCATCGGCGACGACGGCAATCCGGTGAAGAAGGGAGAGATGGGCGAGCTCTATGTGCGCGGGCCGACCAGTGCAATCATGTACTGGAACAACCGCGAGAAGTCGCG
>DASSRJ010000143.1:0-36178 GCA_035701845.1 Pseudolabrys sp. | reverse complement strand
GAACAGGCCGACGAGGCCCGCTACGCCCTTGGCGTGTCCTTTAAGCTTCTCCCACAACTCGTCACGCGTCAGCCCAGGCGGCAGCGCGCCCGGCTCGAGGTCGGTCGCGATTACGGTGAAAATGTAGTGATGAATGCCGGTGTTCGGCGGCGTGCATGGACCGCGGTAAGCAGTCGTGCCCGAGGTCTCCTTCCCGCCGGTAAACTTGTCGGATGCCTTGCTGAGTTCGCCTTCGGCAAAGCCCGTCACCGCCGGCTTGATGTTGTAGGCAAGCAGATGATGCGAGCCGAGTCCGCGCTGCCCTTCCCAGTCGGACATCACCAGCACCAGACTCTTGGCGTCCGCCGGCGCGTTGGTCCATTTCAGCTCGGGCGACACGTTCTGGCCGATGCAATTCGGATTGCTGGCGGTGTTGCCGGCATGCTTGCGGTCCATCATCGTGTTGTCTTTGAAGTTCGACGAGGTCAGCGTGAACGGATCAGCAGCGAAGGCGGCTGTGCTCAGAAGAGAGAACAAGACGAGCGGCAGTGTCTGTTTCTTCATGTGGAATCCTCCCGTTTCGACTTTGTTGTTAACAACGGCCTGCGCGCAAAATTCCGCGTTCATACCACCTCGCTTTGTGCATAGCCCTTGATCACCTCGGCTTTGAGTTTCTGCCAGATTTCCCGGTGCAGCGCGACGAAGCCGGGATCAAGCTTGATCTCGGCAATATCGCGCGGGCGCGCGATCGGCACGCTCCAATCACCGATGATGCGCGCGGCCGGGCCGGCGGACATGATCACCACGCGATCGGACAGCGCAATCGCCTCTTCCAGGTCGTGCGTCACGAACAGCACGGCCTTGCGGTCGGCGGTCCAGAGGTCGAGCAACAGGTTGCCCATGATCTGCCGCGTCTGCGCATCGAGCGGGCCAAACGGCTCATCCATCAGAAGGATTTTCGGATCGCGGATGAGCACCTGCGCGAGCCCAACGCGCTTGCGCTGCCCGCCGGACAGCATGTGCGGATAGCGGTCGGCGAAGGCGCCGAGGCCGACGCGCGTGAGCCAATCCTGCGCGCGGGTGCGTGCCTGCTCACCCGGCGTGCCGGTAATTTCGAGCCCGATCGCCACGTTCTCGATCGCGGTCTTCCAGGGAAAAAGCGCATCGGCCTGAAACAGGTAACCGGCCTGGCGGTTGAGCGCGGTGAGCTGCGAGCCAAAGATGTTCACGCTGCCTGCGGCGGGCGCGAGCAGACCGGCGGCAATGTTGAGCAGCGTCGACTTGCCACAGCCGGTCGGACCGACGATCGCGACGAACTCGCCGTCGCCCACGCTCAACGTAGCGCGATCGACCGCCGTATAGGTACCCACGGCGACCCGGAACGAAACGACCACATCGGTCAGCGCGACCGCCGCTTTAGCGGCGCCAACGCTCCGTGACGCGGCGGCAATGCCGTCCGCCATGCCGTTCCTCCCCGCCTCGTTTTTGTTGAGGGCAACCTATCCGGCCCGCGCAGGATTGCGCAACACGTTCGAGCCGCTGTAACGCTTCCGATCATTCCGGAGCGCTGGGGCTTCGGCCTGCAGGCGGGTCCGGCGCTGACGCGCCGTCCCGGAATGACGAGAACCACTACAACCCCTTGATCAGCCCGGCTTCGATCAGAAGGCGGTTGAAGCGGCGCGCCTCCTCGCCGCCGGCGCAGCTGTAAAACGCGCCATGGCAGCGCTGCAGAATCTTCTTCTGCTCCGCGAAGGACGGATCGAGCGGCACACCGGCCGCCTCCTGCACCAGCAGCGGCAGATAAGGCGCCTCCAAAGTCGGTAGCGCTGCCGACAGATCGGCCGGTTTGAAGTTGACGGCGTCGATCGCGTAGTAGCTCGTGAAATAGCGCGGATCGTGCGCCTTGATCCGGCGCGCCCGCGCGGCGTCGCTGAGGCCGGGATCGATCATGAGATGCGCAAACTCCGGCTGGTGGTCGCCGTAGCGCACGATCAGGAAGGATTCGGACGGAAAATCGCGTTTCAGCCGACCGAGCAGCGCCGCGTAATCCTGCGCGGTCATACCCTGGCGGCGGATATATTCGTCGACATTGGGAGGATTGCCGAGATCGCGCCAGTTCGGCGTCAGCTCGGGCCGCAGCCGGCTGTCCCAGGGGAAATGGTTGGCGACGGTATAGACGTAGAGGAAAAGCGGCCCGTGGCCGCGCTCGCGCGCGATGATCTTTTCCGCCTGGTTGAAATAGAAGCTGTCGCGCTCGAAATTCTCGGTGCCGAGATCGGTCATGTCGAGATAGCGGCCGATGCCGGTCGTCTTCTGGAAGGCGCGCGAGCTCAGGAACGCGCCGTAGAACGGATAGAGGCTGAAGGTCTTGTAGCCGCAATGCACAAGCGATGCGGGCAATCCGCGCCCGACGCGGTCGGCGGCGATGCGCGTGACCGAGGTTGCGAAGCGTCCGTAGGATCGCGCCGAGAGGCCGGTAAGCACATTGTATTCCGTGAACCAGCTTGGGCCGCCATTACCTTCGACAATCAGCTTGCGCGCTTTGCCGTCAAAGGAGCGGAAATGATTCTGATAGCCCGGCGGCACATTAACGCCGGGAATGGCGGTGATGTCGAAGCTGGATTCGTCGTGCAAAAGAATAATGTGGGGCAGCTTGCGGGCCGGCGCGCAGGCGGCAACCGGCGGGGCCTTCAGGTGTTCAGTGATGACCGCGTCGGAATCAAGATAACCGTGCGTGATCAGTTCGTGCATCGCCTCGACGCCGGTGCGCGCGAACTTCGAGACGTAGTTCTGGCCGAAGAAGTCCTCGTAGAGATCGGTTGGGAACGACAATGACAATGCGGTAAGCGCGGCAAGGCAGAATGTCCCGCCGAGGGCGCTCGCGCGCAGCCGCATGCGGAGCGGATCGAGCCGCCAGGCGATCGCCAGCAGCATCGCCACGATGAAGCCCGCCAACACCAACTGTGCACGCAGGCCAGGAATCACCGCCAGCAGGAAGGCCGAGGTGTCGCGGTCGATGATCATCAGGTCGACGAAGTCGACCGTCATCCAGAGCTTCTCGTGCTTGAACTGCGAGAGCAGGATGAGGGCGACGATAAAGGAGAGCGAGATAAGGCCCGAGGCGATCGGCCGCCGCACGAAAGCAAGACAGACGAAATTGAGAAACGCCCAGGCGAGCAGGAACGCGACTTTTGCGACGAGGTCGACCTCGGTCGCCACCATGATGACGAGCGCAGTGACGTGCAGGACGGCAACCAAGGATAATGCCAGCGCCTCGCGCCGCGAGACCCCTTCGGCGGGCGCGAACCGACTGAGCAGTGCGGACGCTGCGGACAACATGGCCTAGTTCGGCCCTGCCCGGCTGCGATCCTCTTCCGGTCTCCAGCGCACGGCCAGCCGTCATATGACTGTAATCAAACTGTCATTGCAAGCGTCTGTCAGCGGTACGGCGGAAATTTTGTAAATTTAACCAAAGAGATAGGACCGCCGGCTGGCGAAATGGCCGGTTCCGCCGCTGTGCGGCGCATGCCATCATCGCCCGTATGGCCCTCGACGCCCGTCTAGCCGAGGCATGGTCGCGCCTGTCCGACTATCTCGGCAGCCATGTGCTGGTGAGCCTGACCGCGCTCGCCATCGGGCTCGGCATCAGCCTGCCAATTGCCATTGCCTCACGGCACCGGCCTGTCCTTCGCGGCGTCCTGCTCGCAATCGCCAGCGTCGTGCAGACCATTCCCGGGCTCGCGCTCCTGGCCCTGTTCTACCCGCTGCTGCTGGCGCTGAGCGCCCTGTCCGAGCGCATCTTCGGCAAGGGGTTTTCGGCACTCGGCTTCCTGCCGGCCGTGCTGGCGCTGGCGCTCTATTCGATGCTGCCGGTCCTGCGCAACACGGTCACCGGCCTCAATGGGGTCGATGCCCGCCTGAGCGAAGCCGCCCGCGTGGTCGGCGTGCCGCCCTGGCGGCTGCTGCGCGATATCGAGCTGCCGCTGGCATTGCCGGTGATCATGGCGGGCATCCGCACCTCCGCAGTGTGGGTGATCGGTACAGCGACGCTCGCTACCCCGATTGGCCAGAGAAGCCTCGGCAACTACATTTTCACCGGGCTGCAGACGCAGAACTGGGTGTTCGTGATCTTCGGCTGCGTCGCCGCCGCCCTGCTTGCGCTCGCGGTCGATCAGTTGCTGGCGCTGGTGCAGGCCGGGGTCACCCGGCGAAGCAGCGCCCGAACGGTCACCGGCATTGCGGGGCTTGCCGCCTTGACGCTTGCCGCTCTGCTGCCGGGTCTTGGGCGGCCGCCGGCCGACTATGTCATCGGCGCAAAAACTTTCACCGAGCAATACATTCTCGCGGCTCTTATCGAACAGCGTCTGCAGGCGGCTGGCCTGAGCGCCGAACGCCGGCCGGGACTCGGCTCCAACGTGCTGTTCGACGCGCTCGCCAAGAACGAGGTCGATATCGCGGTGGACTATTCGGGGACCATCTGGGCGAACCGCATGCACCGGAGCGACACGCCATCGCGGATGCAGGTGATCGCTGAGCTGGAAGGCTGGCTCAACGCGACTTACAAAATCCGCCTCCTTGGCCGGTTGGGATTTGAAAATGCCTATGCGTTGGCGATGACACGAAAGAAGACGCAGGCGCTCGGCATCCACTCGATCGCGGACCTCGCTGCGCATGCAAGCGAGCTCGTCATCGCCGGCGACTACGAGTTCTTCGCGCGGCCTGAATGGGATGCGCTGCGCAAGACCTACGGGCTGCGATTCAAGGCACAACGGCAGATGCAGCCGGAATTCATGTACAATGCCGTCGCCGCCAATGACGTCGACGTTATCTCCGCCTACACCAGCGACGGCCAGATCGCGATCAACGACCTCGTCGTGCTTGATGACGTTCGCCACGCGATCCCACCTTATGACGCGATCCTCCTTCTCTCGCCCCGGCGCGCGCACGATGGAAAGCTCATCAGTGCCGTACATCGGCTGATCGGAGCCATTCCGGTCGATCTCATGCGCGAGGCCAATGCGCGCGCGTCCGGCGGCGCCAGCCCGGCCGCCATCGCGCGTTGGCTTTCAGAAAAGCTCGGGCTCTAGGCTAGTTCTTGCTCTTGTCCACGAGCGCGCGCTGCTTGATCCACGGCATCATGTCGCGCAGCTTGGCGCCGACCTGCTCGATCGGATGCTCGGCAAGCTTGGCGCGCGTCGCCTTGAACGAGGTCTGGTTGACCTTGTTCTCCAGCATCCAGTCCTTGGTGAAGCGGCCGGACTGGATATCGGCGAGCACACGCTTCATCTCGGCCTTCACTTCCGGCGTGATCACGCGCGGACCGGACACGTACTCGCCGTACTCGGCGGTGTTCGACACCGAGTAATTCATGTTGGCGATGCCGCCCTCGTAGATGAGGTCGACGATCAGCTTCACCTCGTGCACGCACTCGAAATAGGCCATCTCCGGCGCATAGCCGGCTTCGACCAGTGTTTCGTAGCCGGCCTTCATCAACTCGACGAGGCCACCGCAAAGCACGGTCTGCTCGCCGAACAGGTCGGTTTCGCACTCTTCCTTGAATGTTGTCTCGATGATGCCGGCGCGGCCGCCGCCGATGGCAGAGGCATAAGAGAGGCCGAGATCGTGCGCATTGCCCGACGCATCCTTGTGGATGGCGACCAGGCACGGCACGCCGGCGCCGCGCTGATATTCCGAGCGCACGGTATGACCGGGCCCTTTCGGCGCAATCATCAGCACGTCGAGGTCCGAGCGCGGCTCGATCAGGTTGAAATGCACGTTGAGGCCATGCGCGAACATCAGCGCTGCGCCGTCCTTCATGTTCTTGTGCAGATGGTCGCGGTAGATGTCACCCTGCAATTCGTCGGGCGTGAGCATCATCATCACGTCGGCCCATTTAGCGGCCTCGGCGACTTCCATGACCTTGAATTTTTCCGCCTCGGCCTTCTTCACGCCGGCGGAGGTCTTGCGCAGTGCGACCGCGACCTCTTTCACGCCGCTGTCGCGCAGATTGAGCGCATGGGCGTGGCCCTGGCTTCCATAGCCGATGATGGCGACCTTCTTGCCCTTGATCAGGTTCAGGTCGGCGTCGCGATCGTAGTAAACACGCATGGTACTTCCCTCGTTCGGCTCTCGGATCTTGTTGTGCCGGAATTGCCCCGCGGCGTGCTTCTAGGTTGCTCTTGCGGCCGGGGCAAGTCCCTCATTTCTCGCGCTGTCTCTTGATCTGCATCCTGCCGGCGTACAGCAGCACGAACCCGATGGCCACGCTGCCATATTTGATAATTTCAGGCATCTGCGAGTCCTGTGCGAAGCAATAAGGCTGCGACCGCAGGAAGCTGATGTTGATGCAGCGCGAATTCTCGAGCGTATAGGGCTTCAGAAAAATCCCGAGAGCAATGAGCGGGATCGAAAGGATCGTCAGCCCCATCGTCACATCCCTTCCGGGCCTCGCATGATGGCCGCGATGCCGGTGCGCGCCACCTCGACGAGACCGAGCGGCAGCATCAGCGCGATGAACTGCTCGATCTTTTCGCTGGCGCCGGTGATCTCGAACACAAAGCTTTCAGTGGTGGCATCGATCACCCGCGCGCGGAACGCATCGGCAAGCCGCAAGGCTTCGACTCGGTTGTCGCCCTTCCCTTTCACCTTGACCATCGCAAGCTCACGCTCGATCGCATCGCCCGCAAGCGTCATGTCAACGACATGATGCACCGGGACAAGCCGGTCGAGCTGGTTCTTGATCTGCTCGATCACCATCGGCGTGCCGGTGGTGACGATCGTGATCAGCGAGAGGTGCTGCCGGTGCTCGGTTTCCGACACGGTCAGCGACTCGATGTTGTAGCCGCGGCCGGAAAACAGGCCGATCACGCGCGCAAGGACGCCGGGTTCGTTGTCGACCAGAACGGAGAGCGTATGCGTCTCCGCTTTTTGCGCGGTTGGCGCAGCCGGATAGTGACTCGTCGTGGGTGCATTCATCAGACCATTACCTTGCCTTCTTCGGTGATGGCGTCTTCCACAGAAACGCCGGCGTCACCGAGCAACATCTCGTTATGGGCACGCCCCGAGGGGATCATCGGGAAACAGTTTTCCTTGGGATCGACCACGCAGTCGAACAGCACCGGCTTGTCGACCGTGATCATCTCCTTGATGGCACGATCGAGATCGCCCGGTTTTTCGCAGCGGATGCCGTGCGCGTGATAGGCCTCGGCCAGCTTCACGAAATCCGGCAATGCCTCGCTGTAGCTTTCCGCGTAACGCCCGCCGTGCAGCAATTCCTGCCATTGCCGCACCATGCCCATGTAATTGTTGTTCAGTATGAAGATCTTGATCGGCAGGCGATACTGCACCGCAGTCGACAGTTCCTGCATCGTCATCAGCACCGAGGCTTCGCCGGCGATATCAATGACCAGCGACTTGGGATGGGCGAGCTGCACGCCGACCGACGCCGGCAGGCCGTAACCCATGGTGCCGAGGCCGCCCGAGGTCATCCAGCGGTTCGGCTCCTGGAAGCCGAAGAACTGGGCGGCCCACATCTGGTGCTGGCCGACTTCGGTGGTGATGTAGACGTCCTTGTCCTTGGTCAGCTCGTAGAGCCGCTGGATCGCGTATTGCGGCTTGATGACGTCTTTCGACTGCCGATAGGCGAGCGACTTGCGGGCACGCCATTTGTCGATCTGCGCCCACCATGCCTGCAGCGCTTTCTTGTCGGGGTGAATCGCGCTGGTACGCCACAGACGCACCATGTCTTCGAGCACATGCGCGCAATCGCCGACGATCGGTACGTCGACCTTGACGTTTTTATTGATCGATGACGGGTCGATGTCGATGTGGATTTTCTTTGACCCCGGCGAGAAAGCGTCGATCCGGCCGGTGATGCGATCATCGAAGCGTGCGCCGACGCAGATCATCACGTCGCAATCGTGCATCGACATATTGGCCTCGAGCGTGCCGTGCATGCCGAGCATGCCGATCCATTTCGGATCGGCGGCGGGGAAAGCGCCGAGCCCCATCAATGTTGATGTGATCGGGTAGCCGGTGAGCTTGACCATCTCGCGCAGCAGATCGCAGGCGGCTTTCCCGGAATTCACCACACCGCCGCCGGTGTAGAACAGCGGACGCTTCGCATGCGCCATCAGATCGATGGCCTGCTTGATCTTGTCCATGTCGCCCTTGAGCTTGGGCTTGTAGCCGGTGTGCGCAAAGTCCTTCGGCTTCGAGTAGACGCCCTTCGCGAACTGGATGTCCTTCGGAATGTCGACGACGACGGGGCCGGGACGGCCGCTCGAGGCAATATGGAACGCCTCGTGCAGGACGCGCGGCAGATCCTCGATGCGCTTGACCAGATAATTGTATTTCGTGCACGGCCGCGTGATGCCGACCGTGTCGCATTCCTGGAAGGCGTCATTGCCGATCAGGTGCGTCGGGACCTGGCCGGTGATGCAGACGATCGGAATTGAATCGCACAGGGCGTCAGTAAGACCTGTGACCGCATTGGTCGCGCCGGGGCCCGAGGTGACCAGCACGCAGCCGACCTTGCCGGTCGAGCGCGCGTAGCCTTCCGCCGCATGCACCGCGCCCTGCTCGTGCCGCACCAGCACATGGCGCACCTGGTTGTTCGCGAAAATGGCGTCGTAGATTGGCAGCACCGCGCCGCCCGGATATCCGAACAGGTGCTCGACCCCTTGGTCGGCAAGCGCCTGGATCACCATTTCGGCGCCGGTCATTTCGCGTGTCATGTCGTTCCCTTTCGTCACTCTTGTCGTCAATCTTGGCCCCGACACAATAAAAAAGGCCCGTAGAGGGCCATGTCCGGACGCTCGCCGAGGACCCCATGTCTAGGGCCATCCTAGCGTCCGAACCCTTACTACAGTAATAATATTGCGTTCCACGGTTCTCACCCGCACTTTCGTTGCGCGCGTTATAGGGGCTGAACGGCAGCCGGTCAAGATAAATCACACTAAAACCGGGCCGGAAAGTGGCTCTGGATAGCGGAAAGGGCCTCTTTCGGCTCGGCCCATACCCAATCCTTCATCTGGTTTCGAAACCAGGTGAGCTGACGCTTGGCGTAGCGCCTCGTATCCATCACTGCGCCGGCGATCGCATCCTCGCGCGAAATCTCGCCATTGAGGTGGCGGATCAGCCAAGGCACGCCATGCGCCTTCATCGCAGGCAGGGCCGGGTCGAGTTTGCGCTCGGCAAGCCGCCGCACTTCCTCCAGCACCGTCGACCTCATCATCGTGTCGAAACGCGCCTCGATGCGCCGGACCAATTCCTTGCGCTCGCAGGTGATGAACACTTTCGCGGCGCGCGCAGGATCAATCAGCGGCGGCAGGCCCTCGCGATGCCAGTCGGACAGCGCCCGGCCGGTCGCCAGCACCACTTCGAGCGCACGCGAAATACGCGACCGATCATTGGCCGTGATGCGCTGCGCGGTTGCAGGATCGAGGCGCATAAGCTCGGCGTGCAAGGTCGGTGCACTTTCATGCTGCAGCCGCCCCCTCACGCCAGCGCGAATATCCGCAGGAATGGGCGGCACGGCGGCGAGGCCTGACATCAGAGCCTTGAAATAAAGTCCGGTGCCTCCAACCAGAATCGGCACACGCCCTTGTTTGCCGATCTCGGCCAGCGCTTCTTCGACGTCGCGACACCAACGGCCGACCGAATAGCTCTCGGCTGCATCGACGAACCCGTACAATTTGTGTGGTGCCCGCGCCTCGTCGTCGGCCGTCGGCCGTGCAGTGATGACGCGCAGATCGCGATAAACTTGCATGGAATCGGCATTGACGATGACGCCGCCCAGACTTTCCGCGACAGCAAGCGCCAGCGCCGACTTGCCGCTGGCGGTCGGCCCTGCAATAAGCACCGCTCTGACTATGGTCATAGTGCCGCCTTTGTTGCGGGCGTGATAGCACCAGCGGGACGAGAACTCACCCGACGTTTGGAGACAGACTTGACGCTCATCAGACCATTTCGGGCCTTGCGGCCGGCAGTTGGTCGCGCGGCGGACGTTCTCGCGCCGCCATATGATGTTCTCTCAAGCGCGGAGGCTCGCGTCCGGGCCAAAGGCAAGCCATGGAGCTTCTTGCACATTTCAAAGCCGGAGATTGATCTCGACCCGACCACTGACCCTTACGACAAAGCTGTCTACGCCAAGGCGGCCGAAAACCTCAAAAACATGGTGTCGGCAGGTGTTCTGACGCGCGACAGAAAGCCTTGCTATTACGTCTATCGTCTCACCTGGCGTGACCGCGTCCAGACGGGTCTGGCGGCGGTTGCCTCGCTTGAAGACTATGCGAGCAACCGTATCCGCAAGCACGAGCTCACAACGCCGACAAAAGAAGATGATCGTGTCCGCCAGATCGAAGCAATCAACGCCCAGACCGGTCCGGTTATGAGCGGCTATCCAAATGCGCCCACGATCGACGCCATGCTGGCGCAGGCAGCAGCCGGCAAGGCCGACGCTGATGTCACGGTCGATGACGGTGTACGCCATCAACTTTGGACGATCGCCGACGACGCCACAATCGATAAGCTGACCTGCGCCTTTGATGCCCTGCCGGCCGTATACATTGCCGACGGCCATCACCGATCGGCAGCTGCTGCGCGTGTCGCCGCAACCCGCAAAGGCGATGGCTCGCATGGATATTTCCTGTCCGTGATCTTTCCCGAGCACGAAATGACCATCCTCGATTACAACCGGGTGGTGAAAGACCTGAATGGCCGCACTCCAGAACAATTTATCGCCGAATTGCGGAAGAGGTTCACCGTTACACCGTCCGATCAGCCGGTGCGGCCCACGTCATCGCATGATTACGGGATGTACCTGAGCGGCCACTGGTACAAGCTTTCAATCCGGCCAGAACTCGTTTCGGCCGATCCAATCGGGCGGCTTCCAATCACCGTTCTCACCCGCAACATCATCGAACCACTGCTCGGCATCAGTGACCCGCGTACTGACAAGCGCATTGATTTCATCGGCGGAGCACGCGGGCTGGAAGAACTGGAGAGGCGCGTCAAGTCTGGCGAGATGGCTGTTGCCTTCGCGCTCTATCCCACACAGATGCGCGATCTGATGGCGGTGGCCGACGCCGGCGGCATCATGCCGCCGAAATCAACCTGGTTCGAGCCCAAGCTCGCTGACGGGATGGTCAGCCACTTACTCGATTGACCAAAGTACCGGGAGCGAAGCTCAGGCGTCGCGTGTCTCCTGGCCTACTGCAGGCTCAGCGCGACGAAGCTCGGATCTCCGTCGGGAGACATTACAAGCAGCACGACGGCCTTTTTGCCATCCTTCTTGAGCTTGTCGATCCGCTGCTGCAGGTCGGCCGCATTTGAGACCGGCTGCTGCTGAACCTCGGCAATGACCATGCCGGGCGCAAGCCGCTTCTCCGACGCCGGAGAATTCGGATCGACGCCGGTGATCACGACGCCTTTTACCTTGTCCTTGATGTTGTGCTTCTTGCGGAGGTCGTCGGTGAGATTGGCGAGATCGAGACCGAGCGCTTTTTTCACTGTGGTCTTGCTGTCGGGCGTCGCGTCCTTCTTGTCGTTCGACACGGCAGCGACTTTCTTTTCATCCTCGAGGCGGCCAAGCTTGACCGACTTCTTTTCCTCTTTACCCTTGCGGATGACGATGACCTCGACATCCTTGCCCACCGGCGTGTCGGCGACGATCTTCGGCAGGTCCCGCATTTCCTTGACGTCCTTGCCGTCGAACCTGACGATCACGTCGCCTGGCTCGATTCCTGCGGGCTTGGCCGGGCCTTTGTCATCGACACCGGCCACGAGCGCGCCGCGCGCCGGCTTGACGCTGAGGCTTTCGGCAATTTCGTCGCTGACCTGCTGAATTCGGACGCCAAGCCAGCCGCGCCGTACCTCTTTAAATTCGCGCAACTGGTCGACGACCGGGACAACGGTCTTCGAGGGCACGGCAAAGCCGATGCCGATCGATCCACCCGATGGTGAAATGATCGCAGTGTTGACGCCGATGACTTCGCCGTTGAGGTTGAACAGCGGCCCGCCTGAATTTCCGCGGTTAATCGAGGCGTCGGTCTGGATGTAGTTGTCGTAAGGACCGGACTGAATGTCGCGATTGCGCGCCGAGACGATGCCCGCGGTCACTGTTCCGCCCAGACTGAACGGATTGCCGATCGCGATCACCCACTCGCCCAGACGCAGCTTGTCGCTGTCTCCGAACCTCACCGCTTTTAGCGGCTTTGTCGGCGTGACCTTGAGCAGCGCGAGATCGGTCTTTTGATCGCGGCCGACCACTTCGGCCTTCAGCGTCGTACCGTCGTTGAGAATGACGCTGACCTCGTCAGCTTCGGAAATAACGTGATTGTTCGTCACAACAAGTCCGCTCGAATCGATGATAAAGCCCGAACCCAGCGAATTGACGCGACGCGGTGTTGGCGACGGATTGTTTTGCCCCGGGCCGCTTTGGCCGTTCTGCCCACGCCGATTCTTGAAAAACTCCTCGAAGAATTCCTCAAACGGCGACCCCGGTGGCAGTTGCGGCATCGCCCCGCTGCGCAGGTCAACCGATTGTTTGGTGGAAACGTTCACAACGGCGTCGATGACCTGTTCGGCAACATCCGCGATTCCCTCAGGTCCACGCGCAGTTGCTGGCGCTGTCAGCGCAAGAAAGGCAAAGGCGGCCGCCGTGGTTACGGCCAAACCGCCCCGGCCGAGGCGTGTTTGCGGGCAGAAAGCATTTGCGCCCATGGGCGTCAGTTCTCCTAGGAAGAGGCTAGTCGAGAGAGTGGCCCCGACTTATAGGCGATTCAAGGGCACCGCCAATCAATACCATGCGAGGCCGGGTTTCCCTATCAGCCCCGGACCAGCCAGACCAAGATCAAGCCGATAACCGCCGATCCAATCCCGATTAAACGGAGCGAGATGTCCGGCGTTTCCAGCACGCTGGTCATGGCCCGCTTGGCCGACTCCGGGAAAGCCGCGAAGATCAAGCCTTCGATGACAAAAACCAGTCCAAGCGCGGCCAGGAAATCGGACATGCGGGCCCGGCGCGGCTATCGCGCCGGAGCCGAAGGAGCCGGCGCTGCTGAATTCTCCCGAGGTTTTCCCGAGGGGTCGGTGAAATAGCGGAAGAAATTCGAATCGGGCTTCAGCAGCATGCGGGTGTCATTGTGCTTGAGCCCCTGCTCGTAGGCCTGCATCGACCGGTAAAACGCGAAGAAATCAGGATCCTGATTGAAGGCTTCCGCGAAAATCTGGTTTCGCGTCGCGTCGCCTTCACCACGAACTTGTTCCGATTTTGAGGTCGCCTCGGCCACCAGCACGGTAACCTCGCGGTCGGCGCGCGAGCGGATTTCCTGTGCACGCTGCGCACCTTGCGCACGAAACTCGGCGGCTTCGCGCTGCCGTTCCGTCTGCATACGCTGATAGACCGCCTGGCTGTTCTGCTCCGGCAGGTCGGCGCGGCGGATTCGGACGTCAACAACCTCGATCCCAAAGGCGGTCGCTTCATGGTCAACGAGTTCGCGAATGCGCGCCATCAGATCCGCGCGCTGATCCCTTACGACATGAGTAAATGTCACCTCGCCCAGCACGCGACGCAGCGCCGAATTGAGCAGAATCGAGAGCTGCGAATTCGCGCCGTTGATTGAACCCAAGGTCTGGTAGAAGCGGAGCGGATCCTTGATCCGGTACCGCGCGAAAGCATCCACGACAAGGCGCTTTTGATCGGAAGCAATTACTTCCTGCGGAGGCGCCTCGAGATCGAGAATGCGCTTGTCGACGTACACGACCGAGTCGATGAATGGCGCCTTGAAGTTGAGACCGGGCTCACTGATCACGCGAACAGGCTGGCCAAGCCGGATCACCAGCGCTTGCTGCGTCTGATAGACCGTAAACAAGGAGGAATAGCCAACGATCAGTGCAGCCGCGATGAGTACGGCAGCGACGCCACCTAAAAAATTGAGCCTCATTGCCGGCCTCCGGTCTGTGACTGGGTGCGCGGCTGGGCCGGACGCGTCAGCTCGTTGAGCGGCAGGTAAGGCACGACGTTACTTCCCCCGACACCGGAATCCAGAATGATCTTGTCGGTGCCACCGAGCACACGTTCCATCGTCTCAAGATACATGCGCTCGCGCGTGACCTCGGGTGCCTTCTTGTATTGCTCATAGATCTTGAGAAAGCGGGCCGTCTGACCGGTCGCTTCAGCGACGGTCTGCTGCTTGTAAGCTTCAGCCGCCTGCGTAATCTGAGCGACGCGCCCACGCGCTTCCGGCACAACCCGGTTTGCGTAAGTCTGCGCTTCGTTAATAGCGCGCTCGAGATCGGCGCGCGCAGCCTGCACATCACGGAACGCGTCGATGACCTGCGCGGGCGGATCGACTTTTTGCAGCTGAACCTGTTGCACGATGATGCCGGCGCCGTAGTGGTCAAGCGTCCTCTGCATCAGGTCTTGCACCGCCGTTTCGATCGTCTGGCGCGCACCGGTCAGGATCGGCTGAATTTCGGAGCGCCCGATGACTTCGCGCATCGCGCTTTCTGCGACCGCCTTCACGGTGCCTTCCGGGTTCTGAATGTTGAAAAGAAATTCGCCGACACCGGTCGGCTTGACCTTCCACAACACCGAGAAATCGACATCGACGATGTTCTCGTCGCCGGTCAGCATCAGGCTTTCCTCCGGCACATCGCGCGTCGTGGTGCCGCCGCGGCGAAGGTCGTCGACGATCCGCATGCCGATATCGATTTTGTTGACGCGCAACGCTTTCGGCGTGAGCACTTTCTCGATCGGATACGGAAGATGGTAGTTCAGACCTGGTTGCACTTCGCGCACCTGTTTGCCGAAGCGAAGTACGACACCGAGCTCGTCGGGCTCGACCCGGAAAAATCCCGAGAAGCCCCAGAGCACCAGTACGCCGAGAACGATGAGGGCGAATCCGCGGCCGCCCAGATTGCCGCCGGGCAACACGCGTCGCAGCCGGTCTTGCCCCCGGCGCAGAATTTCCTCGAGGTCCGGAGGTGTCGGTCCCGGCGATTGCGGGCCCGAGCCCCACGGCCCTTTGCCGCCCGAGCCCCATGGCCCGCCGCCCTGATTTTGCCAAGGCATTGAAAATGTCTCCCCGCGCCGCCCGTTTATCCGGGGCGCCTGTTGTCGGGAGGGTTATAGGGGACCGTAGGCGCCGTTACAACGCGCCGTCATGCCGCGTATTAACGATGATTCAACGGCGCATATATGTCGCGAACGCAAAGTCGGCGTCATCGTCGGGGCCGGCAAAATGCTCTTCGCGTGACACTTCCTGCCAGATTTCATCGTCAATTGGCGGGAACATCGCGTCTCCCTCGGGCGAAGCGTGCACATGCGTAATTTCAAGCCGGTCGGCCATCGGCATGGTCATGGAAAAGATATCGCTCCCGCCGATCACCATAATTTCATCAACGCCGCGCTTTGTGGCGTCCTTGCGGGCGACGCCGAGCGCCGCATCAAGGCTCGTCGCCAGCACGGCACCGCGAGCGACCAGACTGAGATCGCGCGTAAGAACGATATTGGTGCGCCCGTCGAGCACCTTGCCGATCGACTCGAGCGTCCTGCGGCCCATGATCACCGGACGATTGAGCGTTACTTTGCGAAAATGCTGAAGATCCGATCTCAGATGCCAGGGTAATTGGCCTTCACGGCCAATGACCAGGTTGTCGCCGATGGCTGCGACCAGCACGATTTTCATGACACTGACGATGAGACTGAATTGCCGGACATTGGCGTCGCCCTCGGGCAATACGAATAGGACAAAACTGTTCTGACTTTATTACCAACGCACGTCACGCCCCAAGGTGCGAATTTCCTCCGAAAAATAATCGACGAAGTTCCCGTGTTAAAATCAGCTTAGCGCGACGCCTCCAAACCGCAGCAACTATGAAATCGCTTTTTGGCAAGCAAGTCACACCGCCACGGCGGCCTTGATGTGCGGGTGCGGATCGTAGTTTTCGATCGAGAAGTCTTCATAGCGAAATGCGAATATATCCTTCACAGCAGGGTTGAGCCGCATCGTCGGCAGCGGTTTCGGCGCGCGCGCCAATTGCAGGCGGGCCTGCTCAAGGTGGTTGAGATAAAGATGCGCATCGCCCAGCGTATGGATGAAATCGCCCGGTCTGTAGCCGGTCACCTGCGCCATCATCTGCGTTAGCAGCGCATAGGATGCGATATTGAATGGCACACCGAGAAAAACATCTGCCGAGCGCTGGTAGAGCTGGCACGACAGTTTGCCTTCAGCGACGTAAAACTGAAAAAGGCAGTGGCAAGGAGGCAAGGCCATCTTGTCGACCTCGGCCGGATTCCACGCAGTGACGATGAGCCGCCGCGAGTCCGGATTACGGCTGATCATGGTGACGACATTGCCGATCTGGTCGATGGTTTTGCCGTCCTGCGCCGGCCATGAGCGCCATTGCTGGCCGTAAACGGGGCCGAGCTCGCCGCGCTCGTCCGCCCATTCATCCCAGATGCGCACCCCATGCTCCTGCAGATATCTGACGTTCGTATCGCCGGCCAGAAACCACAGCAGCTCGTGGATGATCGATTTCAGATGCAGCTTCTTGGTTGTTACCAGGGGAAAACCTTCATCGAGCGCAAACCGCATCTGATGTCCGAACACCGACAACGTGCCCGTGCCCGTACGGTCGTGTTTTTCGACCCCGCGGCTGAGGATAAGTTCCATCAAGTCGAGATATTGGCGCATCTTTTAGAATTCGGCTGGCGACTCGAAGATGGGGAAGTTTACCGCGGCGAGCAACGGCTGGCAGCGCTTTTTCACCGCCGAAATTGCAGCAGCCATGATAAAGTCTCGGCATTGCAGCGGGAGTATTCCGATGACCTTCGACCGCATTTTTATTGCCCGGGTTCTGTTCACACTCATGACCGTCGGCTGGGCGTTGCTTACCGTGGTGGCTGACTTCAACAAAACGCACGCCACCAATCCGCAATGGACGCCGCATGCGCGATTTCATGTGGTGTGGCAGATCTCCAGCTATGTCGGATTGGGCCTGCTCGCCTTTGCGCTCATCTGGTGGCCAGGACCGCTTGCCGTCGAGCGGCTCTATTTCGTCGCGGCCATGGGCGCGGTCGTCTATGCAGCTTTTTTTGCGGCGCTGATAGCGATGCCGATTTACGGAGGTGCCGCTTACGACAAAAATGGCTACCAGCCGTTCGACGCGCCCGTCCCGATCTTCGCGAAAAAGTGGGACGCCAATATCACCGCCTTCTCAATTCAGCTTGTGATTTTGGCGGCGGGAATACTGACGGTATCCGGGGCGATTGCCGGCTAGATGAAAACGGCGCGCGAGCTTGCGCCGTTCCAATTACTCGACGAACACCTCGTCGCGCCGCCTGCGGATCATCGGCAAAGCCGCGATCACCAGCAGGCCGACCGCCAAGGCGATCAGTGCGCCTGAAATCGGCCGCGTGATGAAGACAGTGGCATCGCCGCGCGCGATCAGCATCGCCCGGCGCAAATTCTCCTCCATCAGCGGCCCAAGCACGAACGCCAGCACCAGCGGGGCGGGTTCAAAGTCATGCTTGGTGAGCCAGTATCCGACCAAGCCGAAAATCGCAGAAATCACCACATCGGTCGGAGAATTGTTGATCGAATAGATACCGATGCAACAGAACACGATGATCGAGGGATACAGCAGCCGATAGGGCACGCGCAGCAGGCTGACCCACACGCCAACCAACGGCAGATTGATGATGATCAGCATGAGATTGCCGAGCCACATCGAGGCCACCATGCCCCAGAACAGCTCGGGCTGTTTCGTCATGACCTGCGGACCCGGCACAATGCCATGGATGGTCATCGCGCCAACCATCAAGGCCATGACGGCATTCGGCGGGATACCCAATGTGAGAAGCGGGATGAACGAGGTCTGCGCTGCAGCGTTGTTGGCCGCTTCAGGCGCCGCCACACCCTCAATGGCGCCGCGTCCGAACCGTTCCGGGTGCTTCGAGATACGTTTCTCGAATGTGTAGGCTGCAAACGAGGACACGACCGCACCGCCGCCCGGCAGGATTCCAAGCAAAGAACCAAGAATAGTGCCGCGCGCAATCGCCCCCGAAGCGTCAATCAGGTCCTGGCGTGTCGGCATCAGGCCTTTGATTTTCCCCTTCACAATGTCGCGGCTCTCCTGCGACATTTCGAGGTTACGGATGATTTCAGCGAAGCCGAATATCCCCATGGCGACGTTGCTGAACCCGATGCCATCGGAGAGCTCGGCGATGTCGAAAGTCATACGACCCGCCCCGGTCTCAAGATCGGATCCGATCATCGATAGCAAAAGGCCCAGCAGGATCATGGCGATCGCGTTAAGGATTGAGCCTTTCGCCAGGACAACCGCAAAAATAAGACCGAGCACCATCAACGCGAAATATTCAGCCGGTCCAAACAGCAACGCCAACGATGTCAGCGGCGTGCCAAGAGCCGCGACCAGCACGGTGGCGACACACCCTGCGAAGAACGAGCCGATTGCAGCGATTGCGAGCGCGGCGCCGGCGCGACCCTGTTTGGCCATCTGATGACCATCGAGACACGTGACGACCGAGCCTGCTTCGCCCGGAATATTCACCAACACGGAAGTGGTCGATCCGCCGTACTGCGCGCCGTAATAGATGCCGGCGAGCATGATCAATGCACCGACCGGCGGCAATCCAAATGTGATCGGCAGGAGCATGGCAACCGTCGCGACGGTGCCGATGCCCGGGAGCACGCCAACCAGCGTACCGACCAGTGCGCCTAACAGGCAGAATCCGATGTTGTATGGATGCGCCGCGACCGAGAACCCGAGCGCAAGGTTGGCGAGAAGTTCACTCATGACTGCTTCTTCTCAGTACCAGGGCCAAAGTTGAAACGGCAGCTGCAGCAGATAGACAAAGAGAGCCACGCAAAATGCTGTCATCGCGACAGCAGCAATCAGGCTCTCCACCCAGCGCATTTCGGATGAGCCGCAAATCGAGATCATGAAAGCCGCAAATGTGGAAGGGATCAGGCCCAGCGGCGGAATCGTCATAAAACTGAGATGAACACCGCGGATCATGCCGGCGAAGGCAAGAATTGCGACGATGACCCAGGCCGGACCACGGATTGCGAAGCTTTCGATTGGCGGACCATCGAAGAGCAGTCCGGTGAGTGCGACAAGCGCGCCGACCACGGCGAGGAGGCTGGCAAACAGTCGTGGCGCGGTGCCAGGCCCAAACGCAAAACCATGCATGCCGGGAAGATCTCCGGACGCCCATATTGCCACGATGGCAACAGCAATCAGCGCCAGTCCGCCGTAAAATTCGCGCGGGCCACGAACCTTGAAACGCAACCCACCCCCGTTCGGGGAGGTTTTGACCCCCTCGGCCATTTTTATCCTCCCGCTCGGTTATTCTTGCTTCTTAGTTACGGTGTCGCCTGTGCCCCACCATTGATCCCTAGCATATGACAAGGTCTGGCCGAAAGCACGGATGTTGGCGATCTTCCGTTACAGCCATCCCGACAGCCCCAAAATACCCCCGACGGCGAACAGCCAAAGCGGATTAACTCGTGTTGCAAATGCAACTATCGCCGTAACCGCGGTGATTAAAGCCGCATAGATATTGTGGTCTGCGCTCCGGGCCAGCACAAAAGCGCTCGCACCGATCAAACCGAGCGAGACCGGCACCAAGCCGGCCTGTATGGCGATACGCCAGCGCGCCTCCTTGAAATGATCCCAGGTGCGCGCGACCAGAAACGCAAACAGACAGGTCGGGCCGCACATTGCGACCGTCGCAACGGCTGCACCCGCGAGACCTGCGACGTGGTAGCCAATCAACGTGACGATGATCACGTTTGGTCCCGGCGAAATTTGCGCAATGGCAAAACTATCGGCGAACTGCCGATCGGTCATCCAATTCATCACATCGACGGCGATGCGGTGCATTTCCGGAATTGCCGCGTTGGCGCCGCCGACCGCGAACAGCGACAGCAATGCGAAATAGCCGAACAACGGGATAAGCGGATTTTCGTTCATGGTCTCATCCATGCAAGGGCGATGCTGATGGGTGCGAGCACCGCAAAAACCAGCGGCAATGGCCATTGCATGATTGCGACGCCGACGAATGCGGCAATCGCGATGAGCGGCGCCCAGTCCCAACGCTTACGGAATAGTGGCGCCGCCATCTTTGCTACAACTGCAATCAGCAGTCCGACCGCGGCTGCGGTGATGCCCGCAAGAATGCGGCCGAGCATTTCGAGGTCACCAAACCGCGCATATAAAAAGGCAAGCATCGTGACAATGATCAACGGAGGGCCCATGAGTCCGGCGAGCGCCACCGCTGCTCCGGCTGCCCCGCCGAAGCGGGAGCCAAACACGACCGAGAAGTTCACCACGTTGGGACCAGGAAGGAACTGAGAGAGCGCGAAGGCTTCATTGAACTCTTCCGCCGTCATCCACCCGCGTTGGTCGACGATCATACGGCGCGCCCAGGGCAGCGCCCCGCCGAAACCTGAGATGGAGACGACAACAAAGGCGCGGAATAGTTCTAGCAGAGAGGGGCGTTCGGCGACCGATCGGGGTGGCGCGACGGAATCGGACATGACGGCAGCAATATCCCGCGCCACCGGTGGCGACTAGATGGATTATGCATGGCCGCCACGCCCGAACTTCGGCTCGCAGTCGCGCGGAAATTCGGGCAAGCTCGATTTTCCTGCTTGGCTATGAGTGAAAGGCGATGGGACCAGGTAGTTTGCTCTTGAACGTCCTGTGGATTCTGTTCGGCGGCTTCTACATGGCGTTGGGCTGGCTGATCGCCGCCGTGATCATGGTTCTCACCATCATCGGCATTCCCTGGGCTCGCGCGGCTTTCACGATCGCGGCCTATACGCTTCTGCCCTTTGGTCACACCGTGGTGTCACGCCCGACGGGCGTTGGCAGCGGCTTTCTCGGCTTTGTCGGCAATTTGATCTGGCTGCTGCTGGCCGGCTGGTGGCTCGCACTTGGTCATTTGCTTACGGCGCTGCTGCTTGCGATTACGCTTATTGGGATTCCTTTTGCATGGGCCCATCTCAAGCTTGCCGGCCTTGCACTTTGGCCGATCGGCAAGGACGTCGTGAGCGCGAATTAGCGCCTGAAATACCGGCCACTGCCCCGCTCTTCCTTCGGTAACCTTTGCCTCCTATATTTCAGAGTGCCGGGGAGACCCGGCTATGGCGATAAATGGCCGTCGTAATAAACCCATCGGACCCGGGGGCAGCACCCGGCGCCTCCACCAATTCCAGGGGGTCAGTAAACAGGTGTCAGGGATCAGACCAATTTTGATACCTGAATCCCGATTTCTGATCCCTGATATGGGGGCGAAACAGGATCGACGAGGGCGTAAAGGGCGTGCTTTTGCTCGGCATGGTACCGCCGATATCGGGCCACATTCATAGTTGCCAACGACAACTATGCTCCGGTTGCTCAGGCCGCGTAAGCGGTTTGAAAGACCGATCTAAAGTCCTGACGGGTTAGCTCCGTCAGGCGGGGTCCGGAGGCACCTGGCAACAGAAGCCTCCACTTCTCCCAAGGCCTCGCGACATCCGTTTATGACGTTTATGACAATGTGGCTTTGCACGGGGCCCCCGGGGATGGCGCGGAGCGCATCGGCCGCGCTAGCATTGTGCGAATCTGTAAATGGCGCTCATCCGCATGGCTGACCAGATCCGCTATGACCTTCTGACCCAGCAGGCCCTGCGCGGAGTGGTGCGTAGCGTGCTCACCGACACGGCCAAGAAAGGCCTGCCGGGCGACCATCATTTTTACATTTCGTTCGATACAAAGGCCGCCGGCGTGGACATGTCGGACCGGTTGCGCGCGCAGTATCCGGACGAGATGACCATCATCCTCCAGCATCAATTCTGGGACTTGAAAGTCAGCGAAGACGAATTCGAGGTGGGGCTTTCTTTCGGTGGCGTTCCGGAGCGCCTCACGGTGCCGTTCGATGCCATCAACGGCTTCTTTGATCCCTCGGTGCAGTTTGGTCTTCAGTTCGAGGAGGTCGCCGAAGGCGAAGAGCGATCGGCGCCTGCAAATGCACAGGAGCCCGTGAGCAAGAAAAAGCGATCACCGAGCAATCCGCCGCCAGCGCCGGCGGCCGATGTTCCCACGACCCGCACGACTGCGCCCGCATCAGCACCAAAACGCGAAAAGCCTGAAAAGCCCGCGGGCGGCGGAGAAGTGGTCAGACTCGACCGCTTCCGGAAAAAATAGCGTTGCCTGCCTCGGCCTGCGACCGGGCTTGTACCGGCTGCTATTCGGCATAGTTTCGGCGGAACGCCCGTACGACGGATCAAGTCACATGGCCAAAGCCGGCAATCGCTCGTCGAAAACACGCGTTGAAAGTGATGCGTTCGGGGAATTGAAGATTCCCGCGAACAGACTGTGGGGAGCGCAGACGCAGCGTTCGCTGCATAACTTTCGCATCGGCACGGAACGCATGCCGATCGAAATCGTGCGTGCGCTCGGCCTGATCAAACGGGCCGCGGCCGAGGTCAATCGCGACCTCGGTTCGCTCGACCGGAAACGCGCGTCAGCCATTGCCGCCGTGGCGCAAGAGATTGCCGACGGCAAGCTGGACGAACACTTCCCTCTGCTGGTGTGGCAAACCGGCTCCGGTACGCAAACGAATATGAATGTCAACGAAGTGATCGCCAATGCAGTGAATCTGAAGCTGGGCGGCCAGCTCGGAGCAAAGGCGCCAGTGCATCCAAACGATCACGTGAACATGAGCCAGTCGTCGAACGATTCGATCCCGACCGCCATGCATATCGCGGCAGCTATCGAAATCGAGCGTCATTTAAAACCGGCGCTGACGCGCCTCTTTCGGGCGCTCGACAAAAAGGCAAGTGAATTTTCCAGGATCATCAAGATCGGCCGCACACACGCGATGGACGCGACGCCGGTCACTCTCGGGCAGGAATTCTCCGGCTATGCCGCGCAAGTGAAATCGTCTCTTGCCCGCCTGACAATGGCGCAGCGCGAACTTTATCCACTTGCGCAAGGCGGCACCGCTGTTGGCACCGGTCTGAATTCCAAGCCACGATTTGCAAAGGCCTTTGCGAAGCGGATCGCTCAACTGACCAGGTTGCCGTTCACGAGCGCACCCAACAAGTTCGAGCACATGGCCGGCCACGATGCCTATGTATTTGCGCATGGCGCCATCAACTCTACCGCTACGGCGTTATTCAAGATTGCGAACGATATTCGGTTGCTGGGTTCGGGCCCGCGCTCCGGACTTGGCGAATTGATCCTTCCAAGCAACGAGCTTGGATCCTCGATCATGCCCGGCAAGACCAATCCAACGCAGAGCGAAGCACTGACGATGGTCTGCTGCGAGGTATTCGGAAATCAAACGGCGATAACGGTTGCCGGCAGCCAAGGGCATTTTGAGCTCAACGTGTACAAGCCATTGCTCGCCTATTGCATGATGCAGTCAATCGGACTGCTCGGTGACGCGGTTGTTTCCTTCACCGACAATTGCGTCATCGGAATTCGCGCCAACGAAGCGCGCATTCAAGAGCTCATGCAGCGCTCCCTGATGTTGGTAACCGCCCTCTCCCCGAAAATCGGATATGATAAGGCCGCTCAGGTCGCGAAGGCGGCGCACGCCAATGGAACGACTCTGCGCGAGGAAGCGATTCGTTTGGGCTTCGTCACTGCAGCCGAATTTGATCGGCTCGTCCGGCCCGAAAAAATGATCAGGCCCGGCTGAGTTCCATCGGCAAGCTGCCCGGCTGGGCAAATCGGGGCTTATGTATTCGCGCATGCTTGCGGACCGTCACGCGGTACTATTGACGGCCTTCTTTACGTCAAACGACGCAATCGCGAAAAAATACCGTAGAGTTTCGCGGACCATACGTTTTACGTTTTCGCCAGTATAGCACGACAGGCCGAGAATATTTATTGGAAGTTCCGAAGTTTCCTAGGGCATTCCCCGTTTGTTTCTACTCGTACTCATTGCGATTCATTTGCCGCGTTTTGTAATCAACTAGCTGTGTATTGAAATCGACCCTCAAACAGCCGAGCAGTGTGCCGTTCAATCTTGTGAAGTTCGCCGTAAAGGCACGTTTCCGCCAACGTATGGGCGCATTTGCCAGCGATGGTTCAGAGTTAGCTGAACGTAGAACTGAAACTCGCTGGTTACCGTCGAGGACACGGAATGGCTGAGGTGATCAATCTTCGGACCGTCCGCAAACAGGCGAAACGGCAGAAGCGTGATCAGACTGCTCAGGCCAATCGGTTGGCTTTCGGTCAGCCGAAACATCTTCGAAAGCTCGAAGCTGCGCAGCAGGCCAAGGCCAGCCGCGACCTCGACCGGCGCCGGATTGAAAAAGGGGACCGCCGATGAAATCTCCGGTTGTCAAACGTTCGATTGTTATTGCGGGACACAAAACGAGCGTCAGTCTCGAAGACGCGTTTTGGAAGGGACTCAAGGAAATCGCTACCGGTAGAGAAGTGACGCTGTCAGACTTGGTCGCGTCTATCGACACTGATCGCCGTCACGGCAACTTGTCATCAGCGATACGTCTTTTCGTTCTCGACCACTATCGTGTGCATAGCGTCGACGACCACAGCAGCATGCATACAGATACCCGCGATATTCCAGGTGCACGCGTTATTCACTCAGTTCTGCGTGCCGACTGACGCTGCGGGCCGGCCTACACTTCGTGGCTTGGGCGCCGGCTTTATGTCGGTCGGCGCCGGCAATGGCGGTGCCGGATTGACTTTCGGCGCCGACCGGGCTGCCGGTTGTTGTGGAGCGAGTTCGATCGCACGTAACCGCTTTGTCTGATTCTCGACAGCTCGCAAGGTCAGCCAGCCTGTGAGCGCCGAGACGTCGAAATTGGACGACACGTCGGGCAGTGGGCCCTTCAAGGCGATGAAGATGTCCGGGCGCGCGCCGGCCGCCTCGCTCTGGCCGGACAGCACCAGCCGTGCATCGACCGAGCCATCGGTCAGATCGAAAGTGCCGGCGGCCGACAGCGCCGCGCCCTTGCTGTCGACGACCGGTTTGCTGAGACGGATTTGGCCGGCGCTCACCGTAAGAGCCGATTCCGCGTGCCGGACCGACAGCCGGCTGCTGCCGATCGACTTGCGTACGACGTCGGCAATACGCCCCTGCTCGATTGTGAGGCCCTGATCGACGGCACGGGTCACGGCGTCGAACGTCCGCGGATCAAGGCCGGCCAGCTGGGCATCCATCAGCTCAATCTTGCCCGACCCCGTTGCAGAGCCGACGAGCGCAACGGCGCTCAGGCCGGTCGCTTCGCCTTCCAGGGTCAAATTCAGCATCCCCGTGACCGGTGGGCGCGCGACACCGGAAAACAATGCGGTGGTATCCGCGCTCGAGAGCGAGATCTTCACGTGCGCGTCCATGCCATCCTGCGCATGGCGAAACGTGACGGTGCCGGCGAGCTTGCCGCCCGCCAATTCACCGGCGCTGTCGAGCGTAATGCTGTTGTCGCCGAAACGCACCGTGCCCCGGATATCGCGTCCGTAGACGTTTGGCAGCAGCTCGACGCGCCCAAACCTGAGCGCAATCTCACCGGCAAACCTGTCGAACAATCCTGCGCCGAATGGCTCGCTCGACCAGGACCAGCCCGGCCCGTCTTTCGGCGCACGCGGCAAGCCGATGGCAACTGCGAGCAGACCTCCACCGTCGGCCACGTTCGTATCAAGGGTGCCTTCGATACGCCGTGGAGAGGTGTCGTCGACGCGGAGGTGGCCACGAATGGTTGAAGCGCCCAGTTTTGCAGCGATGTCGTCAAACGTGAGAGCGCCCGCTGCAAACGCCAGGCGCGAGGACAATTTGAACGGAAGCGGGCCTGCGCTGCGGGCAACCGGCCCCGGCCGCAACGGCTTCAGACTGGCTTCGCGCACCTGTACCAAGGCGTCGCCCTGCATGCGGCCGGTTGCAGGCACTTTTCCCTTGCCGGTCAGTCTTGCCGCCAAACCTTCGCCCGCCACTTGAACATCAAATGCAAGATCGCCGCTGAGCGGCCCCTTCAGGCGCGCCTTCAGTTGCGCCGGACCGTTGCCTGATGCAACGATCTCGTTAAGGTTGGCAAATTTCATCAAAGACGCCGTTGTCGCATCGACGGTCGCTTCCATCTCGACGGTGGATATGCTGCGGGACTGCCAATCGCCATCAACGCGCGCACGCGCGTCGAGACGCAGCTCATCGAGCGTTCCCGTCACGGCCACCTGCGCACCCGTCACCGAGGTCCTGTCATCGCCCGCGACATCAAGCGTCGCGTGCAGTTTTGCACGCCCGGCCCGCTCGAGAAGCCTCACGACAGGTGCGATCCGGTCGGGCACAACTTTTTCGGCGATCGTTGCAATCGCCGCAGCTTTCGTCGTTTCCAGATCGACGTTGAGCGAACCGCGCGGCACGTTCCCCTTTGTTTCGATGCGACCCACCGCGCTGAAGCTTCCTCCGCCGATGTCACCGACCGTCAGCTGCTCGACCCGCAGCCCGTCCGGATCGACATGCAGATGCACGCGCGCGTTTCCCGCATCGATTCCGCTGAACGAGGCTCGCCCGATTTCGATCGCAAGCGTCATGTCGCGCGGGCGTTCGAACGTCGAGCCGGCAAGCAGCGCATGGCCAAATCCGAGTGCCGCATCGATATCGAGCTGCGGCGCATTCAGCTCCGCGTCGAGCTTCGCCGGGCGATTGTCGGAAGCAAATGTGTAGCCAAGCCGTCCGGTTACCGGCCTTCGATCGAAGTCGGCTTTGAGACTCTCAACCGCGATTCTGTCGCTGGCGAGCGTGACGTCGCCGTGCAGGCTCAACGGCCGAACATCACCTTGAGCGGTCTCGCTCCGGCCTTCGAGCCAGAGAGCCAGCGTCCTCGGGTCGGATGAGTCAACTTGCGCGGGTCCCGTGAAAGCAACCCCGTCGTTGCCGACGGCGAGACGTCCGCTGAGCCGCACCTGCGTCAGACCCGGCGCGCGGAATTCCAGCCGGTCGAGACTCCATCCGTTTGCATCGCTGCTGATATCGCCGCGCAGATTCTGCACCGCATTTCCGCCGAGCGTCACCTGATCGATGCCGATGCCAAGCTGGACCGGCAGCGATGTGCGAATTGCGTTTGTTCCGAGCGTGGCAAGTCGGCGTATCACGGCTGCAGGCGTCTGTTTCCCGGCAACGCCCCCGGAGAGGGCGCGATCGGCATCGATCTGGCGTCCGGACAAGACGCCGTTGAACCGGGGCCTGGCGCCAAATTTGAAATCGGCCACGCCGGTCAACCTGAAGCCCTGCTCTTCGGAGCCGTATTGGAATTCGATGTCCTGCATCAGCGCCGACTGCGCCGTCGCTTTGACCTTCCCGTTGACGCGCCATGGCTGGGTGACATCGCCGGCCGCAGGCCCGGGCCGGCGCAGGCCGATACCGACCGGCCGCGCAAGACCGAGCGTTCCGTCAAAACCCGGCGTATTGCCCGCAACAGCCAGAGTACCATCGGCCTCGAAATTGAGCGGATAATCGGTGGGATCCACGTTGAGGTGCAGCTTGAGCGTACCCGTCTCGCTGACGCGGCCCAAAGCCAGCCGGTAGGGATAAAGTGCGCCGGCGACGGTAACCGCCCCCTCGCCCTTCACCGGGCCGACGAGTGAGCGCGCTTCTCCGTTAAACCACACCCGACCGAGCGTGAGGCTCGTGCCGCTGGCCGCGTCGGTCAGCACGACTGTGCCATCTTCGATGCTGAGACGGTCGATCGACAGTTCGTCCGGCTTGAACGCCATCGCCAGGTTCGGCGTCTGCACCCGCCCGGATGAATCCAGCCCCAGACGAACATGCGGCCCGACAAGATGAAGCTCGGCGGCACGCCATTCACCGCGCATGAGCGAGCCGAGCGCGAATTCGACGCCGAGTGAGCGGGCGCGGATCGTGTCGGCGCCATCACCGATCTGGATGTCGTGCAGCGTAAGACGCGGTGAGGGCAATAAGCGCGCGTCGATACCGCCCGCCACGCGCACGTTGACGCCAATCAGCCGGCTCGCCTCGGCTTCGAACAAAGTGCGATGACTGCCCCAGTCGAGCAGCAGCGGTCCCACCAGCGCTGCGACGAGCGCCAGGATAATCGCAATCGCCAATCCGAGCAGTGTGGTTTGCAACGCCAACTCCCGCGCCGGATCGCATCCGGTATCCGTTCGCGCTCAAGTCCAATGAAATATAGGCCAGATTTGCCGCTGTTGTCGGCAAATCTGTGTCGCGGAACATCAAGAACTGCGCCGGCCTCAGCTCAGTGCGACGATCTTACCCGGGTTCATGATGTTCTGCGGATCTAGGGCGCGCTTGATCGAGGCCATGACCGCAAGCGCAGCGGCGCCGTGCTCGGCTACCAGATATTTCATTTTTCCCTGTCCGACCCCATGCTCACCGGTGCAGGTGCCGTCCATCGCAAGCGCCCGTTCGACCAGCCGTTCCGAGAGAGCCTTGGCGCGCCTGACCTCGTCGGCATCGTCCATGTCGACGAGCAGCGTCAGATGAAAATTGCCGTCGCCGACGTGGCCGACGATCGGCGCAAGGATGCGGCTTTCCGCAATGTCGCGCTGCGTTTCGGTGACGCATTCCGCCAGCCGCGAGATCGGCACGCAAACATCGGTCGGGACCATTGCGGCGCCCGGCCGCAACGCAAAATTCGACAGTGCCGCATGATGGCGCGCCTCCCACAATTTGGTGCGCTCTTCCGGCCGTGTCGTCCAGGTGAAGGGGCCGCCGCCGAATTCTGCCGCAATTTCTCCGAAACGCTTTGATTGCTCCGCGACCGACGCCTCGGTGCCGTGAAATTCGAGGAACAGCATCGGCGTTTCCGTCAGCCCGAGCCTGGAATGCAGGTTAACCGCCCTCACCTGCAGCGCATCGAGCAGCTCGATACGTGCCACCGGGATGCCGGACTGGATCGTATGAATTGTGGTGTTGCAGCATGCTTCTACCGACGGAAAGGGACAAATCCCGCCTGAGATCGCTTCCGGAATGCCGGAAAGCTTCAACGTCAATTGCGTAATGACGCCGAGCGTGCCTTCCGATCCGACCATCAGCCGGGTGAGGTCGTAGCCCGCCGCGGTTTTCTTCGCGCGGCGTGCCGTATCGATCACCTCTCCGTTCGCCAACACCACTTTGAGGGCGAGGACGTTGTCCTTCATCGTACCGTAGCGCACGGCATTGGTACCCGAGCAGCGTGTCGCGGCCATGCCGCCGAGCGAGGCGTCCGCGCCCGGATCGATCGGGAAAAACAGCCCGCTGTCGCGCAGCTGCTCATTGAGAGCCTTGCGGGTGATGCCGGGCTCTACAACGCAATCGAGATCCTCGGCATGCACCGCAAGAACCTTGTGCATATCGCGGAAATCGATCGACACGCCGCCCGCCGGCGCGTTGACGTGGCCTTCGAGAGAGGTGCCGACGCCATAGGGAATGATCGCGACGCTGTTTTCGGCGCAGATCCGGACCGTTTGCTGCACTTCCTCGGTGCTCTGCGGAAAAATGACGGCGTCAGGCGGCTGGTTTGCGATCCATGTGACGGTATTGCCGTGCTGCTCGCGCACGGCTTGCGACGTCACGACCCGATTGCCAAAGGCGGCGGTCAGAGCCACAATGGCTCTCTTGATTGCGCCGGCATTGCGCTCCCGCCCGGCGACCTCACTTACGGCCATAAGGATTGCCCTCTGCTATGCGTCGGTCGACGTTAGCAGAGGACACGTTGCGGGTGAAACGAGGCCGGCAGCGGCAGGGTTGCGGGGACAACCTTCGGTTAAGGAAACCGCCGCACGCCGGCCCCGTTGGCTCAGGACGATCGTCCGATGAACGGAACGATCATCGCCACCCGCTGCCGGTAGCGGCGATACTCGTCGCCGAACACGGCAATCAGGTCGTGTTCCTCGAGGGCGATGCCGACAAAGATGTAACCCGTCACGAGCACGGCAAACAGCAGATGGCCGGCCGTCATCACCGGCGTTGCCCAGGCGAAAATGATGAAGCCGAGATAAATCGGGTGGCGGACGACGCTGTACAGCATCGGTGTCTTGAACTTCACAGGCGGCATTGGCCTGCCGGCGAGATTGTTGGCGACCTGATGCAGCCCGAACAGCTCGAAGTGATTGATCATGAACGTGCTGATGAACACCAGCACCCAGCCGAACAATCCGAGATACAGAAGGAACGCCGCAACCGTGGGTTCCTTAACCTCCCACACGACGCCTGGAATTGGCCGCCACTGCCAGAACACGAGCGCGAGCGCGAGGCTGGCGAACAGCACGTAGGTGCTGCGCTCGACGGATTTCGGGACGATCGTTGTCCACCATTTCTTGAACTGGGGTCTCGCCATGACGCTGTGCTGCAGGGCGAAAATCGTCATCAGCACAACATTGATAGTGATGGATTCCACGAGCGGCCCGGCAGGGCCGGAATCGATCGTTTTCGGAACCACCAGCCCGGTGACGAAGCCGATGGCGTAGACAATGACAATCGCGAAAACGAGATAGGCCGCGATGCCATACAGAAACGCGACGAATTTTCCCATGAACATCTCCTAGTGGCTGCGATGATTCGACTTTGACGCTCTCAGTGAATCGGACAGCGGAGAGACCCTGGCCGGGGCGAGCTTTGAGACGGCGCTCTGCGGCACCGGATTGCGCGGCAGCAGGGCGTAGCTCAGGAGGATCGCGATCGCGCCAATCAGCGGCCAGACGGACCGCCCCAACCGGCGCAAGATCTGGTTTGTGGTCTCCCGCCGTAACAGAAGAGCCTTCCGGCGATAGACATCAATATCGACGGTGCCATTACTGCGGCGGTGGATATTAGTGACCTGTATTCGCATTGCGTCCTCTGATTGGGTGACTTCGCCCAGCGTTCAACAGCACTCAATGAGACCGCGCGTCGGCGGTTCCCTTCTTGTAGAAAGCGTAGTCCGCGCTATACGGCACGCTCAGGAATGTGCCCGGTGAATCGCAGACCGCGTCGGCGCGGCCGCCATGCGTGTTCAAACGTTGGATCGTTGTGACTCCGCTGAGGAATCCGGAGCCATGTCGGGCCGCAACATCCAATCTCAGAAGAGGAATATCGTTTGTGGTGGCGCCGGGCGCCTGCGCCGAAACCTTGGCGCTTACGGCGCTGCCGTCTGCCATCTCCCAGACCGGTCCCGCAAAATGGCGGCCGACGGTCTTGCCGTTGATCACCAGCGTTGCGATCGGCTCACGGAACTGCCACGTCAGCTTGCCGTCGGAATTTATCTTGCACTCGTAGACTTGCGCACCGGTCGCGTAGGCCGTTGCAACCAGGGTCTCGCCACGAGCGGCGACCGTCTCAGGAACTTCAGCCGCCGCCGACGGGGCAATTAGGCGCATCGACAGATATCCGGCGATGATCGCCAGAATCACCGGGCGAAAAACGCGGCCGGCGATCTGAAAGAATTCCGTTCTTGCTTGCGCGCGAAGGGCCAGCGCTTCCTTGCGGTAATTATAGATATCGGCCCCGAAGCGCCTGATCGTGTGTAATGCCATCACATGCTCCATCCGTTTTCGGCAGCATGGATGCGCCCATCGCGGGCGAAAGACTTTGAGCCCCGCTTGATTTGTTCTTGAGGAAGTCTTGATTTCGCTTTAGAGGGCCAATCCGTAGGTTTTACGGCCGTTCGTGGGGGCACAACGTGCTGTTTTTATTTAACAATTACGTCCTGGACAGCGGATGCCGGGAGTTGCGGGCGGGCGATGCCCCCGTGGCCATGGAGCCGCAGGTTTTCGATATCCTTGTCTATCTGATCGAAAATCGCGATCGCGTTGTCAGCAAAGACGATCTGATTGCGTCGGTCTGGGGTGGCCGCATCGTTTCCGAATCGACGCTGACCAGCCGCATCAACGCCGTGCGCAAGGCCATCGGCGACACCGGCGAGAAGCAATCCTGCATTCGTACTTTCGCAAGAAAGGGCTTCCGCTTTGTGGCGCCCGTCGAGGTCACAGAGATTGCGGGGCAAGTTGCCGGCGAGCAGGCCGCTCCCGCCCTCGCGCTACCGCAAAAACCGTCCATCGCGGTCCTGCCGTTCAGCAATATGGGCGGCAACGCGGCCGATGATTCCTTCGCCGATGGGGTAACCGAGGAAATCATCACCGCGCTGTCGCGCGTGCGCTGGTTCTTCGTCATCGCACGTGGCTCGACCTTCGCGTACAAGAGCACGAGCATCGACCCCAACGACATCGCCCGTGAGCTTGGCGTGCGTTACATCCTGATGGGCAGCATCCGCCGTGCAGGCGACCGCATTCGAGTCACGGCCAAGCTTATCGACGGCAGCAATGGCGGCAGCGTCTGGGCCAGGAGCTACGATCGTGCGCTCTCCGATATCTTTTCCGTCCAGGATGACATTACGCAGACAATCGTCGGCGGTATCGAGCCGGAACTGGGCCGTGCCGAGCGCGAAAGAGCGCGCGTAAAGCACCGCGACAGCATTGATGCGTGGAGCACGTATCAGCGCGGCATGATTCACCTGTACCGCTATACGCGGGATGATCTCGCCGAAGCACGCAGGCAGTTTGCGGCGGCAATTGCGATTGACCCCGACCTCGGCCCTGCCTATTCCGCGACCGCCGAGGCCTATTACTATGAAGTCGTCTACGGATTCGCCGAATCGCCCGACTACAATCGCGAGCGCGCCATCGAGTTCGCGCAAAAGGCGGTTGCACTCGACCGCGACGATGCAGGGGCGCACTGTACGCTGGGACGCACGCGCTATCTGCGACGAGACTATGCGGCGGCTATTTCCGAACTCGAGGTCGCTCTGGATCTCAATCCCAGCCTGGCGCTTGCGCATTATGGCATGGGCGCGGCCTTCGTCTTCTCGGGAAAACCGCACGAAGCCTTTCCGCATCTGGAGTCCGCGATCCGGCTCAGTCCGCAGGATCCCAATATGGGCTCGTATCTTGCGCGGCTCGCGGAAGCCAAATACCTCGTCGGTGAAGATGAAGCGGCGGTACGCTTTGCGCTGCGGGCTTTGGCACAGCCAAGCTTCCAGTGGTCGCGCTACGCGGTTCTCATCGCGGCATTGGGACAATTGCGACGCGAAGACGAGGCGCAGCGCTATCTCGCTGAAGTAATCCGCCTATGGCCGAAGTTCTCAGTTGCCTTCGTGCGGAACATGCATCCCTTCAGCCGCGACATGGGCGCAGATCGCTACTATGAAGGGCTGCGCAAGGCCGGCGTGCCGGAAGACACGGCATAGGAGCACAAGCTATTTCAATGAAAGCGATTGATGCGAAACGGCTTCGCGCGCGCCGGCCGCATGGCCCATGCGCGCAGCGCCGCGATACGTCGCAGAAGCCAATTCCGCAGCCTGGTTCGTCGCAGTCGAAGCATGATGGGTCACGGCTCGTGTGACACCACCATGACAAGGTCGATTTCCGGCGTCGTTGCGGAAACATTGATAAGCCATTGAGGCGAGATTGATTTCTCGTCAATGCATGCGTGAGTTATAGTCGCCGCGTCATTTTGCGGACGACACGGCGCGAAATTTGCCGCGATCGCAATCACCTGGTTCGGAAAACTGAACCCGCCTGGAAAAATTCAGCAACGAGATGACGGTGTTTCTGGCGACATAACAGCCGCTAGTTGCGATCCCGGAAATATTGCCAGACCGCAAAGCAAAGAAGCAGGAAAGTGATGGTAGCGACGAGATATTTTTCAAAACCGTCGCCGAAATCGCCGTAGGGTATTACGACCTGCGCCAGTGCACTGTTCATGTGCGTCGGACCGTAAGGGGCTCGTCGCCGCCCCTCAGCCGCCTACGAATAGATATACCAGACCTTCGGGCCGGTTTGCTGCGGCTTGGCAGGCGCTTCCTTGCTGAACGAAATTACCCAGGCAACGACCATCGCGCCGACGACGAGCACGTAAGCTCCACGAGCGATCTTCCCAGCCATTGCCACGCTCCCTGATTTTTTTGTCAGGATAGTCGACCAGGCCCGTCCGGCGTGCGTGTCGTTAATTTTTGGTTAATCGCGCTAAGCCGTTGAAATCACGGGCAGCCATAGCCTGCTCTGGTGGACGCCTGCGCGTCGCTGTCGTAGCTTTCGCGCCCGTTCCGCCCGTTTTCTCATCTGGAGTTTGTGATGGCTGGCCCCGTGATTGCAGTGACCGACAGCGTATTCCCGTCCCTCGACCCGGCCAAGGACGCGCTTTCCAGGCTCAGCCCGACCTACCGCATGTCGAAGAGCGCCGGCGCCGACGACATCCTCGCTGTCGCCAAAGACGCCGATGCGATCCTGGTGACCTACGCGAAACTCACCCGCGCCATCCTCACCCAGCTGACGCGCTGCAAGGCGATCGGCCGGTTCGGTCTCGGTGTCGACAATATCGATCTTGTCGCTGCCAAGGAGAAAGGCATCGCGGTCAATTACGTGCCGGACTACTGTATTCGTGAAGTATCCGACCACGCGATGGCGTTGCTGCTCGCGCTCATCCGCAAGATTCCTTTTTCCGACAAGCTGGTGCAGGGCGGGCGCTGGGAAATGCCTGCGGTCGTGCCGATCCGCCGCATCGAGGGCACGGTGCTCGGCCTGGTTGGCTTCGGCCACATCCCGCGCCTGGTCGCGCCGAAGGCGCAAGCCTTCGGCATGAAGGTGATCGCCTTCGATCCTTTCGCCAAGCCTGACGTCTTCAAGGCCGCGCGGGTCGAGAGCGTCGACCTCGACACCCTCCTCAACAGGTCCGACTATGTATCGGTGCACGCGCCACTCACCCCGCAAACGCGCGGCATGATGAACGCCGCCGTTTTCGCGAAGATGAAAAAGGGCGCTTACATTGTGAACACGGCCCGCGGTCCGCTCATCGACGAGCCGGCCCTGGTCGCGGCGCTCGATTCCGGGCAGGTCGGCGGCGCCGGCCTTGACGTGGTCGCGGTCGAGCCGCTGGCCAAGGACTCGCGGCTGCTCGGCCGCGACAACGTCATCATCTCCCCGCACACGGCATTCTACTCGATCGAAGCGCTCGAGGAATTGCAGACCAAATGCGCCAGCGACGTTGCACGTGTCCTTAGCGGCGAAAAGGCTGTTTATCCGATTTCGGCTTGAAAGTTCCCGCGCAGAACAGAACATTTCGTATTAATGTTTGGTTTTGCCTTCCTCGCTCCGCAACCTTAGTTCACTATGTCGCCAATCAGCCCGGTTTCCTTTCGACTCGAGTTGGCCAGCCTCACGTAACTCATCGATAGAAGCAGCGATGTCTGCGTACGTCGTTGCGATACCTTTCGCGTCACAATCACGCAAACTTCTGGCTATGATCATAGCTGTCTTTGCCCAATCACTTCCTGATACTGATAACACCGCGTCTGCGATTTTGGCGCTTCGAGTGCCAAGTATCCGTTATTGCACCGAATTCAACGAGACTCGTGCAGATCTAAAAACTTTTCAATGTCTCTGCGGCTATATCCGAGCAACAACCCAATTAGTCGTTCTAGATCGGGTCTCCAACCTGGCGCCAGCGACACATACAAAGCTTGAACTAATAGTAAAGCTTCTATTCTCCATTCCTCAGATGGCAGGGCGTATAAGACCCTGCGGATTTTTCCGGTTTTTCCACCAAGCGCCGGAATGGTTTCGATAGAAACATGCTTGACCAATTTGCCCTGCGACACCAATCGATCAAAATCTTGTTCGGAGAATACCTCGAACTTCGTCGGGATGGATTCAACAAACATGCTAAGTGGCTTGTCGCCATTTAGCATCAGTTCAAGTTCTCGACCTTCGTGAGGCCCGACGAACTGACGTACATCTTCTCGAACTGATTTCATTTCTGATATTGACGTGGATCGATAATCTTCGGAACAGGCGCTACGTCGCCCTTAGGGTCCAGGGACTTCACATAACAATCCGGGCAGTACGGGGAATATACCCCTCCTGTAGGCGCATTGCAGTTGACACATCTAACAACTGGCGATTTTCCGCCAATCTGAGTCAGGTTGCATGAGTCCCCAGCAGGGAAAGGTCCGATCGGACCGCTAAATAGCCCTTTAGGATCAATCGTTGTTACGGGTGTCGATTTGGCATAACCGTACAAACTAGGCCCGTCTTGAAACGTCGCCAGAGCTGCATCTGTTGATGTAAGGGACTCCAGTGGCCGCCCCCGAAGCCCCGCTGAAAGCCGCTCTCCAGATATTGGATCGGTCTGCGTATATCGCCCGAGTGTCGGGTCATAGTGCCGATG
>DASSRJ010000142.1:0-11138 GCA_035701845.1 Pseudolabrys sp. | reverse complement strand
TGGTTATGAACCTCGATAAATGCATCGGCTGTCACACGTGCTCGGTCACCTGCAAGAACGTGTGGACCTCGCGACAAGGCATGGAATACGCGTGGTTCAACAACGTCGAGACCAAGCCCGGCATCGGGTATCCCAAGGACTGGGAGAACCAGGAGCGTTGGCGGGGCGGCTGGGAACGCAAGGCCAACGGCAAACTGGTGCCGAAACAGGGCGGCCGCTGGGCGGTGCTGGCGAAGATCTTCGCCAATCCGCATTTGCCCGAGATCGACGACTACTACGAGCCGTTCACCTTCGACTACGAACACCTGCACGTTGCCCCGGAGCTGCCGACTTCGCCGGTCGCGCGGCCGCTGTCGCTCGTGACCGGCCGGCCGATGGAGAAAATCGAATGGGGGCCGAACTGGGAAGAAATCCTGGGCGGCGAGTTCGACAAGCGCTCGAAGGACTACAATTTCGAGGCCATCCAGAAGGATATCTACGGCCAGTTCGAAAACACCTTCATGATGTATCTGCCGCGGCTGTGCGAGCACTGTCTCAATCCGAGTTGCGTCGCCTCCTGCCCTTCGGGATCGATCTACAAGCGCGAAGAGGACGGCATCGTCCTGATCGACCAGGACAAGTGCCGCGGCTGGCGCATGTGCGTGTCGGGCTGCCCCTACAAGAAGATTTATTACAACTGGACTTCGGGCAAGGCTGAGAAATGCATCTTCTGCTATCCGCGGATCGAGGACGGCCAGCCGACGATCTGCTCCGAAACCTGCGTCGGACGCATCCGCTATCTCGGCGTGCTGCTGTACGACGCCGATGGCATCGAGAAAGCCGCGTCCGTCGAGGATGAGAAGGACCTGTATCAGGCGCAGCTCAAGCTGTTCCTTGATCCCAACGACCCGGTAATCGTGGCGCAGGCGCGCGCGGACGGGATTGCCGAAAACTGGATCGAGGCCGCCAGGCACTCGCCGGCCTACAAAATGGCGGTCGAGTGGAAGATCGCCTTCCCGCTCCATCCGGAATACCGCACCCTGCCGATGGTCTGGTATGTGCCGCCGCTGTCGCCGATCCAGTCGCACGCCAATGCCGGCGCGATCGAGACCGTCGGCGACCTCCCCGATGTGCGCTCACTGCGTATTCCGGTGCGTTATCTTGCCAACCTGCTGACCGCCGGAGCGGAGGAGCCGATCGTGCGCGCGCTCGAGCGCATGCTGGCCATGCGCATCTTCTTCCGCCGGCGCCAGCTCGGCGAAGGCGATGGCGAAACCGTGCTGGCGCAGGCCGGATTGTCGCAGGCGGAGGTCGAGGACATGCACCGCTACCTCGCCATCGCCAACTATGAGGACCGGTTCGTCATCCCGACCAGCCATCGCGAGCAGGCGGAAGACGCTTACGGACTGAAGAACGCCTGCGGCTTCACTTTCGGCAACGGATGCGATTTCGGACCGCCGCATTCGACCTTGTTCGGCGGCAAGATGGGGCGGCGCAAGTTGACGCCCATCCGCCATCTGGACACCTGAGAGAAGTTCCGATGCTGATCTTCAAGGCCCTGAGCGCGTTGCTGTCCTACCCGACGGCCGAGATGCGCGCCGCGCTGCCCGAGATCGCCGAGGTCATCCGCAGCTCCCCGCTGATCGCTCAGGCGCAGCAACAGGATCTGCTGCGCCTGATCGACGAGATCGGCCGCGGCGACCTGCTCGCCGCCGAGGAACGCTACGTCGACCTGTTCGATCGGGGCCGCGCGCTGTCGCTGCATCTGTTCGAGCACCTGCACGGTGAAAGCCGCGACCGCGGCGCCGCCATGGTCGCGCTCAAGCAGCTATACGAGCGCGCGGGCTTCGAATTGTCGTCCCACGAGCTTCCGGATTATTTGCCGGTCGTACTTGAATATCTGAGCTGCCGCGGGATGTCCGAAGCGCGCGACATGCTTGCCGATTGCGCGCATATCCTCACGGCCATAGGCCGCTCGCTCCTGGCGCGGCAAAGCTCCTATGCCGCCCCGCTCCAGGCCCTCATCGTCATGGCCGGCGAGGCTCCGATCGATCCCGGGAAGATTCCGCCCGTGAAAGAACGACTCGAAGCGATCGATCGCAACTGGGCCGAGCGGCCCGCCTTTGAGGATGCGGGCATAACCGCGCCTGCGGCCGCAAGAACGGAGGCTTGATCATGCTGACGAACCCTTACGTCAATACGCTTTTGTTCGGCGTCTACCCTTACGTCTGCCTCGTCGTGCTGCTGATCGGCAGCCTGATCCGTTTCGACCGCGAGCCCTACACCTGGAAGAGCGATTCCTCGCAGATCCTGCGCAAGCGCCAGTTACGGCTGGGCTCCAATCTCTTTCATTACGGCGTGATCGTCGTCATCCTCGGCCATTTTGCAGGCTTCCTCGCGCCGCATTGGGCGATCGATTGGGCCCTGACCCCGGTGGCGCATCAACTGCTGGCAATGGTGGTTGGCGGCCTCGCAGGTCTCGTCGCCATCATCGGGATGACAATCCTGCTCGTACGCAGGCTCGGCGATCCGCGCATCCGCCTCAACAGCCGTAAATGGGATATCGCGGTCGCGCTCATGCTCTGGCTGCAGCTGTCACTGGGCCTACTGACCGTGCCGATGTCAGCCTTCCATATGGACGGCGTCCTGTTCGAAACCCTGACCAGTTACGTGAAAGGCATCGTGACGTTCGACGGAAGCGTGGCCGCGCTCATGCTCGACGTACCGCTGGTCTACAAGATGCACGTTCTCCTCGGTTTCACTCTGTTCCTGATTTCGCCCTTCACGCGCATGATCCACATCTGGAGCGGCGTGGGCGTGCTCTCCTACCTGTTCCGGCCCTACCAGATCGTGCGCACGCCGAAGACGCGCGCCGAGGAGCCGGTGCGTTCATGAGCGTTACCGTCAACGGCGTCGCCGTCGCGGTCGCCGACAATACGACGCCCGCATTCGCCGCCACACGCGAGCTGCTGCGGCAGCAGGCGGTTGCACTTGAATTCCTCGGCCGCGACGAGACCGACCAGAAAGCGATCGACGGCGCCATTGAAAACCTGCTGGCGCGTGAGGTGGTCACGCCCGATCCGACCGAGGCGGAGTGCCGCCGCTATTACGAGCAGCATCCGAACGAGTTCGACAACGGCGACCTGGTCCATGCGCGCCACATCCTTTTTCAGGTGACGCCGCGGGTGAATGTTCTTGAAATTCGGGCGCGCGCCGAGAGCACGTTGAACACGTTATTGCGGGAGCCGGAACGGTTTGCTGCGCTCGCCGCCGAACTGTCGAATTGCCCGTCGGGCAGCCAGGGCGGCAACCTCGGCCAGATCGGCCGCGGCGATACCGTCCCCGAATTCGAGAAGGCGCTGTTCCGGCTTGGTCCAGTCGGGCTGCTGCGTGACCTGGTCAAGACCCGCTATGGCTTTCACATTGTCGCCGTTGATCAGCGCATTCCGGGCACCAAGCTGCCGTTTGAGCTGGTGCAGGAACAGATCGCGGCGCGTTTGCGGGCGGCTGTCGAGCAGAAGGCGCTCCGTCAATACGTCAGCATCCTCGTCGGAAAAGCCGATATTCAAGGTATCGACCTCGACGGTGCGGCAACTCCGCTGGTGCAATAGCGCCAGCCGGCTCGACCGGGCGGACGCTGGTCAGTCACGCAAAAACCGCCAACTGGCAATCGGATCTCGTGGTCGGTGCTCGCGATTAAATCTGCTCGAACGTCACCCAACGAACGTGGCCGTGCCGGAGGGAGTGCTGCCAGAGCAGGATCGTTTCAAATTGGATCGTCATGCCCGCGCTCATCGCGGGCATCCACGTCTTAAAGATCGTGCAAATTCAAAGACGTGGATGGCCGGAACAAGTCCGGCCATGACGGCGTATAGTTTCAATCTCAACGGATTCTGATCTAGAAGTCGCGAGAAACCGCGAGGACTTTACTGCGTGTCGATCTTCACGGCGGTGGAGATGGTCTGCCAGTGCTTCATTTCGTTGTCGAGCCAGGTTTTCGCATCGGCAATCGACTTGCTCGGCACGACGTTGAAGTTCTGCTTGTTAAGCTTCTCGGTCGCCTCGGGCGAAGTCAGGGCTTTATTCACCGCCGCAAACACCGCCTCCAGGACCGGCTTCGGCGTTGCTGCCGGCGCGAACAGGCCATTCCAGGCCACCGTGCCGACGTCGGGATATCCGGCCTCCTTCATGGTCGGAATGTCGGGATATTCCTTGAGCCGCGCGTGATTGACCACGGCCAATGGACGGAATTTTCCGGCTTGTACCTGTCCGGCGGTTGAAGCCACGTTGAGAAATGCGGCTTGCACGTCGCCGCGCAGCATGTCCTGGATCACGCCGGCCGCACCGTTTTTGTTCGGTAGCGCCACCATATCGAGATCGCCCGCGCGCTTGGCGAAATAAGCCATGTCGTAGTGCGGATAGGAACCGACACCGACCGTGCCATAGCGGACTTTTCCGGGATTTTGCTTTGCGTAGGCAACAAGTTCGCGGACCGATTTCACCGGAAAATCATTGGCCGTGGAAACGAGCAGGAAGGCCGGCACATCGATCAGGTTGCTTACCGCTACGACACTTCGGGCGTAGTCGAAATTCATCTTGCTGGCGTAGATGATCGGCGTGATCGCGTTGGTTGAGACGTTGCCTATCATCAGCGTATAGCCATCGGGCGCTGCCTTCACCATTTCGTCGATCGCCAGCATGCCGAAGGCGCCCGGCCTGTTGAGAACAATGAAGGGCTGTCCGGTGACTTTCTGGAACGCGTCGCCGACAATGCGCGCGACGATGTCGGTAGCTCCTCCCGGCGCGTAAGGAACAATCACCTTGACCGGTCGGTTCGGATACTTGTCCTGCGCCATCGCCGTCCCTGCGCTCAATGCGAGGGCAGCGAACAGAACCGCGATCAGGCGTTTCATTTTAATCCTCCCCAGGGTTACAGGCGCAGGATATTTTCTTCGCCCTGTGACGCATTGCTCAGGTGGCTTTGATGCCGTGCAGGCTGTGTGATGCGTCCTTGACGGTAAAGAAGACGACATCGGCATCCGCCGTCGCCTTGCCGGCATGCACCGTATTGGCGGGAATGTAGACGACCGAGCCGGGCCTTACATTGATTTCCTTCCCGTCGATACTGGCGCGGAAGGTTCCCTCCAGTACATAGATCCATTGCTCGTTCGGATGCGAGTGTGGCTCGGCGCCGGTACCCGCCTTCATGCGCATCAGGCCGACAATCATACGGTCGCCTTCCACGCATGGCCCGTGTGCTGTCGAATAGGCGGGTCCGCCCATAATTTCCTGCACAGTCCCAAGATCGAAGACATATTCGCCCGGAGCGGCACGTTTGGCGCCCGGTGTGCGTGCGGCTGGCTCGTCGGACATATCTTTCTCCCGCAGCAATTTGTTTTGGGAGATGTTAGTTTACGCTGCGCGGACGCGCCAGTGCAGGCTGGTTGCGAATGTCAGCTTTCGGACTGCCTTTCCATGCCTGCAATTCCAACCGCTACGATGCGTCCTCTGGAGATGCATCATGAAGTCACGAGAAAACCGCCAGGTCCGCCTGAAATCGCGGCCGACCGGTATACCGGAAGCGGATAACTTCGAGATCGTTACGGCAGCGGTGCCGGACATTGCCGACCGGCAGTTTCTGGTTCGCAATGAGTACCTTTCGGTCGAGCCAGCGATGCGCGGATGGGTGTCGGCAGTTGCAAACTATTCCACACCGGTCGGGATCGGTGAAGTGATGCGGGCATTTTCGGCGGGTACAATTGTCGCCTCGCGCCATCCGAACTATCGCGAAGGTGACACCGTAATGGGCATGTTGGGATGGCAGGAATATGCGATCTCAGACGGCGGCACGATTACGCGCAAAGTGAAGGAAAAGGACCTGCCGCTCTCGCTCTCACTTGGCGTTCTTGGACTGAACGGGGTTACGGCCTATTTCGGCTTGCTTGATGTCGGCCAACCACGCCCCGGCGACACCGTGGTCGTCTCGACTGCTGCAGGCGCGGTCGGGTCAGCAGCAGGCCAGATTGCAAACCTGATGGGATGCCGGACGGTCGGGCTGACTGGAGGCGCGATTAAATGCAAAATATGTCGCGACGACTTCGGATACAACGAGGTGATCGACTACAAGGTTGGTTCACTTTCCGATGCGCTCGCCCGCGCGTGCCCGCGGGGGGTTGACGTATATTTCGACAACACTGCAGGACCGATTAGCGATGCGGTGCTGCCGCAGCTTGCCATGGGCGCACGAGTTGTCATTTGCGGCACCGCGTCCGTAGCGAGTTGGGATCCCCCGCCAACCGGGCCAAGGGTCGAGCGTCATCTTCTCGTGAAGCGCGCACGCATGGCCGGCCTTCTCATCTTCGACTACCAGCATCGCTACGAAGAAGCCGTTGCGCGATTAGCCGAGTGGGTTCGTGAGGGCCGCCTGAGGTATCGAGAGGACATCGTCGAAGGTATTGAAAATTGCCCTGGTGCAATTGCCGAACTTTACCGCGGAGAAAACCTCGGAAAGCGCCTAATTCTTCTTCGCAACCACTAATCTTGCCAACAACTGACGTGCCAGAGGTATTTCCGCTGTTCGGCGCAACTCATCGAACGTGGCCGTGGCGCATATCGTCGTATCTGGGCGTACGGCGACGGGGTTTGGTGGGCCCTATCCGCCAAAATGTCAGCTTGTAATGCATGTTCACTCATTCAGCCACGTCGGCGGCCGGAACACGCGCTTCATGAAAGCCGCGCTCGTACATTGCATAGGCCTCGCGAACAAGGATGTGCGTCGCCACCTCGTTTTCGGTGCGTCCCAGCTTCCCAAGCGTTGCAAGTAGAGCCAGATAATTGAAGGTTTCCAGCGGAAGCGTGAGACTGAGTGCGCGCGCTTCCGAACGATTTTCAGGACGGGCCATACCCCACGCCTCTACTGTTATAACTAGATTATTATGGCATTATAATCCTTGTCGCGCGAATCGAATCGTGAAACGCTTGATTCGGCGATGGATTTTGGTCGATGGGGTTACGCGCTGTCAGGAAAATGAAGCATTGGGAGCTCAAAATAGGCCTCCCTCGGCTCAAACACGCGACCCGCATTGATCAGCATGACGGGTTGCAGTCTGCGGTTCGGTGCCTACAGCGCTCAGCGGTGTCAATTTCCGCAGTCAGCCTGAAATCCGGCATTCGCTCTGAACGCTGCATAAGCGTGAGTTCGACCTCGCCCTGCCCGCGGCCCAGTTCGGCCGCGCCAACTGGTCACGAGGCCAAACATGACCGCCGTCGAAACATCCAGCAAAAATTTGCGCGACACATGGACTACCGAGCGTGTAGCGCAGTTGAAGAGTGGCGTTAGCGCTGGCCTATCCTGCGCGCAAATTGCAAACGAGATCGGTGTTTCACGCAACGCAGTTATTGGCAAGATCAATCGACTCGGTTTGTCGCGCGGCAGAAACCCCGCAACGCCGCGCCCGCGCAGCGGTGCAGCGATCCGGCGGCCGCAAATCCTCACTCAGCGCCTCCTGCTTAAATCGCTTTTCGCATCTGCGCCAACTGTCGACAAAGTTGTCAGTTCGGAGCCTTGCTCGTTGCTTGACCTGGCGCCGCGCAAATGTCGCTGGCCCATCGGCGGCAACGGTATCGTCGAACTCACCTTCTGCGGCAACGCCACGGTTGAAGGAATGTCCTACTGCGCAGGTCATGCGCGTATGGCGTATCGCGGTTCGGAGCGCCATCAAGGAACCTCTAGAGCAGCAGCCTGCGAAGCTGGCAAGATCTGATCACGGTTACAGGGCAAACATCTCATTTACTGTCCAACAGCCCCTCATGCGGGTGACGATAGTCGCCGCGTCGATTGGACTTGCGGACGTAGGTGATTACTGCCTCGGGATTTTCGTGCTTGGCTCTAAGGGCCGCGATCAAAGCGTCCTCGGCATCAATTGTTAAAACTTTAGACCGCGCTTTATGCCTAAGACCCACGATGTATGAGGTCATGAGATAGCCTCCATCGGCTCGGCTTTAAGCGACAGTTTGCAGCGCCTAATACACCGACCACAATCCCGGCGTTGCAAGTTCCAGAAGATGCCCATCAGGATCACGGAAATAGATGCTACGCCCGCCGCGTTCCCAATTATTTCGTCCTTCGATGACCACCATACGCGAAGCGAGATGCGCCTCCCAGCGACCGAGTTCTTCCTTGCCAATGGCGAACGCCACATGCAACCTACCATCGCCGCCGTGGCCGGGAATGGTGCCGCTGGGCAGGGTAACGGTCTGCCCCGTTGTGCCCTTGCGAAAGATCAAAAGGACATCGCGTCCGCCCACGGCATAAGCGGACAACCGATTGTCGCTATAGATCGGCTCCAGCTCGAGCACGCCCTCGTAGAAGGCACGCGCCCGCACCATGTCCTCGGTATGGATTGCAGTTTCCAGGATGCCATCTAGTTTTGGCATGTAATCCTCCAGCAAGCCCTTCTGTGGAGCCTGGGCGGCAATATCAGCCACCAACAGTCAGGGAGAATGACCATGTTAACCTATGTCGTGCTTGCCACGTTCACCGATCAAGGCGTCAAAAACGCCAAGGACTCACCAAAGCGGGCCGAAGCCTTCAAACAAATGGCGAAGACGTTTGGAGTGACCGTAAAGGACATATTCTGGACGCAGGGGCGGTATGACGTCGTGACAGTTGTGGAGTCTCCAGATGAGTTTTCCGCCACGGCACTTAATTTGAGCCTTGGCGCACTGGGCAATATCCGCACGGAGTCATTGCGAGCATTTTCATCGGTAGACATGATGAAGATTGTCGCCAAGATGCTCTAAGGGGCGGCAAATTAAAACCCGCACCCGTCTTTGCCCCGGCGTGCGCCCTGGATCCTGGTCGAAGCGTTCGTCCGGAATCGGACGTTTGTTGACGGCGAGTGAGGACTGCTTGGCCGACCAACACAGACAAATGTCAGCCGTGGTGCAGAAACTCGTCGAGCGTCTGGGCGGACGGCAGCACAAAGCCTGACTGCGGAATGCGGCTTGCGACCGATGCGCCCAGTTGCTTCAGCTTGACCGCCATTTCGGCGGCCTTGACCATCACCGTCACTCCATTGACGATCGGAGCGCCGTCCACGTTGGCGCCCGGCTCCTGGCCGAACAACATCATCGTAATGCCCCCGGTCGGCACGATGACGTCGGCGCCGCCGTCGATAAGACGGCGCGCCTCGCGTTCGAAGCTCGACTGCAGCTCCAATTTTTTTGCGGGCGAGGCGAACGCGTCCATGTAATCGCTGATGTTGGCATTCATCGCCCGGACTCCGGCGATGCGTTGGTGCAGGCCATAGCGATTAACCTGGTCGTTGTGGATCGGTATGAAGGCGGGGTGGATCGCGATCAGGCCCAGCTTTCGGCCCACGGTGCAGGCGTGCAGCAAGGTCGTTTCACCAAGACCAAGCACCGGAATCTTTACCGCCGCCCGCGCGTCGTACAGGCCGACGTCCTGAAAGTGGTTCATGAAAAAAGCGTCATAACCCTCCCGCTCCGCCGCAATGGCGCCGCGGATGACCGCGCGTGCGACGCGGGCTTCCGACAGCGCGTGCACCGTCGTCACCGACGGCGTCATGGTCTTGAACTCGATCTCGAACTCGGGATCCGTGCAGGCCTTCATATGCGGCAGCAGTTGCGCCAGGTAGTTGCGGTGGGCGGCCTGATCGGTCGCACCCTGCGCCCAGATGCGGTGTTTCTTGATTGCGTCCAATGAGCTCTCCTGGAGCGTCTTTCTCAGAAATTGGAATGTTCTCCGAATACCAACCGGCTGCGTGAGAACGTACTACAGGCGCGGACAGCGGCTATTTCAGGCGCTTGGTCGCCTCGTCCAGCAGGGTCAGGTCGGAATATTTGTTTACGTCGGTATCCGCGTTGGTCAGTCCAAGCTCTTTGACGAGCGCGACGTTGCGCTGGAGCGCTTCAAGGTCCGGACGCATTCCCGGCGCGTGATGGTAATCCTGCTTGGTGAAAACCCAACCGAGGCGCTCGGGCGGCTGCTTGGTCAGGCGCGAGCTGATCGCCACGACTTCGGCGTGGTTCGCCGGATCGAGAAACCAGGTGGTGATGCGCAGCGTGTCTTCCATGAAGTCCACCATCGCCGCACGATTCCTGTCGATAAAGGACTGCCGCGCGCACCAGAACAGGAGCTGCGTCACGCCCATGACGTCGCGATTGTAGAAGAGCGGCCTGGCGATGCGGCGCACCTCCGGATCGAATGAGAACGGCACCACAAGCGGGACCAGATCGGCCTTCTTCTCGGCGAGCACGGCGCGCATGGTCGGCAACGGTGTTTCGATCTGCACATAGTCGCGCTTCGGCTCGAGCCCTGCCGCGCGCAGCATCTTGCGCATCGCGATATCGACCGCCGAGCCGCCGGCATTGATCGCAACCACGCGGCCCTTCATGTCTTCAAGGCGTTTCACCGGCCCGTCGGCAAGCACCATGTATTCCTGCGAATAATAGCCCGGCACGCCGTCCTGGAGTTCATCGGCGATGATCCGCAGGTCGGAGAGACCGGCATTGTGGATCGCGATCGGCAAGGTCGTGAAGGCGAGGTTCGCGACTTCGAGCTCGTTGTTCGCGAGCGCCGTGATCATTTGCGGCGTGCCGCCGTAGCGGACCGGTTCCAGGATATAGCTCTGCCCCATATGCCGCGCGAGCTCCTTCTTCTCCAGAAGCAAGGACGCCCAGTTGGACAGCGGCGCGATCCACGAGACGCGAATCTTGACAGGCTCCGCCTTCGACGTGCCCTGCGCCAGAAGCATGATTACTGCAATGAGCGCAATCGACCGAGGTCGTACCAGTCGCATAAGTCCCTCCACGCGCGGCCCTGCCCTTGAAGTTATGATAGCGAGTCTTGCGGATCAGCCGCAACCGCACCGATTTCGGCACTGACGGCTGCTTTTGGCCCCGAAATCTCAGGCATGGAATTTGCCCGAAGAAGTAACGATGCAAACGCGTGACGCGTGCCGGCAAAAATCCATACTCCTCAGTGAAAGTACAGAGCACCGAGAAAATCGGCTCTCAGAGAACACCAAGTCGAAGAACGGTAACCGCCGACGTGCAGAGTTCAGTCAACAACGTCGTACCAATCCAGGTCCTTTGGCGCTTGCCTCCAGCGGCCAGAGAGCGGTCTCGCAGAGAGG
>DASSRJ010000141.1:0-14084 GCA_035701845.1 Pseudolabrys sp. | reverse complement strand
CCGCCGAACATCATGTCGATCGCGGCCTCTGCCTCCTGCACGCTCTCCGCAACGACAACGCCCTTGCCGGCGGCAAGTCCGTCCGCCTTTACGACGATCGGCGCGCCGGTCTTGCGCACGTACGCCTTCGCGGGGCCTGCGCTCTTGAAGCGCTCATAGGCGGCGGTCGGGATGTTGTTGGCCTTGCAGAGATCTTTGGTGAAGCCTTTCGACCCTTCGAGCCGCGCCGCCCATTTCGTCGGACCGAAGGCCTTGATGCCGGCGGCTTCGAGATCATCGACGATGCCCGCGCAGAGCGGCACCTCAGGTCCGACGACGACGAATTCGACTTTCTTCTCTTTGCAGAAAGCGATCACCGCCGCATGGTCGGCGATGTCGAGCGGCACGCACTCGGCCTCCTGCGCGATGCCGGCGTTGCCGGGGGCGCAATAGAGCTTGTCGGTGAGCGGGCTGGCCGCCATCTTCCAGGCAAGCGCATGCTCGCGTCCGCCGGAACCAATAATGAGGATGTTCATGGGACGCGCAGGCGGCCTTTAGAGGATGGTCGCCGTTTGGTGTAGCATGGCGTCTCGCCCTCGCAAGAGATTCGACCCGAATGGCAGAGTCCGCCCTCAATAACGTTGTGGAATGGTCCGTGTCGGAACTGTCCGCGGCGCTCAGGTGCACGGTCGAGGACGCCTATGGCTATGTCCGCGTGCGCGGTGAGGTGTCGGGATTCAAAGGAGCGTCACCCTCCGGTCATGTCTATTTCCGCCTCAAGGACGACAAGGCCGTGCTGGAGGCGGTGATCTGGAAGGGCACGTTCGGGCGCATGCGCGTCAAGCCTGAAGAGGGCCTTGACGTCATCGTGTCGGGCAAGCTCACGACCTTTGCGGGCTCATCCAAGTATCAGATCGTGATCGACAGCCTCGAGCCAGCCGGCGTCGGCGCGCTGATGAAGCTGCTCGAGGAGCGCAAGAAGAAGCTCGCAGCCGAAGGCCTGTTCGACGACGCGCGCAAGCAGCTGCTGCCCTTCCTTCCAAAGGTCATCGGCGTCGTCACGTCGCCCACCGGCGCGGTGATCCGCGACATTCTCCACCGCCTGGAAGACCGGTTTCCGCGCCGCGTGCTGGTATGGCCGGTGCGTGTGCAAGGCGAGACCTCGGCAGCCGAGGTAGCCGCCGCCATTCATGGCTTCAACGCCATGCCGGACGGCGGACCCTTTCCACGGCCCGACCTGATCATTGTCGCGCGCGGCGGCGGCTCGCTCGAAGACCTGTGGTCGTTCAACGAAGAGATCGTGGTGCGCGCGGCGGCCGCAAGTATGATCCCGCTCATCTCCGCCGTCGGCCATGAGACCGATGTCACGCTCATCGATTTTGCTGCCGATCGCCGCGCGCCGACGCCGACCGCCGCCGCGGAAATGGCCGTTCCCGTGCGCGCCGAGCTGATGACGGCACTGTCGAATCTCGGCTCCCGCAAGCTCGCCTGCTGGCATCGGAACGTTGATCGTTACCGCAAGGAACTGCGCCTGCTTGCGCGCGCGCTGCCGGCGCTCGACGATCTGCTCGCGGTGCCGCGCCAGCGTCTCGATGCCTGCGCGGGGCGCCTGCCGCGCGCTTTGCGCGCCAATGCGCAGATCCACCATACCCAACTGACGCGTGCCGCCTCACGGCTGTCGCCGCGATTGCTGTCACATCGCATCGAGCGGTGCCGGGAGCAGACCGCAGCGTTCGGCGACCGGGCACGCCGTGCCTTCCGGATTTTCCGGGACCGGCGCATCGAACGCCTGCGCAGCGCGGGACAACTGCTGACCGCCTATTCCTATCGCGGCGTCCTCGCGCGCGGCTTTACGCTGGTGCGCGATGGCGACGGCCGCCCGCTGCGGACCGCGGCTGCGGTCGGGTCGGGGATGCGTCTGGACATCGAGTTTTCCGATGGCCGCATCGGCGCAACGGCAGATGGCGAGGGCACCGCGAAACAACCCGCGAAGCCCAAGCCGCGCAGCCGTGGCGGCGGTTCCGGCGGGCAGGGCAGTCTGTTCGGCGCGTAATACGAGGGTTTCGCCGCGGCCGCCGAACGACTATGTTGATCTGCGCCGAAATGGTCTGGGCTTGGACGGAGGCCGGTTTGCTCAATCGCTATGATCGATCCTCGCCGATGAACGGCGAGGCGGAGGTGAAATACCTCGACGGCGATTTCCGCGTGGTGCGGCCGGGCGGTTTCGTGCGGTGCGCGGTCACGGGCGTGCCAATTCCGCTCGAGGAGCTCAAATACTGGAGCGTTGAATTGCAGGAAGCCTATGCCACGCCCGAGGCGGTTCTGCAGCGACATCAGGAAAAGCACACGCCGAAGCAATAGCGTTAGCGCGGCAGTTTTGCCTCTATCAGCGCGCGCAACTCACCTGCTTCCTCAACGATCATCGTGACCGGCAGCGTCTGCACGCTGGCGGCGAGCTTTGCCAGGCGCGGGTCGCCATCCATGCGTGCGCGGTCCTTTTCCGTGGTGAGCAGAGTGAGCGCCGAATGCTGCGCGCGCAGGATGAGCTCGCTGGCGTCCTGCGGCGTGTAACGGTGGTGGTCCGGAAAGGTGCGGCGTTCTGATACAACGATGCCGGCCACGTGCGCAGTTGCAAAAAACTTGTCCGGATCGCCAATGCCCGCGAAAGCCAGGACGTTTTGCCCGCTGAGTGCTGAAACCGCGGCTTTGTCGGGCGCAAGGCGCGCATGAAAGACCGGACGCGACTGCGCGCGCAGCTGCGCGGCGACGCCATCTGCCGCATTGCCCTCACCCACGACGAGCATTGCATCTGTTCTTGCGAGCTGCGCATCCAGTGGCGCGCGCAAGGGGCCGGCCGGGAACACGCGGGCATTGCCGATCCCGCGCCGCGCATCGATGACGGCCAGCGTGAAGTCCTTGGCCAGTGAAGGATTTTGCAGGCCATCGTCGAGAATGATCACGCTTGCGCCTTGCGTGCGCGCAAATTCAGCGCCATCGACGCGATCGCGCGCGACGACTGTCGGTGCCGCGCGCGCAAGCAACAAAGCCTCGTCGCCAACCTGGGCGGCGCTGTCGGAGCGGCCATCCACCAGCCTTGGGCCCGTTTCGGTGCCGCCATAACCGCGGCTCAGGCAAAACGGACGCCCGCCGTTCTCGGCCAGCATTTTTGCGAGCATGATGACGGCTGGTGTCTTGCCGGCGCCGCCGAGCGTGAAGTTGCCCACGCACAGCACGGGCAGGCCGGCATGCGCGCCCTCCGTCGCCATGCGCCGAGCCGTGATCGTTCCATAGATCAGCCCCAGGGGCGCGAGGAGCTGGGCCTGCGGGCCTGCACCGCGCCACCAGAAGGCCGGTTCACGCATGGCGAGCTCTTTGATGAAGCTGCAATTGCATCAGGTAAGGGTCGAGCGACGCCAGCGTTCGATCGAGCGCGCCGCCGAGCGTCTCGACCACGGAATGTCCGGTATCGGCAACCCGTGCGCAGGCGTCGGGATCGCTGAGCCACGCGGCGAGATGCGCGACGAGGCGGTCGGGGCCGGTAATTGGCTCCGCGCCGTGCGCGTCGTCGAGCGCAGCGTAGATCTCCGCAAAGTTCCAGACGTGAGGGCCGTGCAGAATTGCGGAGCCGAGCTTTGCAGCTTCGATCGGGTTTTGTCCGCCATGCTTGACCAGCGAGCCGCCGATGAAGACGGCGGGTGCCACGCGGTAAAGGAGGCCGAGCTCGCCGACGGTATCGGCGACATAGATATCGGTATTGCGACCTGGCAATTCCCCGCGCGAGCGCAGCGCCACGGACAGGCCCGCGGCGGTGGCGCTCGCGGCGATGTCGGCGCCGCGCTCGGGGTGACGCGGGGCAATCACGGTCAGCAGTCCGGGAAAATTGGCGCGCAGCCGGATGTGGGCTTCAAGCAGCGGGTCCTCTTCGCCGGCATGGGTCGAGGCGGCGGCAATCACCGGCCGGTCGCCGATGGCATCCTGCAAGGCGGCGAGCGCCGCCGGATCGGCGGGCGGTGCGGGCACGTCGAGCTTGAGATTGCCGGTCGTGAAAACCTGCGGTGCTCCAAGCTCGCCAAAGCGCGTCGCGTCGGGGGCAGTGCCGGTCAGGCAGAGATCGAGCCGCTGCAAAAGATGCGCAATGGAATTCGGAAGACGCTGCCAGCGCCGGAATGAATCTTCCGAGAGCCGGCCATTGACCAGGACCATGGGCACCCCGCGATCCGAGGCTTCGATGATCATGTTCGGCCAGAGGTCGGATTCCACAAACAAGGCGAGGTCGGGCCGCCAATGATCGAGGAAGCGGCCGACGAAGCGCGGCACGTCGACCGGCATGAACTGATGCACGACGCCACGCGGCAGACGCTGCTCGGCGAGACCGCCCGATGTGACGGTGCCGGTCGTGACCAGGATGGGGATGCCGCGCGCGCGAATCCGTTCGATCAGCGGCAGCACGCTGGCAAGCTCTCCCACGCTTGCGCCGTGCAGCCAGACCAGCGGTCCGTCCGGCCGCGCGATGCGGCTTTCGCCGCGCCGTTCGGGAAGACGCTGACGATGCTCTTTTCCGCGCCTGGCCCTGCGCGCGAGCAGCATGGGGGCGAACGGCGCTGCCGCCCGCGACACCAGACGGTAGATCATCAAGCCGGCGGGCAACCTGCTCACGATGCGTTGCCCCCGGATTTATCCGCGAGGTCGTAAGCGTGCGTCGTCAGCCGGCTGAGTTCATCTTCCACTTGCTTGCGAGCATCTTCGAGGGCGCCGCCATCGGCCTCCCGCGAGACAAAGATCGGGCCGCTTGCGGCGATGCCGATCCGGCTGAAAGGCAGATTGATGGCGGTGCGGTCCCAGTTATCGAGCTCGATTCGACGGCTCGATGCCATCGCCACCATATAGATGGGGCGGCCGGAATGCTGGGCGAGCTTCACCACGCCAAGACCGGCGACGCGCGCGACTTTCGGGACATCGGCGGTCATTGCGACATTGTAACCATCCTTGAGTGCTTCGAGCATCTCCTGGAAAGCGGTTGCGCCGCCTTTCCGATGGAATTCGCCGTTGTGCGCGCCCGATCCGCGGATCGTGCCGATGCCGAGCTTCTGCGCGGCGCGCGCATTGACCTCGCCGTCGCGGTGGCGGGAAATCAGTACCTTGGCGCGATGCCGCCTGGCGTCCCTGATGAACGGCATCAGGAAGTGCTGGCCATGCCATGCCGCAATGATCACCGGCATCTCCGCTATTTCGTAGAGGGTCATAGCTCCCGGCTCCACGACCGGGCGGCTGGTGAACCAGACGAAGCGAAGATACCAGGCGCCGAGCGTGCCCATGATCTCCTGGAACACGGACGAGGCGGTGAAACGCTTGAGTGACACCATCAAGCCTGCCCTACCGTTCCGTGCGACCAGCAGCCTCGGGATCGAGCAGTCGATGAAGGTGAACGATGAAGTAGCGCATGTGCGCGTTGTCGACGGTCTTCTGCGCTTTCGCCTTCCATGCGACGTAGGCACTCGCATAGTTCGGGTAGACGCCGACAATGTCGACCTTGTCGAGATCCTTGAACTCCGTGCCCCCGAGCTCGGTGAGCTCACCGCCGAGGACGAGATGGAGCAATTGCGGTTTCGTTGCGGGCGAATCTGCAGGCATGGTCGTCTTTGGGTCGATCTATGGGTCGATCTCGGGAAAGGTTCAACTCTATGCGAATTCCGCTTTTCGGTCGCGCACCAGTCCGATCAAGGCGTCATGGCGGGCCTGACCGGCAGCGATGAGCGCGCCGTGAGCGGCCTGCGAACCGTTGTATTTCAGCGGCCTTCCGGTGAAATCGGTCAGCGCGCCGCCGGCTTCGTGCACCAAAAGGTCGGCGGCTGCAAGGTCCCAGTCGTGGCTGCCGCGCGAGGCGAAAGCAGCGTCGAGGGACCCTTGCGCCACGCGCGCGAGCCGCAAAGCGAGCGAGTGGACCTTCGGCTGGGCGAGCGTGCCCTCCACGAGGTTTGAAAACCGGTCCAGGTAGCGCTTGGGTCCTGCGAGTTTTGCTCCGCGCAATCCATCGCCGTCGTTCGCCCTGATTGGCGCACCGTTGAGCGTCGCACCCGCACCGCGCGATGCAAGGAAGATTTCTTCGCTCACCGGTGCGTGAAGCGCGGCGACAAGGGGCCGTCCGTCCCCGACGAGGGCGGCCGAAATGGACCAATCGGCCCGCCCGGAGATGAAGGCGCGCGTGCCGTCGATCGGATCAACGATCCATATCAGCGCGCGCGTTGTGTCAGCCGCGCCCTCCGTCTCCTCCGACAGCCAGCCGGCCTCCGGAATCAGCGCGGCCAGCCGTTGCCGCAGCAGGTTGTTGACGGCGATATCGGCCTCGCTGACGGGGGACCGGTCCTCACCTTTGGTCCAGTGCCTGAATGCGCCTTGCGCGGTTTTGCGGGCGAGCGCACCGGCCTCGCGCATCACGGCCTCGAGCGGCGCGCGCAGCGCGCTTGTCTCACTGACCGGCAACGGTCAAGCCCTCAATCCGCAAGGTGGGTGCGTTGGTTCCATACCGGAATTCCAGGTCGTTGGCCGGCGTCAGCGTCCGGAACATTTCAAGCAGGTTGCCCGCGATAGTGACCTCGCTCACCGGATAAGTGCGCTGTCCGTTTTCGATCCAGAAGCCCGATGCGCCGCGGCTGTAGTCGCCGGTGACCATGTTGGCGCCCATGCCGATCAGGTCGGTGATGTAGAATCCGTCGGCAATATCGGCGATCAGCGCGTCCGGTGTCAGGCGACCGGGCTCGAGGTGCAGATTGCTGGGGCTGGGGGAGGGCACCGACGATGCATTGCGTTGCGCGTGCCCGGTGGTGACAAGGCCGAGCTCGCGCGCGGTCGCGCTGTCGAGCAGCCACGAATTCAGTACACCGTCCTCGATCAATGCGAGTTTTTTCCCGACGACACCTTCGCCGTCGAACGGATGCGAGCGCAGCCCGCGTTCGCGCAGCGGATCGTCGATAATGCGAATCCCGTCCGCGAACAGCTTCGTGCCCATCTTGTCTCTCAGGAAGCTGGTCTTGCGCGCGATTGACGAGCCATTGACGGCATTCGCAAGATGCGAAACCAGCGACCCGGCGGTGCGCGGATCGAATACGACCGGTACCTTGCGCGTGCTCACCTTGCGCGGATTAAGGCGCGCGATCGCCCGCTGAGCCGCACTGCGGCCGATTTTTTCAGGCGATTCCAGGTCGCCGGCGTGACGCACGGCGCTGTAATCATAGTCGCGCTCCATGCCGGTGCCTTCACCGGCGATCGCGGTCATCGACACGCCATGGTTGGAACCGAGATAGGCGCCATGGAAACCGTGGCTGGTGACCAGCACCACTCCGCCGATTCCGGCCGAAGCTGACGCGCCGCCTGACTTGCTGACGCCCTTGATGGCAAGCCCGGCCTGCTCGGCCGCCCGGGCCATAGTTTCGAGCTTCTGCACGCTGGGCAAATCGGGATCGATCAGGTCGAGATCGGGAAATTTGTGGGCCAGCAACTTGTCGTCGGCGAGGCCGGCGAACCTGTCCTCTGGCGTCGCGCGCGCCATCGCCACGGCGCGTTCAGCGAGCGCCGCGGCGCCGTTGGCCGTGACTTCATTGGTTGACACCACGGCCTGGCGCCGGCCGACGAAGACGCGGAGGCCGAGGTCGTCGCCCTCGGCGCGCTCGGATTCTTCCGTGTTCCCGTCCCGCACCTCGATGGCGAGCGACATCGAGCGCACCGCGACCGCATCCGCCGCGTCGGCGCCGGCGGCGCGGGCTGCCTTGACGAGCCGATCGGCGCGATCGGTCAGTGCGCTCAGGTCGAGAAGAGAATCGAAGGACGCAGACATTGTCGAGTTCCAAATGAGCGCCGGACGCGCGGTTCAACCGCGGATCGCACACTTTGCTGCGCGCCGGCAACACCTCGTCAATCATGGTTCGCAACGCGGCGTCAATCATGTGCCGCAAGCTACGGCTGGTTAACCCATAACTTTAAGCGGATTTGGACGCCTTTCTGCCACGAATGATGAGCGACCCGGCAATCAGACCGGGCGCGGGAGAGTTTCGAGGCGTCAAATGCGAAGTGGCGGATGCGCCGGGTCGGGCCGCGCCCTGCGGCTCGACCCCTTTGGCCTGCCCGTACGGTTTTGCGCGAGCGACGCCGCCGCCGATGGGCGGGTGAGGGACATCGAACTTCACCGCGAGCGCGTGGTGCTGAGACGATCGCTGTCCGGCATGCGCATGGCGCTCAACATGCCGGTGAAGGCTTTCGACGGTATCTCGTTGCAACTGGTGGCGGGCGAGGGCGGTGAAACAGATTTGCTCGCAATCGTCCTGGAACACAGCGATCCATCGCTGACGCTCCCGCTCTATCTGACATCGCGGCCCGATGAGGCGCTCGCCGAATGGCGGGCCTGGAGCGAAGTGCTCGGCCTGCCGCTGTTGCTCGCCAGTTCCGTCGCAGGCTCCGCCAATGCGCAGCTGGGGCACCTGCGCCTCGAGCGGCCCCGGCCACGCCGCCGCCGCAGAAGCACTTTGAAAAAGCGCCGCCCGTCAATTCTCATGCGGCGTGGCTTCGGCAGGATCACAAGAGCGACGCCGGTGCATCGCGGCGAGCGCGAGATCATCGCGCGCAACTGATCCGAATCTTGTGGAAACGTTACCTGCAGCGCTGCAGGTTCAGCGCGGTGCCTGACTGATTCATCACGATACGGTCGGAATCGATCTTGCGCAGCGTGTATTCGGTGTGGCCGGCGCTGACCTGTCTGTTGCTGAACTCGTCGACGATGCGGTAGTCGGACTGGCCGACACTCTGCACGGACTTGTTCCGGTATTCCGGCACGCCGCCATTGCTGTCCGTCCGCTGATTGCCCATGAAGTCGATTATGCGCCGGTTGCCGCTGCAATCGATCGGGCCTTTTTTCGAGCTGTCACTCTCGCCCCACCTGCCGGACACGGGATAGCTCTGCGCCAGCGCGGGCGTGGCGAGCGCGGTCATGAGCAGGGCGGCAATGATTGCGGTGCGCATAGCGCAAAGAATCGGCATCGTAGGGAGCAAAATCAAGCGCGGCCGGACCGCATGATTAACGGCCGGCGCAGCCGGCCGATCCAATTAGCGGTTATCGGGGGACCCGTAGCCGCCGGCGGTCGGCGTTTGAATAATAATGGCCTCGGTTTCGTCGATGACGGTAGCGTCGCACCCCTGCAGCTTCTCCATGCGGCCGTCCTTGCGGCGCGCTCGATTTTCGCCGACCTGGCCCGCCTCGCCGCCGGCCAGGCCGAACGGCGGCACCCGCCGGTGTCCCGACAGGATCGTGCATTCCATTTTTTCAAGAAAGCGAATGGTGCGGCGGATGCCGTCGCCGGCATGCCATTTGCCGCGTCCGCCCGAGCCGGGACGGATGTGGAAGTCCTCGAGCACGACGGGGTAGCGGAATTCCAGCACCTCCGGATCGGTGAGGCGCGTATTGGTCATATGCGTGTGCACGGCGTCGGTGCCGTTGAAGCCGGGACCCGCCGGGGAGCCGGAGCAGATCGTCTCGTAGTATTGATGGCGGGCATTGCCGAAGTTGAGATTGTTCATGGTGCCCTGCGCCGCCGCGAGCGCGCCGAGCGCGCCGAACAGGCAATTGGTGACGGCCTGCGAGGTTTCCACGTTTCCGGCGACGACGGCCGCCGGATATTCCGGCGACAGCATGGATCTTTTCGGGATCAGGATATTGATCGGCCGCAGGCAACCCGCATTCATCGGGATCTCGTCGTCGACCATCACGCGGAATACATAGAGTACCGCGGCGCGTGCGACCGGTTCCGGCGCGTTGAAATTCGTCGGCTGCTGCTCGCTTGTGCCGGTGAAATCGACCGTCGCCTCGCGCTTTTTCTTGTCGACCGTGATCCTGACCTTGATGACGGTGCCCTGGTCCATCTCGTAGCTGAATTCCGAATCGTGCAATCGGTCGATTACGCGCCGGACGCTCTCGGCCGCATTGTCCTGCACGTGCTGCATGTAGGCCTTCACGACCGGCAACGTGAAGTGCAGCACCATCTTGCGCAGCTCGGCCACGCCTTTCTCGTTGGCGGCGATCTGTGCCTTGATGTCGTTGATGTTCTGGACCGGGTTGCGCGCCGGATATTTTGCGCCGGTGAGTGCCGCCAGCAATTCCTTTTCACGAAAGCGGCCGCGATCGACCAGTTTGAAATTGTCGAAGAGCACGCCTTCCTGCTCGATCGTCGTCGCGTTCGGCGACATCGAACCCGGGGAAATGCCGCCGACGTCGGCGTGGTGCCCCCGCGACGCCACCCAGAACAGGATTGACTTCCTTTTGTCGTCGAAGACCGGCGTGCACACCGTGATATCGGGCAGGTGCGTGCCGCCGTTGTATGGGGCGTTGATAGCATAGACGTCGCCGGGCCGGATATGACCCCTGTTTTCGCGGATGATGGTTTCGACCGCGCGGTCCATTGACCCGAGATGTACGGGCATGTGGGGTGCGTTGGCCACGAGAGTCCCGTCATGGGAAAAGACGGCGCATGAAAAATCCAGCCGCTCTTTGATGTTCACCGAGTAGGCGGTGTTCTGCAGCGAAACACCCATTTGTTCGGCAATCGACATGAAGAGGTTGTTGAACACCTCGAGCATTACGGGATCGGCGTGCGTTCCGATGGCGTGGACGCGCCTGAGCTTTGTGGCCCGCGTGAGCACCAGATGATTTTTGGCCGTCAGCTCGGCCTGCCATCCGGGCTCGACCACGATGGTCTGGTGCGGCTCGATAATGATGGCTGCGCCTTTGACCCGCGAGCCCGGCCTGAGCTGACCGCGCGTGTAGACGTTTGCCTTGTGCCACGCACCGGCGGAAAAGAACCGGGTTTGCTGTGCGGGCTTCGGCAGCGCGGCACGTGAGCGCCTGGCCGCCTTTTCGCTGAATTTCGCACCGCCGCCGACCGCCTCGACAGATACGGCTTCGATGACGATCTGTTTTGCGCGATCGATGAAGCCGAAGCGGGCCTTGTGCGCTTTTTCGAACGCGCGTTTCATCGCGGCATTGCCGCCCGCCGGCACCACGAGCGGCGTATCGGTGCCGGCATAACGAATATGTGCCCGCACAAAGACCTTGATCTTGCCGGCGGGGACACCCTGGCCTGCGACCTCCTCTTTGGTCGCTTTTCCGAGCAATTTCGCGACGCGCGCGATCGCCTTGAAGGCCTTGCCGCCGAACGGCAGCTCGATGGCCTGTTCGCGCGTGGCGCGGATGTCGGCGAGGCCCATGCCGTACGCCGACAGCAGCGAGGAGAAGGGGTGGATGAGCACGCGCGTCATGCCGAGCGCGTCGGCGACCAGGCAGGCGTGCTGCCCGCCGGCGCCCCCGAAGCAGTTGAGCGCATAACGCGTGATGTCGTAGCCGCGCTGCACGGAAATCTTCTTGATCGCATTGGCCATGTTCTCGACCGCGATCTTGATGAAGCCATCGGCAACGTCTTCGGGCTTTCTGCCGCCGACCTGCTGGGCGAGATCGGTGAAGGCCATGCGCACGGCGTGTGCGTCGAGCGGCAGGTTCTGCGACGGCCCGAAAATCTTCGGAAAGAAGTCCGGGATGAGCTTGCCGACCATCACATTGGCGTCGGTCACGGCGAGCGACCCGTTGCGCCGGTAGCATTTCGGGCCGGGATTGGCGCCTGCCGAATCCGGACCGACACGAAAGCGCGCGCCGTCAAAATGCAGGATCGAACCGCCGCCGGCGGCGACGGTGTGGATCAGCATCATGGGCGCGCGCATGCGCACGCCGGCGACTTCAGTCTCGAAGGCGCGCTCGTACTCGCCGTCGAAATGCGACACGTCGGTCGAGGTGCCGCCCATGTCGAAGCCGATGAGGCGGCTCAGGCCGGCCTGCCTTCCTGTCTCAGCCATGCCGACCACACCGCCAGCCGGGCCGGACAGGATCGCATCCTTGCCCTGGAACAACGCGGCGGCCGTCAACCCGCCGGACGACATCATGAACATCAGGCGTGCGGCCGAATTTTTTGCATCGAGGTCTTTGTCCACCTGCGCCACATAGCGCCGCAGGATCGGCGAGAGATAGGCATCGACCACCGTGGTGTCGCCGCGACCCACAAGCTTGATTAGCGGCGAAACCTCGTGGCTGACGGAAACCTGCGCAAAACCCATGTCGCGCGCGAGTGCCGCCACGTTTCTTTCGTGATCCGCGTACCGGTAGGCGTGCATGAAGACGATGGCGACCGCCTTGATTCCGTCGGCCTTGACGGCGCTCAGCTCTGCGCGCACCGCCGCAAGATCAGGTTCGCGTTCCGCCGTGCCATCCGCGCGCACGCGCTCATCGATTTCGATCACACGCTCATAGAGCATGTCCGGTTTGATGATATGGCGGGCAAAGATCTTCGGCCGCGCCTGATAGCCGATCTTCAGCGCATCGCGGAAGCCTTTGGTGATCAGCAGCGCCGTGCGATCGCCCTTGCGCTCAAGCAGCGCATTGGTGGCAACCGTCGTGCCCATTTTCACCGCGCCTACGCGTCCGGCAGGAATTTGCTCTCCCGCCTTCAGGCCGAGCAGATCGCGGATGCCCTGCACGGCCGCATCGGCATAGGCTTCGGGATTCTCCGACAGGAGCTTGTGCGCGACCAGCGATCCGTCGGGCCGCCGCCCGACCACATCGGTGAACGTGCCGCCGCGGTCAATCCAGAAGTCCCAAAATTGTGGTGAAGCTGGTCTCGCCATGGGTATCAATTTCGGTATCGAACTCAAAAATGGAGATGCCACTATGTCCGGGCTGTCAGGGGTGAAACAAGCCTGTTAGGCTTATGCGTGCGAAAAATGTGGTGGCGTCATGAGGGGGCTGTTGGTTTCGATTGCTGCGCTGCTTGTTGCCGCTTCGACGGCACAGGCTGCAGAACTCCGGGTGTTGAGCGGTAATGGCGCCAGGGCGGCGGTACGGGAATTGTGCACGCAGTTCGAGCGCGCCACCGGCAACACGATCAGGTTGCATTTCGAGGTCAATGCCGATCTGAAAAAGAAAATCGAGGCCGGCGAGGCGTTTGACGTTGCGGTGCTCAATCCGCCGGTCATCGATGCGTTGATCAAGGAGGGCAAGCTGGTCGCAGGCAGCCGCGCCGATATCGGCCGTTCCGGCGTGGGTCTGGCCGTCCGCGCGGGCACGCCGAGGCCGGACATTTCATCGGTGCAAGGCTTCAGGCGCACGCTGCTGGCGGCGAAGGCCGTTGCCTACCCGGGCAAAGGCGCCAGTGGGCTTTATTTCGTCAGCCTGCTCGACCGGTTGGGCATCAAGGCCGAGATGCAAGGCAGGCTCAGGCCGATGGCGGCCGAAGATACGGTGGAAGTTGTCGCGCGTGGCGAAGCCGACATGGTCGTGGTGGTGGCGACGCGCATCACCGGGGTGCCCGGCGTCGATTTTGTCGGGCCGATTCCGGAGGAGTTGCAGACCAAGATCGGTTTTGCCGCAGGCTTGAGCGCTTCCGCGAAAGAACGCGATGCCGCAAAGGCCCTGATCCGTTTCCTCACCGCACCCGCAGCCGCGGCAACGCTTCGGGCGAACGGCGTCGAGCCGATCTGAACCCTCGCAGGGATGGCGCTTGCAAGCGCAACGGACTTGGCCCCATGCTGGCCTGAACGAAACGCCGGACACCGCAGCCGGCATACATGGAGGAATTTATGAAGTATTTGGTGCGCCTGTGCGCGGGCCTTTTGTGTGCGTCAGGAATCGCAACCGCCGCTTCGGCCCAGACCAAATGGGATATGCCGACGCCATATCCCGACGGCAATTTCCACACCCGCAACATCATTCAGTTCGCCGCGGACGTGGACAAGGCTACTAACGGATCGCTCAAGATCACAGTTCACTCCGCTGGTTCTCTGATCAAGCACCCCGAAATCAAACGCAGCGTGCGCCAGGGTACGGCACCGATCGGCGAGATGCTGGAGTCGCTGTCGTCCAATGAGGCGGCGGTTTACGGGCTCGACTCCGTACCATTCCTTGCCACCGGCTACGATGCCTCCCGCAAGCTCTATGCGGCGCAGAAGCCGTATCTGGAAAAGCAGCTCGGATCCGAAGGCATGATGCTGCTCTATTCGGTGCCGTGGCCGCCGCAGGGCCT
>DASSRJ010000140.1:0-3497 GCA_035701845.1 Pseudolabrys sp. | reverse complement strand
CGCATACCTTGCTCTTGCACGCGACTTCCTCCCAACTCAGCCGCTTCAATAATTCTCTCGCGGGGTCTTTGGGTCCCGCCGGCGGCTCATTTCCCGGTCAGTATAGCCCCTCGGTCGGAGGCGCGCGACCATAGTCAGGGGCGGCGTTAATGCCAAGCCAAATTGCCATGCAATGGCGTCGGGCGGCGTTGCACTGCATCAATAAGTTAATGCGATAGATGCCGGCGGGCAGGAAATATTTTGCCTAATACGTCAATTCGAAGCCGTTACCGGCACCAACCATCCGCGGTAGCGGACGATCAACCCGGTCAAGCGGTGGCAGATTTCAACGTAAAAGTTGAAACGGCCATCGACCGAGGCCTCATATGCATCGCCGCCTGGCGCGAGCGCCAACGGCAGCGGAATTCCAAAAAGCGACCAGCCGCGCACAATCAGCCTGAGGCGACCCGCATCAAGCACCAGCGCCAATCCGAAGGCAAATGGGCCGAAACGTTCCGATATCAGGCGCTCAAACCTCCCCTTGCCCTCTTCCTGAACACTTACAAACTCGCGTCCAGCAAAGTTGCGCCGCCAAATTTCGCGACTTCCGTCGCTTTGGAAAGTCACCCGGACCTGCACATCCTGTCCGGCGGCTGGAAAGCGAAAAAGCATGGCGATCAAGCGCGCTAACAAACCATTTCCGCGATCGATGAATGCGCGTCCTTCAGCAACCAGCCCGTCGGAAAACTCGTGCAGGCTACGCACCTGCGAAGGCAACTGACCCCAGGCAGCGCCCAATACGCGACGATAAAGGGGCCATCCGAGGTTTGGCGGCATGGTCTGGCGTACCCCGGTCACGATCGCGCGGCACTCAAACAAAGAATTATAGTCGGCCAGATCGAGATCGCTCGCCGCCGAGCGGGCACCGGAGGACGGCCGACGTCCGGAAATGCAGCGACGCACGATAGCCGCCGCAGCCATCGATGGAATCAACGGCCCGTCATCACCCTCGGCGACGAGATGCCATGACCGAACGATCGTTTCGCCGGCATCGTTGGTGCCTTCCACTTCAATAAACATGCCGCCGCGATGCTCGCCCCAGCGCAGCACATTAATTGTACCATGCATGAGTTTCGCAAACGGGGTCATCGACGAGAGCAGTCGGAATCGCACCCCATAGGCAAGCAGGGTCAGAGCCCAGTGCAGTATTGCAGGCACGGGTCCGGCACCCATCCAGACTGCTTGCAGGCCAGGCCACAACTTCGGCAAAGTATTCAGGTCAGGAACATCGACCAATGTGAATCGAATTGGCTTAAGCGGGAGCCGTCCAGGCGGAGCGATGGTAAACTGCCGCGAGTCAATGAGAGCACTGCCCACCGTTGTCGAGCGTCGCCCGATATCGGCTATGACCGCCTTGCCGCCGTAACTGGCAATCGCACGGATCACATTCAGCCCGACCCCGGCGTAGGGTGAAGGAGCGATACCGCCAGTCACGCGGTAAAGACGCTTCATATCCGTCGCAAGAATACTGACAACCGCGGCGGTAAGCACCGGAAAGCTGCTGACACCGCTCAGTACGAAGAGGCCGCTGGTTCTTGCCAGTTCGTCGTATTGCTCGATGCCTTCAACGAACCCGGACCCGTCGGCCAGATCGAGATAATCGATACGAAGCGCGATCGCTGCACGGACGACCCGGTAAGGATCGCGATACTCCTGGAAAGGGCCAGAAGCATCCACGACCAGATTCGGCGCGATCTTCCGAAGCTGGGATTCGACGTCGCCGTCCCGATCAAATTCCTCTGCGGTTGCGCCGCCGCGCAGCGTCGCGCAAAATTTCTGCGCGTTTTGCAAAGAGCGGCCGGCGATAGTGATCGTGGCCTGCGGCTCGTCCTGAAGAAGTTGTGCCAGCCTCGCACCGAAGGTGCCGTAACCGCCCAGGATCAAGACCCTCATGCGAGCGTCATCCTGCCTGCAATTGTGACGTGACCGCGTTGACGCCGAGACTGAGACTGGGGCGCGGATCCAAAATTGTGCCTGCAACCGTGCCGGCCACAAAACTGCGGATGAGCGGCAATCGCGTCGCCGGCGCGACCAGCCAATCGCGCAGAGGAGGAAGCACACGGCTGTCCGACTGGTAGAACGGTGTAAAGATCGCGCTCAGGTATTGATAGAAGTGAATATGCCAGCGGCGCAGTGCAACATAATGAGCGAGCGCGGCGGGAATGCCTTCGACTTTCCGGAGTGCAATGGCGAGTGCGCGCGCGTCAAGCATCGCCATGTTGGCACCCTGCCCCAGTTGAGGGCTCGCAGCATGAGCTGAATCGCCGATTGCGACCACCCGGCCGGCGACCGGATGCGCCAAAGTATGGTGCGAATAACGTGCGAGCGTCATCTGTTCAGGGTCAATAATTGCATCGAGCAGCGGCATGGTTTCCGGCCATAGACCTGCTACACGTGCCTTCCATGAATTGAGTCCGGCCACGCGCCATGCGTCGTACAAATCCGGCTTTATGCTCCAGAAGAACGCAGTCTCGTTCGGCCCGTCTGCTCGCCTTCGACCAATCGGCAAAACACCGATCATCGTGCTCGCCCGCAAATAGCGTTGCTCGAGCGAATGGGCGGCGAAAACGCCGTCGGGCCACGGTAGCGTTGTCCATAGCGCACCATAGGGAAGATCGCGCCGCTTTTGCTCACCAAACAGCGGCGCGAGCGATGAGCGCATCCCCAGTGCATCGACAACAATGTCGAACGGTCCCGCCTGGCTGCCGTCCTTGAAGTTCAAAATGACACGGTCTGCTGTGGCTTCAGTAACGCCGGCCACATCTCGATTTGTTTCGATTGCGATGCCGCACTGGCGCACCGCCTCGAAGAGCGGGGTGAATAGCGCCGCGCGGTGCACGGCCACACCGTAAAGATCTGCGCGAAGGTTTCGATAGCGCACATCCAGGATGACGCTTTGGGATGGAATGACACGACCGAACAGCCGATCGATCCGGCGCCCTAACGACAAAATGCGGGGCGCGAGCCCAAGCTCAGCCAGTACTGCGAGCCCGGTCGGCTGCAACATCAGTCCCGAGCCGATCGGGCGCGGAGCATCGAAGCGTTCAAAAATCGTTAGCTGATGTCCGTCCCGGTGTAGCAACAGGGCCGCGGAGAGTCCTGCAGGCCCCGCGCCCGCTATGGCAATGGTCCGTCCGGGCATCTATCCGTTTCGTGCCTTGTCAGCGAGCTGCTTTAGAACCTGCCGAAGCATTCCCGGTGAATTCACGCGCTGCGGAAATTGCAGCCGCAACGCCATGCGCCCGTTTTGCAATTCGATACCTTCAGGGTCGATACCGACGCATCGCCAGTCTCCGTCTCCCGCGCCCAGCAGCTTGGTCGCATACAGACGGCAGGCATCGGAGTGATCGGTGTTCATATGCGCGATCGCATCGGCTTCGGCTTCAACGACAGCCTGCGCATCGGCAACCTCGGTCAGGACGTCCTGCGGCTTCAGGTCGACAATGCGGCCGAAGCCG
>DASSRJ010000139.1:0-16186 GCA_035701845.1 Pseudolabrys sp. | reverse complement strand
AGTGCGAGCGCCGGCCGCCATTCACCGGCCGGCGCCGAGGTCGAGGACCAATGGATCGTCGCCGTGCATTTTGCCGACGGAAGGCTCGGCATCATGATCTCGAGCTGGACGAGCCCGGGCACCTTCAACGTGCGCGCGACCGGCGCCGACGCGCTGATGTTTTACGACATCGACCAGACGCACTGGGCAAGCCCGGAAAAGCTGCACGAAAACGCAGCACTTTATATGCAGGCGCGCGGCAAGGGCCCGGCCGAGCGCCAGGCCCTGCCGGTGCCCCAGGGCAACATGTATCGCGACGAGCTCGAGCTTTTCGCCGCCAGTGTCGCGGAGAATAAAGAGTGCGAACTGTCGGCGCAGAACGGCTGCCAGGCGGTGGCCGCGGTCTACGCCGCGCTGACGTCGGCGCAGGACAACAGCCGCAAGGTTCAATTGAGCGAGATCATCGAGGCCGCGCAGGAGACTGCCGGCGCGGGCGGCCGGCGGCGCGGTGCCGCGGGCGGACGATAGGTGGACGGCGTGACGGACCAGATCGAAGTCAGGAACGTGACCTTCGAGTACCAGGTCGAGAAAGGCCGGGTGCTGGCGATCAAGGACATTAATTTCGCCGTCGGTCAGTCTGAATTCGTGTGCCTGCTCGGCCCCAGCGGCTGCGGGAAGACGACCATCCTCAACATTCTCGCCGGACTGCTGCAGCCGACCGCGGGCGAGATCCGCATCGGCAGCGCCCCGCTCAACGGCAGCGGGCAGAACCGCGGCGTCGTGTTCCAGGATTTCGCGCAGCTTTTCCCCTGGCGCACCGCGCGATACAATGTCGAGTTCGGCCTCGAGATGCGCAGGATCGACAGAGCGACGCGCGAGAAGACCGCGCTCGAGTTCCTGCGCCTGGTCGGACTCGAGAAATTCGCCGACGTCTATCCGCATCAGCTGTCGGGCGGCATGCAGCAGCGCGTGGCGATCGCACGCTCGCTTGCCTACAACCCGCAGGTGCTTTTGATGGACGAGCCTTTTGCCGCGCTCGACGCGATGACGCGCGACGATATGCAGCAGCTGCTCACCGACGTCTGGCAGAAAACCAAAAAGACCATTGTCTACATTACGCACAATGTCGCCGAAGCGGTCTTTCTCGGTGACAAGGTGATCGTGCTCAACGCGCATCCGGGGACGGTCAAGGCCGAGGTCACGCTCGATCTGCCGCGCCCGCGCGATCCGCTCAGCGAAGAGTTCGTCGCCAGGCAACGCGAGATCATGCGCCTTCTGCGTTCACACTGACGGGAGACTGTGATGCGTAAGTTGTTACTGGGCGGGATCGTTGCCTCTCTTGCGGTGGCGCCGGCGGCTGCCGGGGACATCGTCGTGTTCTGTCCCGGGGCCGTGCAGTCGGTGGTGCGCCCGATGGCCAGGACCTTCGAGGAAAAGACCGGAAACACTGTGAAATTCGAGTTCGCCACTGCTGGCGCCGTGGCCAGGAAAGTGGCTGACGGCGCTCCCGGCGACGTGGTCCTGACGACCGACAAAGCGCTCGCGGCACTCGCCCGGGACGGGAAGGTCGACGGCGGCAGCATCAAGGATCTCGGCAGCATGGGTGTCGGCGTCGCCGTGAAAGCAGGCGCGCCGAAGCCCGACATTCACGACGTCGATGCATTCAGGAAATCGATGCTGGCGGCCAAGTCGATCATGTTCGCCAACCCCGCCAAAGGCGGGCAGAGCGGCATCCACGTCGCCAAGGTCTTCGCCGAGCTTGGCCTCGACAAAGAGCTCGGCGACAAAATCAAGTTGCGCGATCGCGGGCCCGACGGACTGAAGGAAGTCGCGGCCGGCGACATCGAGATCGGCCTTGGCCAGATCAGCGAGATTCTCGCCAACAAGGATGTCGTGCTGGTCGGGCCTTTGCCGGCCGCCATCCAGGGCGCCGTCACCTTCTCCGGTGCGGTCCATGCGCAGGCCAAGGACAAGGCGGCGGCGAAGGCGCTGATCGAGCTGCTGACCTCGCCGGAAGCGAAGGAAAAATTCAGGGCCGTCGGCTTCACCGTGAGTTGACGGACGGACAAGGAAACCAAAGTTCAAAGGGAGGACATCATGAGCAAGTTGACCCTGCCACGACGCGACTTTCTGACCATCAGCGGCGGTGCTTTTGTGGCCGCGGCGACCGGTATGTGTGCCAATGCCCAAGGTGCGCAGATCAATTTCGGCTACCAGAACACCTCCTGGGGCACGATCGGCATGATTGCCGGATCGGAGGACCTGTTCAAAAAGGCGGGCGCCAACGTCGCCATTCATACCTTCGACAGCGGCAAGACCACGCGCGACGCCATGATCTCCGGCCGTATCGATATTGGCGTGATCGGCGCAACGCCCTTCGTGATCGGTGCGGCCAAAGGCGAGCTGGAGGCAATCGGCCTTGCGCTCTACGGCGCGAAAACGCTGGCAGTGGTCGCCGGCCTCAAGTCGGGCATCAATTCGATCAAGGACCTCAAGGGCAAGAAAGTCGGCTCGCAGCCGGGCTCGGCGACCGATCACGTATTCCTGACCAAGATCCTGCCCAAGGCGGGACTGACCAAGGACGACGTGCAGATGGTCAACGTGCGCTTCCAGAACCACATCTCGGCGCTCGCCTCCGGCTCGATCGACGCTTTTGCCGGCGTCGAGCCGTTCCCGTCGGTCGCCGAAGTCGAGAAGCTGGGCAAGGTGATCACCGACTACAGCAATTACGACCTGCAGCCGATCATTCTCGCCGCCAACAAGTCGGTGATTGACAAGAATAGAGACGGCGTCGTCGCCTTCATGCGTGGCTGGCTGGCGGCGGTGAAGATCTATCAGGACAATCGCGACCTCGCGACCTCGATCGTGCTCAAGCACTTCAAGGATCAGGGCTTCTCGGTCGATGACAAGGTGATAAGGCTGATGCTGTCCAAGATCGACGTCAATCCGGAGTTCGGCCCGCAGCTCAAGACCTACCTGACCGAGGAGGCGCAGACCTTGCTCGAGCAGAAGAAGATCTCGGCGATCCCGGACTGGAACACGCGATTGAACAGCAGCATCCTGTCCGCGGCGCACGCCAAAGCCTGATGCTTGAGTGTAATCCGTTGGAATTGGCACAACCTCCGCTCGTTCCCGCGAAAGCGGGAATCCAGTGTTTTCGGCTCTGGGTCCCCGCTTTCCGCCTGCGCGCTCCGCGCTTCCGCCTACGCGCTCCGCGCTTCGGCGGACTCAAACCCGCCGAAGCTCGCGCAGCGAGCGTAGGCCGGGTCGGCGGACTCAAACCCGCCGAAGCTCGCGCAGCGAGCGTAGGCCGGGTCGCGGGGACGAGCGGATTACCAGTCGACTCAATCCAATCGGACCAAACCTTGAACGCGCGATGAGACGGGCGCTCTCGATCGGCCTGCCGCTCGTGACCTTCGCGGTGATCGCGGCGGCGTGGCAGATGCTCGCCACCTACGGCGGCTTTCCGCCGAAGCTGGTGCCGGGTCTCGGCAAGATCGCCGAGGCCTTCGTGCGGCTTGCCGGCGACGGCACGCTGCTCGCGGCGGCGTTCGCCACGCTCTATCGCCTTGCCGCCGGGTTCCTCATTGCCGCCGTCATCGGGGTGTCGCTCGGCATCGCGATGGGACGGCGGCAATGGGTCGAGGACACGCTGCTTCCGATCGTCTCGTTCCTCTACCCGATCCCCGGCCTCGCCTACGCGCCGCTGTTCGTACTTTGGTTCGGGCTCGGCGACGTTCCGACCATCCTTCTCACCGGCGTGGCATCGAGCTTCACCGTCATCATCAATGCCTGGAAAGGCGTGAAGGCGGTGAAGCCGGTCTGGCTGCGTTCCGCCGAGGTGATGGGCGCGCGTGACCGCGACATTTTTCGCCGAGTCGTGCTGCCCGGTGCCCTGCCCTACATCATGATCGGGCTGCGGCTTGGCCTCGCGCAGGCCTGGCGCATCCTGATTGCCGTCGAGATGCTGATGTCGGTAAAGCGCGGGCTCGGCTGGCTGATCTTCGGCGCGCAGACCTTTCTCAACACCGACGTGATGCTCGCGACCATCGCGGTGATCGGCGCGATCGGCATCCTGCTCGAATGGCAGGTGTTCGGCCGCATCGAGCGCTGGACGGTCGTGCGCTGGGGCATGGTGGCGGCATGAGAAGGGGATTCTCATGGGTCGCCTTTGCGCGCGGCGTGGCCGGTGTCGCCGTGCTGCTTGCGATCTGGGAAGCTTTCGCGCGCAGCGGCATGTTCTCCGTCGCCATGACGCCACCCGTCGAATCGGTCGGGCGCGTCATCTGGGCCATGCTGGCCGACGGCACGTTCGTGAAGAACGCGCTGGCCACGCTGGCACGCGTCTTCATCGGCCTCGGCATCTCCTTCGCGGTCGCGGTCCCGCTCGGCGTGATGATGGCGCGCTATTGGGTGGCCGAGCGCATCTTCCTGCCGGTGCTGAGCGTGCTGCTGCCGATCCCCTCGCTCGCCTGGGTGCCGCTGTTCATTCTGTGGTTCGGCATCGGCAATCTCGCCACCATCCTGGTCGTCATCTACGCCTCGATTTTCCCGCTGGTTTACAGCGTCTGGACCGGCGTACGCGCGGTGAACCCGCTGTGGCTGCGCGCGGCCACCGTGATGGGCGCTGACGAGACCATGCTGTTCCGCAAGGTGATCTGGCCGGGCGCACTGCCCTATATCATCACCGGACTGCGGCTGTCGTTCGGCCGCGCCTTCATCGGCGTGATTGGCGGCGAATTGCTGGCAAGCCCCAAGCTCGGCCTTGGCGAGATCATCTTCAACGCCGCAGAATTTCTCGATGCCGGCACGATGCTGGCGACCCTGGTCGGCATCGGCGTCATCGGCGTGATTTTCGAGCGCTTCGTCTTCCAGGCACTCGAGCAGGCAACCGTGCGGCGCTGGGGCATGGTGGCCGGTCCACAGTCCTGAGGGCCCGGCTCTTCGACTCCAAAACGAACATTGTCTGCCCGGTAGGCGCTGGCTACCCTTTGACGGGGACTTAAGGGCGATTTGGGGCGACATCGCTTGGGGGGCACATGAACTACGTCACGATGATCGGTTTTCTTGCGGCGGGGCTCGTCATTGCGACGCTCTCGATGCGGACCATGATTCCGCTGCGCATCATCGGCCTTGCCAGCAATGTTGCTTTCATCACCTACGGCGCGCTGTTCGGCAGCCTTCCGACGGTGATCCTGCACGGGATATTGTTTCCGCTCAACGTCTACCGGCTGCACGAGATGCTCAAGCTGGTCAAACAGGTCGAGGCGGCGAGCAAGGGCGACATGTCGCTCGACTGGCTCAAGCCATTCATGACCGAGCGCGCCATCACGGTGGGCGAAACGCTGTTTCGCAAAGGCGACAAGGCCAACCACCTCTATTTCGTGGTTTCCGGTCAATTGCATCTGCAGGAGATCAATCTCGACCTTGTGCCAGGCGCGGTGGTCGGCGAACTCGGCATGCTCGCGCCCGAGCGCATGCGCACGCAGACGCTTGTGTGCACCGAGAGCGGTTCGGTGCTTGTGATTTCCTATGACAGGATCGAGGAGCTCTACTACCAGAACCCGAAGTTCGGGTTCTATTTCCTGCACCTGTCGACGGCGCGGTTGTTCGACAACATCAAGCGGCTGGAAGGCTCGCTGCGCGAGCGCGACGAGGAAGTGCTGAGCTTACGGAAAGCGCTCGCTGGCTGACGGCCTTGCCGCAAGGCCCGGCTAAAATTCGGTCACGCATTGGGCCGTTCGTTGCCCCGTTAGTATAGCTTTTTCGCGAACCCGACGACGAGCGTTTGCGATACCACCGAGTTCCGGGCAATTACCGTTGTCAACGCCTTGACGCGAAAGATCGCTCCGATTTCCGGTATATCGTAATTGAGCACACCGCCAAGCGTCATATATCGCAGTTGACGGCCGTCGGGTTGTAACGGAACCCCGAAGATGCGGTCATCGGCCACCTGAAACGCGTAAAAGCCGGCGATGCCGACCTGAAATCGACCAATGTGCTCGCTGATTGCGAAGTCAATGTCGATCAGCGAGCCCGCTTTGTAGTGCGTCTCCGCGTTCGTCAGGTAGTTATTCCAATACATTTTGGCGCTGAATTCTGTTCCCTCGAACAGAATCGGCGGCGTCGTGTAGGTCAACGCAAGAGACGGCGCGATATCGAAAGTGTTGTTTCCGATCGTGACCCCGTTCGCCTGCTGCAACTGCGCGTCGTAGTGCCCGATCGGCAAAACAGCGCCGATGCTCACGCCAAATGTGAGCCCCTCCATGATCGGCAAGGCGCCGGGGTAGCGCGACGGGCGCAACTGGCCGAAAGAGCGCGACCAGGCAACTTCAAAATAAGGATCGCCAAATCCAGAAATGCATTGACGCGGCACGAAAGAGATAAGCTGGCCGCATTCCTTCCCGCCAGGAAAAGCTCCGAAAACGCCAATCGAGCCGTCAAGGATCTTGGCGTCCGGCACGTAGATGAAGATTGGTGCTGCAATCAGCGCAGTGAGCTGGATTGCATTGAGTCCCGGAACGTCGTCGCCGTTGCCGTCCTTGATCTCCCGCACCCGGCTGCCCAGCCCGATGATTCCGCCATAAACGCCCGGAGGCGGAAGCAAAGCCGAACGGATATCGGTACCGCCGATAGGCCCCGCGGCAGTATTGCCTTCAATCGCGTGGACGGGATTCGCACCGCAAAGTGCGGCCGTTGTGACGCCCAGCAAAGTCAACAGCAGCCATAGACGCCTGCTCCCTCGCATGCCCGCCCCCGGCCGTTCGACCTAATCTGACCTGAAATTGAAATTCATGATGGCCCAGCCCCAAGTGGGCTCATGTAGCCGGCTACAAGCTTGACGAGATCAGCCTGACGTTTGGTACCGGTCTTTTCGAAGATATGCTGAAGGTGTGTCTTGACTGTGGGCTCAGAGATACCGAGGACAGGCGCGACCGCGGGAACACCCCCCAGTTGAATGATCATCATCAGCACGCGCATTTCCGCTCCTGTCAGCTTGAAAGTCGCAGCGACCGACTCCAGCGGATGAGGCAGGTCGAGGGTCGTCTTGCAAACGAAGAGTACGGCGACGGCGCGATAGACGATCGCAGCCTTTCGCCGTGCGCCGGAGGTCAGCGGTAGAACGTGAGCAATGAAACGTTCGCCATCGCGCGCCACGAGCGTTACTGAATGTCCCCCGGCCGCGGCGACTTTATCTCCGTTTTCGGCATCCATGAAAATTTCGTGCAGTGACTGATCGGCCTGTGCATCGTTCGCGACGAGCCTGTCGCCAGCCGCCCGGACCGGAGAGCCCTTGTCCAGCATTCCCTGAGCCGCGGAATTGGCGTGCACGATGCGACCGCCAACGTCGACAAGGAACATTGCTGCTGCGAGGCCATCGATGCTGTCCGCCAACGCAGCCGCCTCGAATTTATGAAGGTCGATGATCTGACCGATCGTCACAGCACGGCGGAAATGTGGGGACAGCAGACCAAGAAGGCGCTTTGCCTCGCGATCGAATAGTCCATACCGCTGATTACGATGAACGGCCAGCATCGCATAGCTGGATGCGGATTTTTCGAACGCTACGGAAATTGCATCAATGATGCCTTGGGGCGCAAGCCACTCCTTGTAGAACCGGCATGCGAGGAGTTCGTCGTAGGGAACGAAATCGCTCGCAACATTGACCTCTCCGACCTTTGCATAAATCATGGTCGGAACATGCAACGGATTCAGTATTCCGTATGTCTTGTTGTAGGATTCGAGAAACTGCGGTTCGGTGCCCCATTCAAAAAAGAATTGCGCTTTGCCATCCGACGTCCGCTGCGCGACCAAAGCGCCGCTTTGCCCCGATATGAACCCGCAGGTCTTTTCGATCACTGATGACCAAAGTTGGCGATCAAGTGCGGCGTCGTAAATGTCGCCGATTAAGCGAGAGACGTGTTCGCTCTCGTGCATCACCATCGCCCCCAAAGCTACAGCGCGGGGCGGAAAGCCGGCGCCGCCCATTGCAATCTTAACGCTAGGCGGCGCCTGCTGTCTCCGTATAGCCGCAGGCTATGGGGGACGGATACGGCCGACTTCAGTCTTACAAATGAATCAAAGCCTTAAATACAACTCGGCGGCCTTTGAGCAAACCAGCAATCATCATCCGATCGAATGATGCGAGTGGGATGGGGCTTCGTCAGTTTTCCCGCATACGGAAAACGGAGGTCCACATGCAAAGCAAGCTAGCCATCCTTGGCCTCATTATTATTGCGTGCGCCGCTGCAATCTCGGGGCTCGCCAACTCTCTCTACTTTACCAGGCACGCCCAGGCGGTGTCGGAAGAAATCCGCGGTCTTTCGCCCACGGAGCTCCACCAGCAGTTGGATGTGAAGAGCCTGCCGACCCAGGAAATTGCTGACCCGATCTGAGCGCAGGTGGAGCACCGTGCGAATCGACGATCACAACATGATCATCCAGATCTCGGCCCTGTGGCTGATCTTTTACGCAATCGTGCTGCTCGGAGCTCTCTTCGAGCCGCCCGCGGTGTCCTCATCAGAGGTCATGCCCCGCGACAAAAACATAAGCGGAGCTGTCGCTGCATGGAAATGACGCAGATCCGCTATTTTCTGGCATTGCGCCACGAAGGAAGCTTTACCCGCGCCGCGGGGCGCTGTGGCGTGGCGCAACCCTCTCTCACGCGCGCGATCAGAAATCTCGAAAGCGAACTGGGTACCACACTCTTCGACCGTAATCCGGCAGGAGCAACATTGACAGCGAGCGGGCAGCGCATTGCGCCATATCTTAATGTCATCTGGCGGTGCGTTTCGGAGGTCAAGAGCGAACGTTGGCGTCGCGGTAATTCCCGATCGACGCAGGACGTCATGCAAATGCTCGGTGACTCGTTGCAGACAAGCGGCTTATCGAGCGATCACAGACAGTCGTCCACGAGGGCGTCGCGAAATGAAAGTTTTGGGTAAGCCGGTCGAGAAATAAAGGCGCGTGCACGTCCGTCCCATCGTGCACGCGCCTGACTGTCAGGGGCGGCTCGCGACCGCGCTGCGCGGATTGACGAAAACGTAACCGCGCACGTCGCGCACGTGCACCCTCGACAGCCCACCACCTGAATTGTAGTCGCGGACCAGCCACTGCCCGTTGCCGGCAGGACCTTCGATGTACATCACGTGTCCGCTGCGGACCGCGGCAAGTCCGGCGCGCGGGCCGGACTCGCGCGGAAACAGCCGCGCCCAGTTGGAGGCGAGGTTGAGCCGCGTATCCTCGAGTCCGAGATATTTGCGCAGGCCGCACCCGCAATAGCGGTGCGGGCAGCCGCTCGGGCGCGAGCCGATGATCTGACCGGCATCGGCGATCGCGTAGGCGCGGTTGCCGGCGGCATCGATAACGGGCACTTCGGGGACGGCTGCCATCGCATTTTGCGGAGCACCGCCCATGCAGACGCGCCGTCCCTCGTTCGTCAAAGTGCAGCCTTCGGCACGATGGCTGGCAACCCGTCGGTTGGATTGAACGCGCTGGTGGCGGGCAGCACGGTCGGACTGATTGAGAACGAAGTGGTCCGGGGCCTGGCGGTATGAATAGGAGTAATGGTGCCGCTGGTGGTGACGCTTGTGGTAGGCCTCGGCCGGAGTGAGCACAAAAGCCGCAAGGAGCGACACGATCGAAGCTCCCATGATAGTCAAACGATTCATGGTTGGTCCTCTTGTGAGCTGCTGATGCATTCCGGTGGCGCCGCCTCCTGTCGGCGTTGCTGGGACGAAATGAGCGGGCCGCGCCCCTGCCCGAGAACAAACTGCAAAAGCTCTATCGCGGGTCCAATTCCCCGGCGTCAGCCGAACGGAACGCGGGCCAGCGTCTCGTGACTTCCAAGTGCAAGTAACCGTATCGAAGAGTCCCCTCTCCCGAAAAGACCTGTGCGCCTAACTACGCAGATCAGCTAAAGTTCCGGCGCCCGGCCGTCATCGTATTACCGGCACGCAAAACCACGGGAATACTTTGGCGCAATACGCTGATTCTCTCTTTCAGCAGCGGTATTTAGCAGGATTAACTTCATGGACCTTTCCTATACGCAGAACATGGAGGACACCCACCTCTGGATTGCTTTGGGGGAACGGCACCATGGCACCTACGTCGATATCGGCGCCGGCCATCCCATAGCGGACAATGTCTCGTTCTTTTTCTACGAGCGCGGCTGGCAGGGCGTCGCCGTCGAGCCGCAGCAGAAGCTCGTCGATCTCTACGCGCGGCTGCGTCCGCGCGATGCCGCGGTCGCGGCGCTGGTCGGCACGCAGAGCGGCGAAGCCGACTTCCATGTGTTTGAGGCTTTCCACGGCCTCTCGACCACCAGCATGAAACATGCCGAGGCGGCGACCGCGCTCGGCGCCGGCTACCGGACCGTGAAGGTGCCGATGATCACGCTCGCCGAGCTGTGCCGAAGGCACAGGCTGCGCGAGATCGATTTCCTGAAGGTCGACGTCGAGGGTGCCGAAACCGATGTCCTGAAGAGCGGCGACTGGAAGACATTCCGGCCGAAAGCGGTTGTGGTCGAGGCGATCGCGCCGGGCTCCAACGAGCCCTCCTGGGAGAGCTGGGAGCCGTTTCTGCTCGCGCAGGGCTATCGCTTCATGCTGTTCGACACCCTCAACCGCTTTTACGTCGCCGAGGAAGCAAAGGACGTCGCGGCCCGCTTTCCGCGCGAGCGCGCGCCCTGGGATTCGGTGCGCCACATGTACGAAATCGGCCGCGCGCCGGAGAATGCGAGCCATCCCGAGCACGCCCTCGCCGCCGTTCTTGCCAGGGGCTTCTGGGCGTCGCTGCCTTATCTCGACCGTACGCTGTTCGCCGATATTCTTGAGCGCGGCCGCACGCCCGCCAATACGGCGGCGGTCGACGCCGCTTTGCAGGCGCTCGATTCAGAAGACTTCCGCGCCCGCCTCGGCCGCATTGCCTGCGGCTATGATGGCGGGCAGATCTATAAGGAGGATGCGTGATGATCTTCGCACCCGCGCTTGCGCGAGGGTGAATGGAAGGTTGCGCGGCGCCAACCTACCCCGCTCACCCCCACGAAAGCGGGGGTCCAGGGCGATCAAATTCCGACTCATTCATCGTAGCCCTGGATTCCCGCTTTCCGCCTACGCGCTCCGCGCTTCGGCGGACTCAAACCCGCCGAAGCTCGCGCAGCGAGCGTAGGCCGGGTCGCGGGAATGAGCGAAATCAAAATTGCGACGGCGGGCAGATCTACAAAGGAGGATGAGGAGCGGTGAGCGAACACTCTCCGTCCTTCTTCGTCATTCCGGGGCGCAAGCGAAAGCGAGCGAGCCCGGAATCCAGACGCAAGCACAGCATTTGGTTCTGGATTCCGGGCCTTCGCCCGCCGAAAGTTTAGAGACTTACGGTCGCCGATTGAGGACTCGGCCCGTAGGCGGGTTCGCGCCTGTCGGCGCGCCCCGGAATGACAATGGCTTTATTTGATGCTGACTTCTCCCTACTACGGGAGAGGTGAACTCTGCTTGCGGCTTCCGAAACGCGACAGCGTCACGACCGTGCCGATCAGCAGGAAGAGCAGCAACAGCTTCGAATACTCGATTACAAGGGCGAGCATGACCTGCTCCAGTGTTCTTACCCGTCTCCCCGTCCGCGCAGCGCAAGATATCCGTTCGACAAGCGGGCAAATGTGAGGCACGTCACAGACGATAACGGTTTTGTGTTTCAACCTGCTGACGCGAAGGCTCGAACCTCCCTCCTTCGTCCCGCCGGCAACGGCGGGTTTTTTATGCGCGGTATATGCCCCGCTTGATGCCTCCGGCCCGGTTAAGACCATTGCTCAAACCACGCGCTCCCGTTGGCGGGCATTTGAGGCGAAACGTTCCCGTTAGGCCAATAACCGGCCCGACGAATATTCGCTACACATCAGTTTCGCGTTTGGACGGGAGCGATCGGGAGGCGTCAGATGGATGTCATGCAGCCACAACCGGGATCCGCTTTGCTGAAACTGCTCAAGGCAACGATCGTCGGGGGATTGCTGTTTCTCCTGCCGCTCATCCTCGTCGTGCTGCTGCTCGGACACGCCATGAAATTGGCCGCCAAGGTGGCGCACCCGATTTCGCAAATGGTGGGTCTGCAGAGCCTGCTTGGCCCGGCCGGCGAAGAGGCTTTCGCCATCCTGATTCTCGTCGTCATCTCGATCATCGCAGGCATTGTCGCGAGCACGGCCCTCGGCAAGGCGCTGATGCGCTGGACCGAGAATTCGTTTCTTGGCGGCCTGCCGCAGTACCGGCTGATGAAGAGCATGGCCGAAGGCCTGGCGCAGATCGAGACCGCCGACGGCGCAAGCCCCGCTCTCATCAATATCGAGGACGGATGGCAGCTCGGCTATTCGCTCGAGCAGTTCCAGAACGGCTGGGTCGCGGTCTTCGTGCCGCAGTCGCCGACGCCGATGTCCGGAAACATCATGTATCTGCCGGCGCAGCGCGTGCGGCCGCTGGACATTCCGATGATGGAGGCGATGGGCATTGTGAAGAGCATGGGCGTTGGATCGGCCAAGGCGCTGCGGCAGGCGGATTTGGCGTTGCCGTAACCCTTTGTCATTCCGGGGCGCGAGCCATAGCGCGTCGAAAACGCGCGTAAACGCGCATATGGCTCGCGAACCCGGAATCCAGATGCGAACACGATGTTTAGTTCTACTCCCGCAGCTTCTCCGCGAACAACACCATGGTCTTGCGGTAGATCTCCGAGCGATTCCACTCGCGCATCACCTGGAAATTCTCCGAGCCTTCGCCGTAGGGCGCGCCGGCCTTCCAGCCGTTGACCTTCAGCAGGTTGGCGGTGGAGGCGAGCACGTCCGGCACGCTGTGGCGCAGATCGACGTGGCCGTTACCGTCGAAGTCGACGCCGTACTTGATGTAGGACGACGGCAGAAACTGCGTCTGCCCGATCTCGCCGGCATAGGCGCCGATCAGGTCACGCAGCGGCAGGTCACCGCGCTGCAGGATCTTCAGCGCCGCGACCAGCTCGTTCTGAAATAATTCGCTGCGGCGGCAGTCATGCGCGAGCGTCGCGATGGTGCGGATCACCGGCAGCTTGCCCATGTCGCCGGTGCCGTTGTCGCTTTCCAGCGTCCAGATCGCCATCAGCAATTCCTTCGGCACGCCGAACTGCTGCTGGACGCGCGCGAGCAGCTGCGCGTGCTTGCCCATCAGGGTCCTGGCGCGCTTGATGCGCGGCGGGATCACGCGCGTGCGCGCGTATTCCTCGAAGCTCTTTGAGTGAAACATGCCGCGCTGGCGCCGGTCGAAGGCGAGCACGTTCGGATCGCTGGTGACGCCGGCAAAGGCCTGGTCGATGACGGCGCGCGAGACGCCGGCCGCCTGCGCATCGCGCGCCACGCCGGCAATGAAAACGTTGAAATCGCCGCCGCACCTGGCGGCCGAGGCCGGCGCGGCGAACAGGGCCACGAGAAAGACCGCAGAAATCAGTCTGAGCATGGAAAGACCTTGGTTGCCCCGGCTTGGTCTTACACTGTCGCAGCGGGGTTTGTCCCATACCCGCTGTCATGCATGGCCGCACACATTCGTCATTGCCGGGCCTGTCCCTTACGCCGTCATTCCGGGGCGCGCCGAAAGGCGCGAACCCGCCTGCGGGCCGAAGCTTCAAGAGGCAAACCACAACTCCTGAACCTTCGGCGGGCGAAGGCCCGGAATCCAGACGCAGGCACGGAGCCAATTTCTGGATTCCGGGTTCGCTCGCTTACGCTCGCGCCCCGGAATGACGATAAGGGTGGCGGCTTCGCACTTACTCACCCCCGCGCTAGGATCACCCGCCAACAATCATGGAGCGAGCGCCAATGCCGAAAGCCTACTGGGTCACGAGCTATCGCGAGATCAAGGATCCGGCGAAACTCGAGGCCTATGCCAAGCTCGCGCCGGTGGCGCTCGCGCCATACGGGGTGCGCTATCTCTGCCGCGGCAATCCGAGCGCCGCGTTCGAATCCGGACTGAAGGAGCGTCTTGTCATCTCGGAATATCCCAGCCTGGAAAAGGCGATCGCCGGCTACAACAGCCCCGGCTACGCCGAGGCCTTGCGCGCGCTCGGCGACGGCGCCGTGCGCGATGTCCGCATCATCGAGGGCCTGGAGTAAGCGGCACCGGCTGCCAGCGGTCGCCCTGCCGCTCGAGAAAGAGCCAGCCCGCGACCGTTGCCTTCTTCGAGGGCGCGTCGACCTCCAGCAGGTAATGATGCAGCTCCGGGCAGGAGCTGCGCCGGCAGCGAAGCCTGACGCCTTCGTAACTCACCACGGCGCGGATGCGCATTTCGTAGAACGGACGCCCTGCCCGTTCGCCGCTGCGGCCGTCGAGCTTCTCGAACGAAACCAGCGTGTATGGCGACAGGAAAGTTTGCCTGAAGATCTGCTGCATGGCCGTTCTGGCGACCGCGACGGACGGCTCGCAGTTTTCCGTGCAGGCGGCGCGTGCAGCGGGTGAAAGCGCAAGGGCCAGAAAACCCGCAACCATGATCGCGCGCGTGGCGGCGCGCATTACCAGACCGAACGTGACTGAGCTTGCATTTCCAAAAGGCACGACCGTGCCATAGCGGAATTTCTAACCGCTGTCATTCCGCAGCGCGCCCATTGCGCGTCGAAGACGCGCGTCAACGCGCTTATGGGCGCGAACCCGGAATGATCAAACAAGGCTGAGCGGCCTATCCCGCGAGCTTGTCGAACTCGTCGATCGGTACCGCCGGCGAGGTAGTGAAGGCGATGCCGGTCGCTTTCGCCAGCGCCATGGATACCGCCATCGCGCGCGCATTGTCCGGCAGGTCTACGGCCATCATGAGATCGACGCCGCCGAGCGTCGCATAGGCGGCCTTGAGCTCACCGCCGTGCTTCTTGATCAGCGCTTTGGCCTCTTCCGTACGTTTGCCGCTGATGCCTTTGAGGGACTCGGCCGAATATTTCCCGAACAACAGATAAATCGCCATGACACAACTCCGGTTTCGTGGAGAAACGTGGCGGGCGGATTATAGGCCAGCGCAGGTTGGCAGTTTAGGGCCGCTACTTCTCCCCCATTCCCGCGCAAGCCGGAATGGGGTGACAACACAATGCCCTCACGCCAACGTGTAACATTGTGTAATGCTCGCGACCGCGCGCGCTCGTATATGAAGGCAGACCACTCACCGGAACGACTGTCATGATGCTCCGACCCGCTTTCCTCGCGCTTGTTCTTTCCGCCGCGCCGCTTGCCGCACAGGCCGAATCCGCCGTGATCATTCCGCCCGCGGCGGAAACGCCCGCGCAAAATTCCGGACATGCTAATGGCGTCGAGACCGCCGTGCTCGCGGGCGGGTGCTTCTGGGGCATCCAGGCGGTCTACCAGCACGTGAACGGCGTGAAGAATGCCGTGTCCGGCTATGCCGGCGGCAACCAGAAGGACGCGAACTACATGACCGTGAGCTCGGGCCGCACCGGCCACGCCGAAGCCGTGCAGGTGACCTTCGACCCGAAGCAGATCTCCTATGGCAAGATTTTGCAGATCTTCTTCTCGGTCGCGCACGACCCGACGCAGCTCAACCGCCAGGGCCCGGACGCCGGCCCGCAATATCGCTCGGAGATTTTCCCGCAGAGCGAGGCGCAGGCGAAGATCGCAAAGGCCTATATCGCGCAGCTCGATGCGGCCAAGGTCTACAAGCGCCCGATCGCGACCAAGACCGGCACGATGAAGGCCGCGTTCTTCCCGGCCGAGGCCTATCACCAGGACTACGCAATCAAGCACCCCTACCAACCCTACATCGCCTTCAACGACGCGCCGAAGGTCGAGAACCTGAAGAAGACGTTTCCGGATGTGTGGCGCGATCAGCCGGTGCTGGTGTCGCAGGCGGAGAAGACGAACTGACTGGCGCTGTTTGCGCAGCTCCCGGCCATCAAGGAAATGAAATTCGCGGTCGCGCGCCGGCGGTAAAATCGCGTGGCATTGTGACGCATCGCACAAAAGTTCCGCGACCGGCGGAAAAATCTCTTAGATGCAAAGCAGATGCGAAAGCGACCCGATCCGATCTCGCAGACAGTTGAACAAGCTTTAATTGTCGTGACGAGTGATTGCAATACAATCGGGGCCGCTCTTGCTCCCCAACAAGAGTGCGGCCCCGATTTTGCCCCCGTCCCCATCCCCCAAGTCCCCAAGGGAAGGTCGGGGCCGCAACTTACGCCTTTGATGATGGCGGGCCAGTGGCGCCG
>DASSRJ010000138.1:0-30341 GCA_035701845.1 Pseudolabrys sp. | reverse complement strand
CCGGATATCGATGCAATGCCGGCACTCCCCACGCGGGCGCCGCGGCTGGAGCCGCCGGAGAACGATGGCTTGTCCGGCGAGCCTCGGGTGACACCCGGCGAGTAGAGACCACAGAGACAAGCGGAGCGAGGCTCGACCATGAGCGGCAAACTTACCGGAGATGCCCGCAAAACAGCGCTGGCCGGACTTAAGGGCTGGTCGGAGGTGGCGGGCCGCGATGCCATCACGAAGACATTCGTGTTCAAGGACTTCAATGAGGCCTTCGGCTTCATGTCGCGAGCGGCGCTGGTCGCGGAAAAAATGGACCACCACCCGGAGTGGTTTAATGTCTATAAAACCGTGGAAGTGACCCTGTCGACGCACGATGCGGGCGGTCTGACCGACCGCGACGTCAAACTCGCTGAGGCAATGGACAGGATCGGCAGGCAATAGCGGCCTGTCTTGCGCACCCCCGTGTTGACAACCACATAACGGGCCATGGCGTTCTCATTTTCCGCACGATCAGCCTTCGGGCGTGGCGAAAGCGATGAAAGCGCATTCCGGCGCCAGTTCTGGCGCAAGGTGCGAAGCGTCGTGGCATCTATCCCGTTCGCGGAGGATCTGCTCGCGGCCTATTATTGTGCTTTCGATCGCCGGACGCCGGCGCCTGTGAAGGCCGCCCTGTTCGGCGCGCTCGCCTATTTCGTGCTGCCTGCCGATGCCATTCCCGATGTTGTGCCCGTTCTCGGGTTTACCGACGACGCGGCGATGCTGGCAGCCGCGATCAAGCTGGTGTCGGACCACATTCGGCCCGAGCATCGCGATGCGGCGCGAAAGAGCCTTGCCGACGTCAAGTAACGCCCTTTGCGGCAGGTCACGGCCGCAGGATCACCTTTCCCATCACTTGCCTTGCCGCAATTGCTTTGAGCGCTGCCGGCCCCTCCGCCAGCGGATAGACTGCATGAATGTGCGATGACAGTTTTCCATCGACACACCAGGCCAGCAACTGCTCGGTGTTGACGCGATGGCCCTGCGGGTCACGGTTCATCCATGAACCCCAGAATACGCCGACGACATCGCAGCCCTTGAGTAGCACGAGATTGAGCGGCAGTTTCGGGATGTCGCCAGCGGCGAAGCCGACCACGAGAAACCGGCCCTGCCACGCGATCGAACGCAAGGCGGGCTCGGTATAAGGCCCGCCGACCGGATCGTAGATGACGTCGGCGCCACGGCCGCCCGTAGATCGGCGGAGCGCGTGCTTCAGGTCGTCTGTTCCGTAATTGATTGTTTCATCGGCGCCGTGCCGTTTCGCGAACGCCAGTTTTTCGTCCGAGGACGCACAGGCGATGACGCGAGCATTCATCAGCTTGCCAAGTTCGACTGCCGCGAGACCCGCGCCGCCCGAGGCACCAAGCACGGCCAGGGTTTCGCCGGCGCGCAACTTCGCGCGGTCCTTCAACGCGTGAAGTGTTGTCCCATAGGTGATGCAAAGGCCGGCTGCCCGGTCGAAATCAAGTGCATCCGGTATCTTGATGAGCTTGCCCGCAGGCGCCGCAATTTTCTCACGTGCGGCGCCGTGAGTGAGACAGCCGACAACACGATCGCCGGTCTTCAGCGTTGTTACGCCTGGTCCGACGCTCTCTACGATGCCGGCAAATTCCGCCGCCGGTGAGAACGGCAGAGGCGGCTTGGTCTGGTACTTGTTGGCGATGATCAGCGTGTCAAAAAAATTCAATGCGGCAGCCTTGATGCGCACGACAGCTTCGCCGGGTGCGGCGACAGGAGCGGGAACGTCGGCAAAGTCGAGATCATCAGGTGTTCCGTAGTGTGTGCAGAGCAGTGCTTTCATGGCCTTCCGGTCGCTGGAGTGCGAATTGTTGCAGCGGTTCTACCATGGTCGACGGGCGGCGGTTTGCCGCCTTCACATTGCCGACTTTGGCCGGTAATGGGCTAATATCCAGCGATTCTTGGGGGCGGCTCAACGACCGTCAATATCGTTACCGGTAGGGCCCGATGAACACGACCGCATTGCTTCGCACGCTCATTGTCCTGATGTCGGCTTGTCTATGTGCCGCGTCAGCCTCCGCCCAGCAAAAGAAGGCCGCGGCAAGTCCAACCGATCAGGCTGTTCTGCTCGGTCAGTTTGGAGATTGGGGCGCATACCGGGCATCACCCGGCGGCAAGAAAATTTGCTTCGCTCTTTCGAAGCCAACGTCGGCCAAGACGGAACCGGCCGGTCGCAACCGCGATGCGTCATACGCTTTCGTATCGACGCGGCCGTCGGAAAAGGTGAAGAACGAAGTATCCGTGATCGTCGGCTATCCGCAAAAGCCGGGTCACGACGCCACGGCGGCGATTGGTCCGGCGACCTATGCCATGTACACGCAGAACGACGGCGCCTGGGTGAAGAATGCGGCGGAAGAGGCGCAAATGGTGGATGCCATGCGCAAGGGAGCCGACTTGATAGTCAAGAGCGAGTCGGGCCGCGGCACCAAAACCACGGATACATACTCCCTCAAGGGTATCGCGCAGGCCCTCGACAGGGTGGCGGAAGAGTGCAAGTGATCCGCCGTTAGGGTCTTTGCCAGGCCGCACCGGAGTGGCAAGACCGGTCGATCCAGCTTAGATAGACTGCGATTTGTCATTGTAATTGTCGGAAAAGGCCGACAGTGAACTCTGCTCCCATGACGCTGAACTTGCAAAGCGCCGAGGCTATCGAGAAGACGCCGCTCGAGCGATACGTGGCGCCTGAGAAGCCATCACTCGTCGGCATGACGCGCAGCGAGCTCGCCGCCGCGCTCGGCAGGGTGAGAGTTCCGAATGCGCAGCTCAAGATGCGTGTGCAGCAGCTTTGGCACTGGATCTACTTTCGGGGCTTCGTTTCGTTCGAAGATATGACGAGCGTATCGAAGGAGTTGCGCGCAATCTTGGCCGACCATTTTACACTTGCGCGGCCGGAGATCGCCGCCGAGCAGGTTTCGGTGGACGGTACGCGCAAATGGCTGCTTCGGTTGCCGGGCGAAGTGCAGGGCGAGCGCCCGCACGAAGTCGAATGCGTTTATATCCCCGACACAGAGCGTGGCACGCTGTGCGTGTCGAGTCAGGTCGGCTGCACGCTCAATTGCACGTTCTGCCACACCGGGACGCAGCGGCTGGTACGCAATCTCACGGCGGGCGAGATCGTCGGCCAGGTGCTGGCTGCGCGGGATCGTCTTGGAGACTGGCCTGGCGGCACGCGGCCGGCCGATGGTGTCGTGCCGAGTGGCGATCGGTGCATCACGAACATCGTGATGATGGGGATGGGCGAGCCGCTCTATAATTTCGACGCAGTCCGTGACGCCTTGCTCGTCGTCGCCGATGGCGAGGGCATCGGCATTTCGAAGCGCCGCATCACGCTGTCCACGTCCGGCGTTATTCCCAATATCCAGCGCGCCGGCGCCGAGATCGGATGTATGCTCGCGGTGTCGCTGCATGCGGTGCGTGATGACCTGCGCGATCAGCTGGTGCCGCTCAACCGGAAATATCCGATTTCGGAGCTCCTGGACGCGTGCCGTAATTATCCCGGCGTTTCCAACGCCAAGCGTATTACCTTCGAATACGTGATGCTCAAGGGCGTGAACGATTCCACCGATGACGCAAAAGCGCTGATACGGCTGCTTAAGGGCATCCCTGCCAAGATCAATCTTATTCCGTTCAATCCGTGGCCGGGCAGCAAGTACGAGTGTTCGGACTGGGAGCAAATCGAAAGATTTTCACAGATTGTGTTCGATGCGGGGTATGCTTCGCCGGTGCGTACGCCGCGTGGGCGCGATATCCTGGCAGCCTGCGGCCAGCTCAAGAGTGCGACGGAAAAGCTTTCGGCGCGCGAACGGATGGCACTGCGCGCCATGGCGATGGTGGAGTGACGACGCGGTTTGTCGAGGCAATTCAGCACGATGTCACTCTTTGGCCGGATCCTTGTCATCATTTTTGGACTTCTCATTGCCATTATTGTTGCCGGCATCACGCTTGCAATCGGCATCGTCGCGCCGGATTGGGCGGGAGCCGATTCCGATCCATTCGAGCGTGTAACGTTTTTTGTCGTCTCGTTTTTTGCCACGAGCTTCGTCGGTGCGGTTGCGATACTGCCGGCCGTGGTTGTGATCGCGATCTCGGAAGCGGCGCGCGTGCGCAGCTTCATCTACTACGGGGTCGGCGGTGCGCTGGTTGCGCTAGCGTCCTATTACGGGTCCGACATTTCGGTCCAGCTTGAAAACACCACCGACGTGACGCCGGTTGGGAACACACTGCAATTAGCGGCGGCCGCCGGTATCCTGGGCGGCTTGGCGTATTGGCTGATCGCGGGCCGCAACGCAGGCCGCTGGCGCGAGCCACGGAAAGTCTAGCGCTTTGCCCAATCCAGAGCCGCTTCGAGCCGGTCATTGCCCCAAAACAACTCTCCGCTGCTTGTCACGAAACTCGGCGCTCCGAAAATACCGAGCCGCTTTGCGTCTTCGGTTCGTTCGCGCAGCGTGGACTTAATATTGTCGGATCGTGCGAGCGCCAGCACCGCGTCGGCATCCTGCCCGAGTTTTCTGAGAATTTCCGCTATAGCGTCTGAATTCTCGATGGTGCGGCCTTCGCCGAATTCTGCGCGATACACGGCGCGACAAAAAGTTTCTCCCCAATCCTCCTGAAGCGCGGCCAGCGCGGTGCGGGCCGCGAGCAGCGAATTTTGCGGAAACGGATCCGGCCGCACGAACGGCAAATCAATCGCAGAGCAAATCCGCTCCAGATCGCGCCACATGTTGCGACCCTTGGCGGCATAAAGGTTGAAGGGCGAGTTCTCCCAGCCTTGCGCCTTGAAGATTGGCCCTAGTATGAACGGCTGCCATCGCACTGTGACGCCGGCTGCCTCGGCAAGGGGCGCGATGCGCATCGCGGCAGGGTAAGAATAGGTCGAGGCGAATTCGAACCAGAAATCGAGTGAAGGCTTTGCCATGGCGGCAGTATAAAGTCGCTGTGCGATGTCGTCTTTCCATTCTTGGGCGTGTCGGCTAGACGAGCCCGCATGAACCGCACCGGATTGCTGATCGCGCTTGCCATTGCCGTTGTCGCCGGCCTGGTGTTCGGGCTTTATCCCGGCCTCGATCTGGAAATCGCGCGCTATTTCCACGCGTTCGAGGATCGCAGCCACAACATGTTCGCGCTGCGCATCTACCCGCCGCTGATGCGCGCGCGCGACATCGGACTCTGGGTCGGCACCATCCTCGTGCTGCCCGCCGTGTGTACGCTCGTTGTCAAGCTGCTGCTGCCGCGTAGAAAAATGCTGATATCAGGTCGCGCAACTGTATTTCTGATTGCGACGGTGGCGCTTGCGCCGGGCTTGCTGGTGAATGTTCTGCTCAAGGATCATTGGGGCCGGCCGCGGCCCATCGACGTGACCCAGTTCGGGGGCAGCCAGACCTTCGTTGCCTGGTGGGACCCGCGTGGCGATTGTCCGTCCAATTGCTCGTTCGTCTCCGGCGACGTAGCCGGTGCGGTGTGGACCATTGCGCCGGCCGCGCTGGCGCCGCCGCACTGGCGCGCGCTCGCCTATGCGGCCGCGCTTGCACTCGGTGTGGGGATGGGGACGATCCGCGTGATGGCCGGCGCGCATTTTCCATCGGATGTAATTTTCTCCGGCGTATTCACATTTTTGATCATTTGGATCACTTACGCGGTCATCTATCGCTGGCGCCGGACCCGATTTTCGGACGAAGACGTCGAGCGGAGGCTCGAGCGCGTGGCTGTGCCCGGCTACGATCTCATTGCCGGCCTGTTCGGCGGAAATCGAAAGCCGAAATAGAGATCGTTAACGAGGACGCGCTTTGCGAGGCTGGTCTTTGGCCCTATAGTCCGCCGCGATTTTTCACCACAGCAGTTTTCCAATGCCTGACGGCAAGACCAGGAAGACCGTTAAGAAAGTCGTGCTCGCCTATTCCGGCGGGCTCGATACATCGATCATCCTGAAGTGGTTGCAGACCACCTACGGCTGCGAGGTCGTGACCTTCACCGCTGATCTGGGCCAGGGCGAGGAGCTCGCGCCCGCACGCGAGAAGGCGCTGCTGCTTGGCATCAAGAAGGAAAACATCTTTGTCGAAGACCTCCGCGAAGAATTCGTGCGCGACTATGTGTTCCCGATGTTCCGGGCAAACGCGTTGTATGAGGGACAGTATCTGCTCGGCACATCGATCGCGCGACCGTTAATCGCAAAAAAGCAGATCGAGATCGCCGAGAAGGTAGGAGCCGATGCCGTCGCGCATGGAGCCACGGGCAAAGGCAACGATCAGGTCCGGTTCGAACTGACCTACTATGCGCTCAAGCCCGACGTGACAGTGATCGCGCCGTGGCGCGAGTGGGACCTTACCTCGCGCACAAAGCTGATCGAGTTTGCAGAGAAGCACCAGATTCCAATCGCCAAGGACAAGCGCGGCGAGGCGCCGTTCTCGGTCGACGCCAACCTGCTGCATACGTCGTCGGAAGGAAAAGTCCTGGAAGACCCGGCGCAGGAAGTGCCGGACTACGTCTTCTCCCGGTCCGTCGATCCGGAAAAGGCGCCCGACAAGCCTACTACGATCACGGTCGGCTTCGAGAAAGGCAATCCGGTCGCGATTGACGGCAAAAAATTGGCGCCGGCGGCCCTGCTCAAGCAGCTCAACGATCTCGGCAGGGCGAACGGGATCGGGCGGCTCGATCTCGTCGAAAACCGCTTCGTCGGCATGAAGTCTCGCGGCATGTACGAGACGCCGGGTGGCACGATATTGCTGGCCGCGCATCGCGGCATCGAATCGATCACGCTCGATCGTGACGCGGCGCATCTCAAGGACGAGTTGATGCCGAAATACGCAGAACTCGTCTACTACGGCTTCTGGTTCACACCCGAGCGGGAAATGCTGCAGGCCGCAATCGACAAAAGCCAGGAGCTGGTGACCGGCAGCGTCAGGCTCAAGCTTTACAAGGGCAACGTCGCTGTCATCGGGCGCGAGAGCAAGTATTCCCTCTATGATCAGGAACTGGTGACGTTCGAGGAGGGCGCTGTCGCCTACGATCACCGCGATGCTGAAGGCTTCATAAAGCTCAACGCCTTGCGACTCCGCACGCTCGGCCAGCGTCGCCGCAAGTTCAAGCTCGACTAGGTGGGGAGGCCGATGGCGAAAGTTGCGGCCTCCACCTGCCTGCTTTCGGTCCTTGCTATGGGCCTTATCGGGTGTTCCGGCAGCAGCAGCAAACAGCCCGAGGAAAACCCCAATATATTCCCGGCGGACTACAAGAATGAAGTCCTCTTTACGATGTCCAAGACGCTTGATGATCCGACGAACATCCGCGGCGCCTTCATCAGCGAACCGGTATTGCGTCCGGCGGGCAAAGACGAGCGGTACACGGTCTGCGTGCGCTCGGATTCACGCAATGCCAACCGGCATTACACCGGAAGCACGGATCGCATTGGCTACTTTTACGCCGGCCACCTCAACCAGCTGGTCGAGGCGACCAAAGAGCAATGCGGCAATGCCGCCTACAAGCCTTTCCCCGAACTGGAAAAGCTCTGCCAGGCCAAGAAGTGCGCGTAGTGACGGCTCGCCTGCGGCTCAGGGGTAGGTTTCGCCGGTTGGCTCGGCGCCATCAACATCGGTTCGGATGAAACGCCGCTCCGGATCCAGCGGCACATTGCGGCGTTTCTTGTTTTCGATCTCGTCAATGACCTTCTGCATCTGGACAAATCGCACCGGTGTAATCGGGTGGTCTGTCGTGACACGGATGCTGTCGGGGTCCTCCAGCGAGAATGTGCGCCAGATTTCTTCCGAACCGGCCAGGTCGTAGCCGGCACGCGCGGCGTAATAAGCGCCGACATAGTCGGCTTCGCGCTCGAATGCGACGCTGAAGGCCTGCGCACCCGCCTGGGCGAACACCCTGGAAAAGACGCCGAATATGGGTATTCCTCCAAGCGTGATACCGGCATCCACCGCGGCGCCGCTGAGCCAGCCGATAGCGGTATTTGCCCGCCGCTTGTTCAGATGACCGAGATTGGCATGCGCCAGCTCATGTCCGATCACGAGGGCGAGCTGCGCGTCCGTTCGCGCGGCGCGCAATATGCTGGAAGAAATCACGATGCGATCGTCCGTCGTGAACGCATTGACGCTGGAATCGACCTGGAGCTCGATCGGTATGGCGCAGGCAATCACCGGAACGACGGTGCGCATCTCGTCGACGCCGTCACGCCGGATCAGGACCTTGATGGGCCGCTGGCCGTTGTTGCGCACATAGCCGCCGATCCATCCGGCGGTGCCGTGGCGCGGAATCGGTTCATTATTAAAAGTCAGAAGCTGGTCGCCGCTCTTGATCCCCGCGACTGCAGCCGGGGAACCGTCGGCAACCGATAGCACCGTTGCATGGGTCCAGCTTACCGACAGCGCCTCATGCGCGAACGAACGGAACTTGCGCGGCAAGCTTGGCACCGTGGCGGCGATGAGTCCGATCTGCGCCCAGGCCCAGTCTTTGCAATCGTCGCGGTTGGCGGCTCGAATCGGGAAGGCGACGTTGTCGAGGCGGCTGAGCTGCCCGAGGTAGTTTCGAAGCTGGGTGGTCTGTTGCTTGCGCTGCTCGGCCTGAATCTCACCGGTCGGCAACGGTGGCAGCCTGGCGACCGGAGCGCAGGCGGCGCACGTCAGGATCGCATGTAACACCAGCAACCCGGTACACCGCACGTCCCTGAACCCCGCGACCCGACCAAACCCTGCATGACAGCGTTTGGCCGCTCAAGCGGCGTTCGTATGAGAGTGAAAAATCGGCGCGACGGGGTTCGTCCTGTCATTCTTTTGGTCGAGCAACAGAGACCCGAACGTCGCGCCTGACAAAAATCGCGCGTCGGGTGGCGCGATACGGCAAGCGAAATGCTTGAACGCTGCGGGCTAGAGCTGCCGATCAACCAGCGCTTTCTTCAACGTGGCGATTTCTTTCGCGGGGTTCAGCCCTTTTGGGCAAGCCTTCGAACAATTCAGGATCGTGTGGCAGCGATAAAGCCGAAACGGATCTTCAAGGTTGTCGAGACGCGTACCGGTCGCTTCATCCCGGCTATCCTGGACCCAGCGGTTTGCCTGCAGCAGCGCGGCCGGGCCGAGGTAGCGATCCGAATTCCACCAATAGCTCGGGCAAGCCGTCGAGCAGCAGGCACACAGGATGCATTCGTACATGCCGTCGAGCTTGGCGCGATCCTGGTGCGACTGCCGCCACTCCTTTTCGGGCGTGGGTGTCGAGGTCTGCAGCCACGGCTCGATCGAGGCATATTGCGCATAGAAGTTCTTCAGATCGGGCACCAGATCCTTCACGACCGGCTCATGCGGCAGCGGATAGATTTTCACCGGCGCCCGCGCATCGTCGATCGCCTTGGTGCAGGCGAGCGTGTTGGTTCCGTCGATATTCATGGCGCAGGATCCGCACACGCCCTCGCGGCATGAGCGCCGGAACGTGAGCGTGGGATCGATGTTGTTCTTGATCCAGATGAGCGCGTCGAGAACCATCGGCCCGCAATCATCACGATCGACGTAATACGTATCAATACTCGGATTTTCGCCGGCGTCCGGGTTCCACCGGTAGATACGGAATTCGGTGACGTGAGTGGCATGCGCCGAACGCGGCCATTTCCTGCCTTCTGTCATCTTGGAATTCCGGGGTAGCGTAAATTCGACCATGACAAGATTCCGTCAGTAGACGCGCGCTTTGGGCTCGATATAGGCGACGTCATTCGTGAGCGTATAGGCGTGTACCGGCCGGTAATCGATTTTCACCGCGCCCTTTGCATCCATCCACGCCAGTGTGTGTTTCATCCAGTTCTTGTCGTCGCGCTCCGGATAGTCCTCGCGCGCATGTGCGCCGCGGCTCTCGGTACGATTCTTGGCCGAATCCATCGTGACGACCGCCTGCGCGATCAGGTTGTCGAGCTCCAATGTCTCGATCAGATCGGAATTCCAGATCAGGGAACGATCGCTGACGTGAACATCGGCCATGCCGTCGTGGATTTCATGGATTCGCTTGTGGCCCTGATCCAGCACCTCGCCGGTGCGGAAGACCGCGCAATCTTCCTGCATCACGCGTTGCATGTTGAGCCGCAGTTTCGCAGTGGGAGTGCCACCGGATGCGTTGCGGAACCTGTCGAGGCGCGACAGTGCAAGATCGGCTGAATCCTTCGGCAAATGCGGCTGTTCCTCGCCCGGGGTGAGCACTTCGGCGCAGCGCAACGCGGCCGCACGGCCGAATACAACAAGGTCGATCAGCGAATTCGAGCCGAGCCGGTTGGCACCGTGCACTGACACGCAGGCGGCTTCGCCGAGCGCCATCAGCCCCGGGATCACTGCGTCATCTGTGCCGTTTTTCTTGGTCAGCGCCTCGCCGTGATAGTTCGTGGCGATGCCGCCCATGTTGTAGTGGACGGTCGGCAGGACGGGGATCGGCTCTCGTGTCACGTCGACATTGGCGAAAATGCGCGCGGTTTCGCTGATCCCCGGCAACCGTTCGTGCAGCACAGCGGGATCGAGGTGGTCGAGGTGCAGGAAAAGGTGATCTTTTTCCTTTCCGACGCCGCGGCCCTCGCGGATTTCGACCGTCATGGCCCGCGAGACGACGTCGCGCGAAGCGAGATCTTTCGCTGATGGCGCGTAGCGCTCCATGAAGCGTTCGCCCTCTGAATTGACCAGATAGCCGCCTTCACCGCGCGATCCTTCAGTGATCAGGCAGCCCGCCGGATAAATGCCCGTCGGGTGGAACTGCACGAATTCCATGTCCTGCAGCGGCAAGCCGGCGCGCAGAACCATGGCGTTGCCGTCACCGGTGCAGATATGTGCCGACGTGCACGAGAAGTACGTCCGTCCATAGCCGCCGGTGGCAAGGATGATCATGTTGGCAGCGAAACGGTGAACCGAGCCGTCATCCATGTTCAGCGCGATCACGCCGCGGCAGCGGCCTTCATCCATGATGAGGTCGATGGCAAAATATTCGACGTAGAACTCCGCCGAATGGCGCAACGCCTGCCCGTACATCGTATGCAGCATGGCGTGGCCGGTGCGGTCGGCGGCGGCGCAGGTGCGCTGCGCGGTGCCCTTGCCGTAATGCGTGGTCATGCCGCCGAAGGGGCGCTGATAGATCTTGCCGTCTTCCTCGCGGCGCGAGAACGGCAAGCCCCAATGCTCCAGTTCATACACGGCGGCCGGCGCATTGCGGCAGAGATATTCGATGGCGTCCTGGTCGCCGAGCCAGTCGGCGCCCTTGACCGTATCGTACATATGCCAGCGCCAATCATCCTCGCCCATGTTGCCGAGGGCAGCGGCGATGCCGCCTTGTGCGGCCACCGTGTGTGAACGGGTCGGAAACACCTTGGTGATGCAGGCCGTGCGCAGTCCGGCCTCGCTGCAGCCGACTACCGCACGCAGGCCGGAGCCACCGGCGCCAACCACAACGACGTCGTAGCTGTGATCTTCGATCGGATAGGCGCGGCCGTTGACCGCGGGACCGCCATTCGATTTTCCATTCGCCGCCATGTCAGACCCCGAACGACAGCTTCAAAACGGCATATACCGACGCCAGACTGACAGCGAAGACGAAGAACGTATTCGCCATCAGGCTCAGCAATTTCCACTTCTCGTCATGCACATAGTCGAGAATGATTTCCTGCATGCCGATCCACATGTGGTAGGCGGTGTTAATGATGAACAGCAGCACGATGATCGAAACGATCGGTGAGGCGAGAATCTGCACGACCGCGGCATGGGTGCGTCCGAGCAATGCGGTGATGATGAACAGCAACCCGATTGTCAGCGGGATGCCCGCAACCGATGTAATGCGCTGGTGCCAGAATTGCCCGGTGCCGGAATGTGCCGCACCGAGTCCGCGCACCCGGCGCATCGGAGTCCGCATATGCGGTGCTTCTCTCATCGCGGACCTCCCATCACGAGGTAACCGATGACCCAGAGTACGAGGGTGAGCGTTATCGAACCGATCAAAGTGGCTAATGTGAGCATTTCACGCTCGGCCGGCTCGAAGCCGTGCACAGTGTCCCAGATCAGGTGGCGGATGCCGCCCAGCATGTGGTGGATCAGCGCCCAAGTGTAACCGAAGAGCACGAGCTGGCCGATCACGCTCCCCATGAACCACTCAAAGTTGGCATAGGCGTTCGGCCCGCTGGCCGCTGCGATCAGCCACCAGGCGAGCAGCAGCATTCCGAAATAAAGCGCGGCGCCGGTGATGCGGTGCACGATGGACATCACCATCGTCAGCATCGGCCTGTAGATCTGCAGATGCGGAGATAACGGCCGTGGCCGTTGAGCTCCTGCTGCCGTTCCCGCTTCAAACTCGGCCATTGTGAGCCTCCGAAAACCGGCGACCGGCGCATTGCATGAAAGGAAAACCGGCGGTCGCAGTGGGGTGTCCGAAATTCCGCTTGACCTGGACCCCCAAGTCGCTACTTCATGATTTGCGAAGCTTGGACCTGAAAATGGCCCGTTGCAATATGCTTTCTATGTAGCCTGCCTTCGTACAATAAGAAGGTAGCCTCAATGCGCTTCGATTTTACCGATCTCAACCTGTTCCGGCATATCGTCGAGGCCGGCAGCATCACGCATGGCGCGGAACGCGCAAACCTGGCATTGGCTGCCGCCTCAACCCGTATCCGCAAGATGGAATTGGCCTTCGGCACGCCCCTGTTGGTGCGGGGACGGGCGGGCGTCAAACCAACCCCGGCAGGACGAACGCTGTTGCAGCACGCGCGCGGAATTCTGGCACAGACCGAGCGCCTGCAGGAAGACCTTTCGCCCTATGCCCGCGGGCTCGCCGGCCAGGTTCGCGTTCTCTCCAATACGAACGCGCTCACCGAATTCCTTCCTGAAACGCTCAGCTCGTTTCTGATGGCCTATCCAGACATCAGCGTGGATCTGGAGGAGCGGCTGAGCGACGAGATCGTCGGGCTGATCGCGGAAGGGCATGCCGACATCGGCATCGTCGCCGGCACCGTCGACTACGGCGGGCTCAATACGTTTCCGTTCCGTAGCGACCGCTTCGTCCTCGTGGTGGCAAGAAATCATCCGCTCGCCAATCGTTCACGTATCGGCTTCGCCGAAGTGCTCGACTACGACATGATCGGCCTCGATCGCGCCAGCGCAATCCAACGCTTTCTCGCCGGCAAGGCAAATCGAATCGGCCGGCCGTTGCGCCTGCGGGTCCAGCTGCGCAGTTTCGATGCCATCTGCCGGCTGGTCGAATGCAATGTCGGGGTCGGCATCGTTCCGGAAACGACGGTGCAACGCACCGAACGCACCATGGCGATCAGCGCCGTGCGGCTTACCGACGCCTGGGCGCTTCGCGAGCTCACAATCTGCGTGCGTGACATCGAAGTGTTACCGCCTTACGCCCGGCAACTCGTCGATCATCTGCGCGCGAGTACGTGAGCCAGGTTCCGTATCTACCTCGGCATCAGGACCCAGTAGTCCAGGTCAAGGATGATGGCCGGATCGTAGTCATCGCCTGCTTTGAGCGGAAAATCGGGACACGGCCGGTCCTTGGTTGCGACGGTGCGTAGCCGTAGCGCGCCGACATCTTTCCGGTTCGGTATCTCGGCGGTGGTGATAATTTCCGACCATGCGAAGACCGTGTCGCCGGCGAATAGCGGGGCAACGTGCCGGCCGCCATTGATCGCAGCAACATGGAAAGCATTTGCAAGGCCGTTAAATGACAATGCGCGGGCAAGTGAAATGGCGTGGCCGCCATAGATGAGGCGACGCCCAAAGCGGCCCTTGCTCTCGGTGAACTGATTGAAGTGGATGCGGGCGGTATTCTGATAGAGCCGGGTGGCAATCTGGTGCTCGGCCTCTTCAACCGTCACTCCGTCGATGTGGTCGATTCTGTCGCCGGACTTGTAATCGCCGAAGCGATGCGGGTTGCCTGCCAGCGCCGCGTCATAGGCTGCAGTATTGATTTTCGGGCATGCCGCGCCGAGTTGCGCGGGTTCGACGTTGTTCGGCAGATCGGGGATCTTCTCGGCCGGTGCGGGGGCTGTCTCATCGCGTTTACGCACCATCACCCAGCGTGCGAAATCGAGCACCGCCTCGCCGGTCTCGTCGAAACCGCGCGACCGCACATAAACTATGCCTGTCTTCCTGTTGGAATTTTCCCGCAGTCCGATGACATCGGAGGTGGCGGTCAACGTGGCGCCGGGGAAGACGGATTTGAGAAACCGGCAGTCCGCGTAGCCGAGATTGGCGACTGCGTTGAGGGAAATATCGGCAACCGTCTTTCCGAACACGATGTGAAAGACCAGCAGATCGTCGAGCGGCGAACGCGGGTAACCGATCTTTTGCGCGAAGACATCGGAGGACTGGACCGCAAAACGCGCACCAAACAAGCCGTTGTAGAGCGCCACGTCGCCGAGCGTGACGGTGCGCGGCGTGGCATGGCGGATTGTTTGGCCGAGCTGAAAATCCTCGAAGAAGTTGCCTCTGGTGGTTTTGGCGGGCAATGGCGCGCTCACAAATCGACTCCTGAACGGGTTCAGTAACGTTTGACCATTCTCACAAATGCGTGAGGCGAATGCCAGCTTGCGACAACGGGAAACTGATGAGGATGTGTTCAGCGCGTGTGATAGCCCAGAGAATGCAACGCAAATCTCCCTGGAGGACGTCTCATGAAAAAGAGCGCCTTCGTGCCGGCCGCACTGGCCATTGGCCTCGCCTTCATCCCGCTTGCGCCCGCAGCCTTTGCTGACGACATGAAAAAGGACACCATGTCGAAGGACAGCATGTCGAAAGATACGATGAAGAAAGACCCGATGACCAAAGACAAGATGTCTACGGGCTCCATGAACAAGGACGACATGTCAAAGAACACCATGTCCAGGGACGGCATGAAAAAGTAACTCATAAGACCGGGCCGCGCATCCACGGGCCCGGCTGCGCCGTATATTCGTCGAAAGCGAGGCGACGACCATGAGCGCCGAAACGATGATATCTGCGGCACCTGTTGCCACTACGATCCACCCGCGCTGGGTACGGGTCTGTCACTGGATCAATGCCCTGGCAATTCTGGTGATGATCGGCTCCGGCTGGCAGATCTACAATGCTTCGCCATTATTCGATTTTCTGATTTTTCCGCGCCAGATCGCGCTCGGTAACTGGCTTGCCGGCGCGCTGCTTTGGCACTTCGCGGCGATGTGGGTCCTTGTGATCAACGGCATCGTCTACGTCACGCTCGGTATCGTCACCGGCCGTTTCCGCCGCAAGCTGCTGCCGATTCGTCCCGGCGAGGTGGTTGCTGATCTGAAAGCGGCGCTGACCTTCAAACTCGCGCATGATGATCTTTCGCACTACAACGCCGTTCAGAGACTTCTCTATGCAGGCGTCATCATCGCCGGTGTTGTCATCGTGTTGTCGGGTCTGTCCATCTGGAAGCCGGTGCAATTCCAGGAACTGACGGCGCTGTTCGGCGGATACGAGGCCGCCCGTTACGTGCACTTCTTTGCCATGGCGGCCATCGTCGGTTTTATCGTCGTGCATGTGGTCCTGGCGCTGATCGTGCCGAAGAGCCTGCGCGCGATGGTCACGGGACGATAGGAGCATTCCATGCGCCAGCGAAAAATCATTCCCGGTGTCGATCCGAAGCTGTTGATCAAGGACGCGGCGCGACTGATGCCGGACGCAACCCGCCGGGGCTTCCTGCGTGGAGCGGCAAGCCTCGGTGCGCTCACGTTTCTTACCGGCTGCGACATCATCGACGGCGATACAGCCGAAAGCGTGTTGCGCAAGATCTCCGAGTTCAACGACGGGGCGCAGGCGGCGCTGTTCAGCCGCACCAAGCTCGCACCGACATATCCTGAGAGCGCGATTACCCGGCCATTCCCGTTCAACGGTTACTACGACGAGGACGAGGCGCCCGTGGTCGACGGCAACAGCTACAGGCTGGAAGTGGCCGGCCTCGTCGACAACAAGAAGCCGTGGACACTCGAGGAATTGCACGCACTGCCGGAGGTGTCACAGATCACGCGGCACATCTGCGTTGAAGGCTGGAGCGCCATCGGTTCGTGGCAGGGAACGCGGTTGTCGGACTTCCTGCAGCGGATCGGCGCCGATACGCACGCCAAATATGTCTGGTTCAGGTGCGCCGAGGGGTACACCAACACGATCGACATGCCGACCGCCCTGCATCCGCAGACGCAGATGACTTTCAAGTTCGACAACAAGATCCTGCCGCGATCCTACGGCTTCCCGATGAAAATCCGGATCCCCACAAAATTGGGCTTCAAAAATCCCAAATATGTGGTGGCGATGGAAGTCACCAACACCGATAAAGGCGGCTACTGGGAAGACAAGGGCTACAACTGGTTCAGCGGTCTTTAAAGCGTGATCGCCTTGCCAATCGCCGCGCGGCCCTTTAGCAATTCGCGCGGGTGTGTAACGGCGAGGCGTCAATGGCGACCCACAACCTGCTTCTTCTTCCCGGTGACGGTATCGGCCCAGAAGTCATGGCCGAAGTGAAACGGGTCATCGACTTCTTCAATAAAAAAGGGCCTGACAGGTTTGCAACCGAAGAAGCACTCGTCGGCGGCAGCTGTTACGACGCGCACAAGGTGGCCATCACCGATGCCACAATGGAAAAGGCAAAAGCCGCGGACGCAGTGATATTCGGTGCGGTCGGCGGGCCGAAGTGGGACAAGGTGCCCTATGACGTGCGGCCCGAGGCTGGCCTGCTGCGGCTGCGCAAGGATCTCGATCTGTACGCCAATGTGCGCCCGGCGATCGTCTATCCGGCGCTGGCGGATTCATCTTCACTCAAGCGCGAAGTCGTGGAAGGTCTCGACATCATCATCTTGCGCGAGCTGACCGGTGGCGTTTATTTCGGCGAGCCGAAGACGATCACTGACCTCGGCAACAACCAGAAGCGCGCAATCGACACTCAGGTCTACGATACCTACGAGATCGAGCGGATCGGTCGAGTGGCTTTCGAGCTTGCGCGCAAGCGACGCAACAAGGTCACCTCGATGGAAAAGCGCAACGTCATGAAAACGGGCGTGCTGTGGAACGAAGTCATGATGCAGGTGCATGCGCGCGAATTCAAGGATGTTCAGCTTGAGCATATGCTGGCCGACGCCGGTGGCATGCAACTCGTCCGGTGGCCGAAGCAATTCGACGTCATCGTCACGGACAATCTGTTCGGCGACGTCTTGTCGGACATTGCGGCGACGCTTACCGGGTCACTTGGAATGCTGCCGTCCGCTTCGCTCGGCGAGGCTGATGCCAGGACCAGGAAACGAAAAGCGCTCTACGAGCCGGTGCACGGCTCGGCGCCGGACATCGCCGGCAAGGGCATCGCCAATCCGATTGCGATGATCGCGTCGTTTGGCATGGCCTTGCGCTATTCGTTCAACCTCGGCAAGCAAGCCGACTGGATTGACCAGGCGATTTCGTCCGCGCTTGCCAAAGGCCTGCGCACTGCCGACATCAAATCGGAAGGCACCAAAGTCGTTTCAACCTCGGAAATGGGATCAGCGATCCTGACTGAACTGGAGCAGCTCGCTGTATAGGCCTGCGACTGGCAAAGGTGAAAACAAAAACGCGGCCAGAGGCCGCGTTTTTTTCAGTACCCGATCCAGGGATTGCTCTTGAACGGTAGCGTCCAGGGCCCCGGAAGTGCCGATTGGTTATTAAGAAGACCGGCGGAAGTATTGCTGATCACGCTTCCAGCGCGCTGATTGGGGTTTTCAATGTATCCGGTATTGCCGACGCGTTCGCCCGGGAATGTCTCGGTACCCGGGTCGAGATAGGACCGCTTCTGAATGATGATGCGCGTGCGGGTGCGGCCGTCTTCGTCGCGGCTCACGAACACCGTCCGATCGCGGTTATAGGCGACGGTGCGCTTCTTGGTCTGGTTTGTCTGGGCAATTGCGGGCGGAGCCAGCAGCGCCAAGGCTCCGATAACGGCAAGCGCTCCAGCGGCGAATTTCAATTTCATAGGGTCCTCGAACTTCGGCTCAATATTGCAACGCAGTCTACAGGGGTTCTGTTTCAACTCATAGACCCCTGAACAGGATATATAACTGAAATTCCTTAAGAAACGCCCCGCCTTGGGCGGGGCGTTTGTCGAAGCGGCAGATTGCGGGTCAGATTCCGTAGTTCTTCTTGAGATAGTCCGCGATCGCCTTGGCGTCGGCGCCATCGATCGGGGCGCCGTACGCCTTGATCATTTTTGTGACTTCAGCATCCCAGCCGGCTGCGTTGAGAAACGGCGAGTTCATCGGGATGTAGGCCAGTGTGTGACAGGCCTGACAATTGGCTTCGACCTTGTCGAGTCCGGGTGCCTTTTTGAGCTGCACCGGCCTGTCCTGCGCGGCTGCAGGAAGGGCAATCAGTGCGGCTATAAATGCAATTGCGAATGTGCGCATGATCGATCTCCTCAGCCTGCCGTCAACGAGATGGTCTGCATGACGTTGTTGTGATAGCCCGCGCCGTTGAAAATCAGTTCCGAGACCTGTGTCTGGCCGAGCTTGTTGGTGGCATTGACCATCACGGCATTCTTGCCGCGCCTGGCCGACAGATCGAAGCTCCATGGGCGGAATGCGAACCGGCCGAGATCCTCGCCGAGCTTTGCGGTTGTCCAGGTCTTGCCGCCGTCGGTGGAGACCTCAACCGAACGAATGCCGTAGCCGCCGTCCCACGCCTGGCCGCTGACTGTCACCTTGCCAACCTTCACCTTGTCGCCATCGCGATGGCTGGTGATCAGCGAGTTTACGACCATTTCGGTGATCGGCGTGGTCGTCGCGGTTTCCTGGCTGAGGAAACGATCCCTGACGGGAAATTTTCCGACCGGAATGCGATAAGCCGGGTTCATCCAGAAGTCGGCGAGCGGCTTGGTGAGCGCATTGATCGTGGTGACGTGCTTCATCCAGTACGTCCCCGTCCAGCCAGGCACCACAATGCGGGCCGGAAAGCCGTTCCAGTGAGGCAGCGGCTGTCCGTTCATTTCGTAAGCAACGATCGTTGAATCGTCGATCGCCTTCCAGACCGGAATGCTTTTGACGAAGTCAGGCGTCGTGTTGATTGCGGGCCCATCCGCCCCAGCAAAGAAAATTTCTATCGCTTCCTTCTTGAGGCCGGCCTTGTTGAGCAGGTCCTTGACCTTCGCGCCTTTCCACCGCGCGCAGCCCATGGCGCCGTAACCCCATTCCACGCCTGCGACGTGCGGTTTTGAGAGGCCCCGACGATTGCCGGAGCATTGGTTGACGGCGACCACTTCGATCGACGGAAGTTTCTTGAGATCGTCGAGCGTGAACTCAGCCGTTCCATTGGCGCCGTCACCCCCAACCGTGATCTTGTAGGTCTTGGCGTCGACATTCGGGATGTCGGCGAGGTGATAGCGTACGAAGAACTGATCGTTGGGTGTGATCGGCGTGCGCAGATACTCGAGCGGCGCTTCATAGTTCGGCGGGCGGTCGGCGAGCTGAATCAGCGGCTTCTTGCCCGGCAACGTGCCCATGATCGCGATGCTTGCGACGCCCTCGGGCACGCCCGGGGTAAGAGCGACCCCCGCAGCCTCGGCGAGCCGGCCGAATCCCCCGACCATGGCCGCGCCCGCGGCCGTGGTCCGAAGGAAATGCCGGCGATTTATGTCTGACATGCGTTTCTCCCTTTGCCGCTCGCGGCGGCCATTGGATTACGTGACCCCCGTCACGTAATCGCAGCGGAGAAGAAACGGACGACGCGCTGGATTTATTCCAATGTCAGCCGATGCAGGGCGGTGCGCCGATGTTGGCTTCGCGCAGCCGGCGCTCGATGCCCTTGGGGTCGGAACCGACCCGCGTCTGCTGTTCGGCAGCATCTGCTATGATTGCGAAACGCCGTGCCGGCATTCCGTGCGCCACCAATTCGTAGGTAAGATCTCCGGCGGTCCACCTGCGCCGGCTTGTGCCGGAAAGCGCAGCAGCATCTGAGCCATTCGGCCACGCCCGGAGGTCGAGACGACAGCCGTGCGGCCCGCGATAAGTGGCGGTGAATACCGGTACTTTCTCTGGATCGATCGCCAGGCCGGTGAGCTTCAGCCCGGCGGTATCCAATCTGGGAATGGTTGCCCCGGCCGGCAGCGATGCGAGAGTTATCGCTGTCGGGCCTTCGGCATGACCGACGGCTGTCTCATGGTCCGGCGGCCATTCGGCTTTAAGCAAAAAACCGATCAAGACGACAGCAGCGATGCAGGCCGCAGCGATGCCGATCAGCCGCCGGGCCGGCCGCCGCGGCGACGCCAGGGAAATCGCACACGCTCCGTCGGCAATTTCGCCGATGGAAGCCTTCAGCCTGGCAAGCGTCGCATGGGCACGCGCAAAATCGCGGTCAACCGCAAGGCGTGCCGCGATTTCCGCGCGCTGCTGCGGCGCCAGTTCGCCGTCCACCAGCGCGTTGAGCAGCAGGTAATCCTTGTTTTTCGGCTCAGTATCCATGGCTCGATTTCAAGGGCCTGATGCTGCTGCCTTCGATTGCCGCGAGCAAAGCGCCACGGGCGCGGGTGATACGGCTCATGATTGTTCCAACAGGAACATTCAGTAATTCCGCGGCTTCGCCGTAGCTGAAACCGGCAATGTCAATCAAGGAGATTATTTCGCGGTGCGTGGGAGCAAGGATAGCGAGACCCTGCTCCACGGTAATTTTGGCGATGCGGGCGTGGTCAAAATCCCAAAGATCGACTTCGCCAAAATCGTCCGGACACGGTTGCCGCTTGCGGCGTAGTTCGTCGAGCGCTGCATTTCGGACGATGCGAAACATCCAGGCCCGATAAGCCGGCGCATCACCGGGGACCTGGCGGGCGGCAAGCGCCCTGGTCGCTGCCTCCTGCACGAGATCGCGAGCCTTGTCGGCATCGCCCAGCATGGTGCGGGCAAACGCGTACAGCCGCGGGAGCAATGCCGTAAGGCGGTCGTGCTGCGTGTGCACCACGTGAAATCCTGATCGGTCGGTTCGCGTACTATCGTCCGCAGGCCCACCCGAGGCAATGGTGGATGGAGCGTGCACTGCAACCTCCCGCCTTGCACGTGAGGATTTGTATCCGGCCAATTGGTCACATGGTGGAAGAATTTTGTGCCGGTTAGCCTCGAACGAGAACAAAGGCCCTGTCGAAGGGCCTGACTTGGGGCGGAGATGATCATGACAGGACAGACAGAACGCTCAATCAATGAATTGTACCGCGACGATCCGGTGCGAGCCGACGCGCTGGTGTTCGGACGCGTGACGGGGCCAAGCCGGCGCGGTTTTGTCAACGGCGCAGGGCTTGCCGCGATGAGCGCCGCCGTCGGCGGCGCGATCCCATTTGCAGTCAACATGCCGGGCGGCATGATTCCGGCCGCCATGGCGCAAGGCGCACCCGCGGCGCCATCGCCGGCCGCCCCCGCCGCAGTTGCCAAGAAGGGCCCGACCTACCTCAATTTCCCAGGCAAGAGCGACAAGCTGGTTGTGCTCGGCGAGAAACCGCTGGTGGCGGAAACACCGGAAAGCCTGCTCGACGACGCGACGACACCGACCGACAAATTCTACGTCCGCAACAACGGGCAGATTCCCGAACAGGCCAAGGACGCAAACTCGTGGAAGATTACGGTCGACGGCGAGGTCAACAAGAAGCTTGAGCTCACGCTTGGCGAGCTCCAGTCGAAATTCAAGCCGGTGACCAGGCGCATGGTGCTGGAATGCGGAGGTAACGGCCGCTCGTTCTTCACGCCGCAGGCGCGCGGCAATCAGTGGACAAATGGCGGCGCCGGCTGCGCCGAATGGACCGGCGTGCGGGTTGCCGACGTACTCAAGGCGGCCGGCGTGAAGCCCTCGGCGGTGTTCAGCGGCCATTATGGCGCCGACCCGCACCTGTCGGGCGATGCAAGCAAGCCGGCCTTGTCGCGTGGCGTCCCGATCAGGAAGCTGATGGACGAGAACAACCTGATTGTGTGGGCAATGAACGGACAGCCGCTGCCAAACATTCACGGTTTTCCGGTACGCTTGGTGATTCCGGGCTGGCCGGGCTCGGTGTCGGCGAAGTGGTTCAATCGCATCTGGATCCGCGACAAGTATCACGATGGCCCCGGTATGGGCGAAACCTCCTACCGCGTCGCAATCAAGCCCATGGTCCCGGGCGAAAAGCCGGATATGAAAAACTTCAGGGACCTGGAGTCGATGCCGGTCCGCTCGATCATTACCAGTCCGGCGAATGGCACCAAGCTGGCGGCGGGCACCAAGGAAGTGAATCTGCGTGGTGCGGCCTGGGCCGGCGATCATGAAGTGAGACTGGTGAACATCTCCATAGACTATGGCGCCACCTGGATCCGCGCCAAGCTTGAAAAACCAAAGAACAAATACGATTGGCAGCGCTGGGCAGCGACATTGAAGCTGCCGTCCGACGGCTACTACGAGATCTGGGCGCGGGGCACGGATACGCGCGGCGTCGCGCAACCGCATGTCGCCGGCCTCTGGAATCCGCAGGGCTATGGTGGCAATCCGATGCACCGTGTCGCGGTGCTGATCGGCTGAGGTCTGCAGTCGCCATGGAAAATTGAAACGCCGGGCGGTTTTCCGCCCGGCGTTTCAACCCAGCAAGCAACCGGTTTCATGCCCTATGTACCGCGTCACGACCTTGCTTCTCGCCACGTCATTTTTCGCTATCGCGACCCCTGTCGCCTTTGCGCAGGCGCAAAACTTCACGCCGCGCGACGAAAGCCCCGAGGAGTTTCCCGCAGGTGCGGGCCGCGACGAAACGTTCTATGCGTGCACGGCATGTCACGGCTTCAGGCTTGTGACGCAACAGGGCATGAACCGTCGGCAGTGGGATGACACGCTGAGCTGGATGACGACGAAACACGGCATGCCTGTGTTGGAAGGCAAGGACCGTGAACTGGTGCTGAATTATCTCGAAACGACCTATCCGCCGCGCTCGCAGGAACGTGGCGGCTGGCAAAATCCGTTTCTCAATCGGTGACCCGCTAGCGACCGATACGACGTGGCTTTGGCCGGCTCGCCAATGCTTTCCAGAGCAGATGATATTTCGGCGTTGCCGTCAGGATCGGATCGCGCTGGCCGCAAAACGTACGGTTACGCTCCGCCTGTGCGAAAAGAACGCCGACTTTCGGCTCGCTGCCGGCAGCCAGCAGGGTCAGTCGATCGAGTGCACAGGCCAGGGTGCTCTGCTGGATAAATTCGCTACCGCCCTGGCAGAACCAGCCGGACAATTGCAGGCGCGGATCATCGAACGCGCGTACATAGGCCAGGCATCGACGCGGTGTGCCTTTCGAGGTGGCGAAGAAAAAGACCGTCAGCGGGCCGAACTTGCTGGCCAGGTCCTGATCCGCACGGCTGAGCTCGTCCGGTCCAAGCGCCGCTGCGCCATCAGCGATCACGGCTTGTGGATCGGCGAAGTTGCGGATTTCGGTGCCGGGCCGATAAATCTCGACGTGCAGGTAGGGTGCACTGTCGTCGGTGTCGCCAAGCTCGAGAATGTCCTTGCGTCCACCGCCGTCGGCGTGCCGGCGGATGGCGTAGGTGGAAGGGACTTCGGCTGCTTCAGGGATCGACAACGCAAAGGCCGGGAAAGGCCGCCCGATCTCGATCCATTTTGACTCATGCTCCGGACCGATGGCAGCAATCGCTTTCGGCGATTCAGAAAGACGGGCGGCCGCTATGGACAACAGCGCAACCGCACACAGATATGCGAGAAGGCGTACGGAGCTGGACGGCAGTTCATCTCGCCATGAGCGCAGGGCGGGGTGCATGCGGTCGTCTTTGGCTGGGTGCCGTTGTGCTGGACGCAGTTCTCGCCTAGAAGCGCTGCCAACCGGTTGCCCCTTACCGGAGACCCGGTGGTAATTTATTCCGGAGCGTTAACAATGGGTTACAAGGTCGCCGTGGTGGGTGCCACCGGCAATGTCGGGCGCGAGATGCTCGACATTCTGGCCGAGCGCAATTTTCCCGCCGACGAAGTGGTCGCCGTCGCGTCGCGGCGCAGCCAGGGCGTGGAATGCTCGTTCGGCGACAAGACGCTGAAAGTGAAGGCGCTCGACCATTTTGATTTTTCGGATGTCGACATCTGTCTGATGTCAGCCGGCGGGGCGGTGTCCAGGGAATGGTCGCCGAAAATTGCCGCGCAGGGCGCGGTGGTGATCGACAACTCGTCGGCCTGGCGCATGGACCCGGACGTTCCGTTGATCGTTCCGGAAGTGAATGCAGATGCGATCGCTGGCTTCACCAGGAAGAATATCATCGCCAATCCGAATTGCTCGACCGCCCAGCTTGTGGTGGCGCTGAAGCCGCTGCACGACAAGGCAAAGATCAGGCGCGTCGTGGTTGCGACCTATCAGTCGGTTTCCGGCGCCGGCAAGGATGCGATGGACGAGCTGTTCTCGCAGAGCAAGGCGGTGTTCACGCTCGATGAAGTGGAAGCCAAGAAGTTCTCCAAGCGGATCGCCTTCAATGTCATCCCGCATATCGATGTGTTCATGGACGACGGCTACACGAAGGAAGAATGGAAGATGGTGGTCGAGACCAAGAAGATTCTCGATCCCAAGATCAAGCTCAGTGCGACCTGTGTACGAGTGCCGGTCTTTGTCGGCCATTCAGAAGCCGTCAACATCGAGTTTGAAAATCCGATCACCGCAGACGAAGCGCGCGACATTCTGCGCAACGCGCCGGGATGCCTCGTCATCGACAAGCGTGAGGACGGCGGCTATGTGACGCCTTATGAATGCGTGGGCGAGGATGCAACCTATATCAGCCGCATTCGTGAGGATGGCACCATCGAGAACGGCCTGCAGCTGTGGGTCGTGTCCGACAATTTGCGCAAGGGTGCCGCGCTCAACGCGGTGCAGATTGCGGAGAGTCTGATCAATCGCAAGCTGATTCAGGCGAAGCGGCGCGCCGCGTAAACTTAGGTTTTGGGAACTGAAACTCTAGGATGCGCGCGCGGTACTTTCCTGTGCGCGCATTTTCTGTTCGAGTTGCTGGAAATCTGCCAGCGCGGCATGGCGTTCGTTGTAGAAGCGGACGAGGCGTTGCGCCGTAGTTGCCTGCAGGCGGTCGAAGCCATGGCGCGCGTTTTCAATTGCCTGCGGGGAAAAGCGGAAGACCTTGCGGCGTAAAATGCATATTTGTTTGACGGTCGGCCACGAAAGACCGGCAGCTTTGGCCAAAATCAGGGCGAAATCGCTGTCCGGACGGGCGTCATTCATGACGCTTTCGACGAGCTTGATCGGGGCTCCGGACAGCGCCGACAGCGCGGCGACCGTTTCCTCGAACTTGCCGTTCCTGGCGTATTCGCAGACCACCGGGTCGAGCGGAGCGCCCGAACGTCTGACGACGTCGAACCGCGCCGCTGCCTCCCGATAGTCTCGCTTTGTCTTTGGCTGCCCGGCCGGATCCTGCCCGGTGATATCAGTCAGCACCTTGTGGACTTCGTAAACCGCGTGCGGATTGCTTGCCGCCAGCTTCTCGAAAACGACCTCGGAGGCCTTCGCGATCAATGCATTGAAGTGCTCCTGCGGGATGTCCTTGCGCATCGAAACGCAAATCGCGAGCACTTCGTCGTTGATCGATCGGTCGACCAGTTTGGTGTAGCCGGCATCCGAAATACGCGCGCCTTCGTTGCGCGTCACGGAAAGAACGACGTCGCGATTACCATGCGCGACCAGCACGTCGCTGACTTTCTCGCTGAGCGACGGACGTTTTGAAATGGCGAGCAGCCGGTCCTGGCTCTTGCCGCTTGCGATCGCCAGCAGGTCTTCGTCGGACAATCTGCTGGACAGACTCAAGATTGGTCCTGCAACCTCGATCGACTCGTCATGCGCAAGTTTGCGCACGGTCATCGGCGGTGCATTGGGTGCGGGCGCCAGGCGATGGGCAAGCTCGGCCCGCGCCTTGGTTTCTATTTTCTCAGCGATCCGCGATATCACGCCGTCGAACAGGTCGACGTGGTCGTCGGAATAGTTGTCGGCGCCGGCGAGGAAAAGGTCGGTGACGCGGCGAAGGATATCCGCCTGCTTGTCGGCCGATCCCGATGCGAAGGTCCCCTCGATCTCGGCGATAATCGACCGCTCTTCAAGCACGGTTTCGAACGTTCCGGTCATGAGAAAATCCGGCTATCTCTAGCCGCAGGTCATTACCATCGCGTTAGACGGAAACCGCGCATTCTTGGTAACCATATCGGGCCGCGCGCGACGGATTTCCAAGGTGAATTCGCAGGATCAGGGTTAAGGCAGAGTAAGCCGTTGCGCCGCTCAGAAATTTGGCCGGGCAAAAAGCTGCGCGTACTCGTCGGCGGCCACCTGCGAGAATTTTCCGGTTGCCGGGTCGCGCACCGAAAGCTGACCGGTGGCCACTCCAAAATAGGCGCCGTGCAATCTGATGTCGCCGCGATCGACCTTCGCCCGCAGGCGCGGGAAGGTCAGCAGGTTGTCGAGGCTAAGTGCGACGTTCGCTTGCTCCAGCAGGGTAAGATATTCGCCCATCGGGCGGCTGCCGCGCGGGCCGATCCTGTCCGCTGCGGGCGTCATCAGTTTCATCCAGTTGCCGATGAAATCGCCGGGCGTCAGCGGCTCGGCATCTTCGGCGAATGCCTTGACGCCGCCGCACTGCGCATGGCCGAGCACAACGATGTGCTTGACCCTCAGCGCCATGACGCCGAATTCCAGCGCGGCGGACACCCCGTGCGCCAGCGCGTCCGGTGCATAGGGAGGGACCAGGTTTGCGATATTGCGGACAACGAAAAGCTCGCCCGGGCGGGCGTTAAAAATAACTTCAGGCGAGCAACGGGAGTCGCAGCAGCCGATCACCATGATCTCAGGCGATTGTCCGCTGCGTGCAAGCTCGCGATAGCGATCCTGCTCGGCGCGCAAACCGCCCGTCAGAAATGCCCGGTAGCCGTCGATCAATTGACTGGGAAGCGACACCTGGCTCACCAAAATTGCGTTTTCCGTCTCACACAATCACGCCGTCACCGCCTCTGGCAACCCGTTGCGGGAGTGGCGCATCCGCATTGCGGAAGCTAGGCTTCGTGTTGCTTAACCGGAGACCATAATGAAGATCCGACCGCGGCGCAGCGTTTTGTACATGCCCGGATCCAGTGCGCGCGCCTTGGATAAAGCCAGGACGCTGCCGGCCGATGGCGTGATCTTCGACCTTGAGGATTCGGTTGCGCCCGATGCCAAGGAGGCGGCGCGCCGGCAGGTTGTCGATGCCGTCAAGGCGGGCGGTTTCGGTGCCCGCGAGGTCTTCATCCGGATCAACGGCGTCGATACGCCGTGGCATGCCGACGATCTTTCAGCCGCCGCGCACGCAGCGCCGGACGTCATTCTGGTACCCAAAGTATCCAATTCCGACACGCTGGAGCTGATCGGCCGCCGGATGCTCGACATGGGAACCGATCACAAGACCCGAGTCTGGGCGATGATCGAAACGCCGCTTGCAATTTTCAATATTCTTTCGATCGCGGCCGCGGCGCGCGACTCGGAGACCCGTCTTGCCGGCTTCGTCATGGGAACGAATGACCTTGCCAAGGACACACACGCGCGCCTTGTGTCTGGCCGGGCGCCGATGCTGGCGTGGCTTTCGATGTGCGTTGCCGCTGCTCGTATCCACGGCATTGATATCCTGGACGGTGTTTATAACGACATCGGCAATACCGACGGTTTTGCTAAAGAGTGCGTGCAGGGCGTCGAGCTCGGCTTCGACGGCAAGACGTTAATACACCCGAGCCAGATCGAGCCCTGCAATGCAGCCTTTTCACCGTCGCCTGCTGACGTCGAGCAGGCACGTAAGATGATTGCAGCCTTTGATCTGCCCGAAAACAAGGGCAGGGGCGTGGTCTCGATCGATGGCCGCATGGTCGAACGGCTGCACGCCGACATGGCGCGTCGCACGGTCGCGATCGCGGCGGCGATTTCCGCGCGGGCCTAAGGCTTATCGAACTAATTGTTTGAGGACGGAAAATATCACACAATGCATCATGATTCACCATTGGCGCATGATTACGGTGTCGCTCGCGACGCTCTTGTCCGCGCTGCCGCCCGGCATTGCCCGCGCCGAGCCGACCGCTAGTCCGGCGAAATCGGACGCGGCGAGTTGCGTCCGTCCGGATTTTCGCGTCGTGCTTGACGTCGGCCATACCGCGAGGTCGCCAGGTGCCAAGAGCGCGCGTGGTGCAGACGAATTTGATTTCAATCTGCGGCTCGCCAGGCAGATCGATCAGGCTCTTCTCGATGCGGGTTTTGCCAAGACGGTCCTCATGGTGACCGAGGGGCGGGCAAATAGAAGCCTGTACGCCCGTGTGGCACGTGCCAACGGCTTATCGGCGAACCTTCTGCTGTCTATCCACCACGACTCGGTGCCTGACCGGTTCATCGAAAGGTGGGAGTACAATGGCAAGCGGGAGGCGTTCAGCGACCGGTTCAAAGGCCACTCGATTTTCGTCTCCGACGACAATATCGATCCGAAAGACAGTCTTTTGTTCGGCAGCATGCTGGGCCAGCAGTTGAAGGCGCGCGGCTTGCAGTACACGCCGCACTATACCGAGAGCTTTATGGGCCGGTGGAAGCGCGCGCTTCTGGACGCGATTGCCGGCGTCTACCGTTATGACACGCTGTTCGTGCTGAAGAAGGCGCAGATGCCCGCTGTGCTGCTCGAAGCAGGCTCGATCGTGAACCGCGACGAGGAATTGGACATGGCCTCTCCCGGCCGGCGGCAGCTGATCAGTGCGGCGGTGGTGGATGCCGTCGACAACTTCTGCGTGGCACAATCAAACAAGCCTGCGTTGCAAATTGCGAAACACTCGAAGGCCAGGCACGTGTTATCAGCGCATTCACACCGACGGACGCGCGAGCGTACCGCCAATGCCACGCCGCCAACGCCGGTCTCGCCCTCAATTCTCGATATGCATTAGCGCGTCGCTACGCGGGGCCACCCGGCCTGACGCCGGTCCGTCGGCGCTGCTGCTTTGGCATCGGCAACGTCTGTTTACGGTTTTCAGTGCTGTGCAGGCGCTTCCACTTTAGAACATTTTTAAAAAGCAGTTTTATTTTGACTTAGCGCAATGCGCCGGTTAGCGAATACCCAGACTGGATGTCCGATGATCGTCTGTTCCTGCAACGTATTGAGCGACCACGAGGTACGAACCGCGGCAAACGCCGCGACGCGCCGGTCCACGAGCCATGTCTATGGCTGCCTCGGCTGCAGCGCCCAATGCGGCCGCTGCGCACGCACAATCCGCAAGATCATCGACGAAACCCTCAATGGTGCGAAGGTCGGCTGCCCTGTCGGCTGTGCTTGCGCGATGCACGCCGAAGACCCGGTCTGAGGCCCGTCGATACAGTGCGGCCAAATGCGCTGCCGGCACTGGCAGCGCGCGGCAGCATTTTTTGCTACTGTCGAGGCAAGGAAGTTGGCGCTTGCTGCGGGCGCCTCACAGGAGCGAGTTATGAAAGGTGACGCGAAAGTCGTCGAGTTTCTCAACAAGGGGCTTCGGCACGAGCTGACGGCGGTCAATCAATATTGGTTGCACTACAGGCTGCTCGACAACTGGGGCTACAAGGACCTGGCGAAGCAATGGCGCAAGGAATCGATCGAGGAGATGGAGCATGCCGACAAGCTGGTCGAGCGCATCATTTTTCTTGACGGGTTTCCGAACATGCAGGTGCTCGACCCTTTGCACATCGGACAGAATGTGAAGGAAGTGCTGGACTGTGACCTGGCCGCCGAGATGTCGGCCCGCGCGCTTTATCAGGAGGCCGCCACCCATTGCCACGGCGTACGGGATTATGTGACGCGCGATCTTTTCGAGAAGCTGATGTCGGACGAAGAGCATCATATCGACTTCCTCGAAACGCAGCTCGATCTCGTCGCCAAGCTCGGCCTGGAGCTGTACGCACAGCATCACATCGGTGAAATGGGCGAAGGAGGCGGCGATTGAACCTGCAGCGATGGTAGCCACTTCATGAATTACAGCAGCACGACGCCGGCCCGCTGGAAGCCGCGCATCGCTCGCCTGTATCCTGGAGGAAGGGGCCGCGGCTCGGAGAAGTCGCCGACGAAATCGGGCCTGCCTCGTCGTTCACGTTGAAGCAGCCTGACCGCCGCTACGCCCAGGGGCGTGCCGCGCCGGCTTTCTTCTCGTAGCTTTCGATTTTGCTCCGCTTCTGCTGAGTGAGGCCGATATCGTCGAGGCCGTTGAGCAGACAATGCTTACGGTGCGGGTCAATGTCGAAGTGAACCACGCCGCCATCCGGACCGCGGATTTCCTGCTTCTCGAGGTCGACTGTCAGGGTCGCGTTGGCGCCCCGTTCAGCGTCATCGAAAAGCTTCTCA